>CALVOL010000022.1 GCA_944350285.1 uncultured Bacilli bacterium | reverse complement strand
ATTAAAATTCTAGGACATAAAGATGACCCAGGAGTAGATATACTAAGTATTGCCTATAAATATCAAATAGACCCAGATTTTGGTGCTGATGTAGAAAGAGAACTAGAAGATATTCCAACCGAAGTAGACAAAGCTTCTCTCCTAAATAGAAGAGACCTAACAAACGAAGTAATATTTACCATTGATGGCTCACACACAAAAGATATTGATGATGCGATTAGCTTAAAAAGAGATGGCGAAAATTATATTTTAGGAGTTCACATTGCGGACGTATCGAATTATGTCAAAGAAAATACAGCATTGGGAGATAAAGCTTACAAAAGAGGAACTTCAAATTACCTTGCCAATACTGTAATTCCAATGTTACCTCATAAATTATCAAACGGAATTTGCTCACTTAACGAAGGGGCGTTGCGTCTAACAATGAGCTGTGTTATGACAATCAATAATCAAGGAAAAGTAATTGATTATGACATCTTTGAGTCCTATATAAAAAGCGCTAAAAAAATGACTTATGAAGCAGTCAATGATATTTTAATGCGTGACATTGTCGCACCAGGATATGAACCATTTGCTGATACTTTAAAAGAAATGAATGAGTTAGCTCATATTTTAAGAAAAGAAAAAATGAGTCGTGGCTATATTGATTTTGATTTAGATGAACCAGAAATCATTCAAGATGAACAAGGTCGTGCCATTGATATCGTAAGAGTAGAAAGAGAAGACGGCGAAAAGTTAATTGAAGACTTTATGATTGCTGCAAATGAAACTGTAGCAAGCCATATCTATAATATGGACTTACCATTTATCTATCGTGTCCATGGTAAACCAAATACAGAAAAAATTGAAGACTTTACAAATTTATTAAAAATACTAGGTTATCAACTTCAAACAAAAGTATATGACTTAACACCAATAACAATGCAACATATACTAAAAGAACTAGATGACAAACCAGAATTCTCAATCCTATCTTCTATGTTACTTCGTAGTATGAAAAAAGCAGAATACTCAAAAGAAAATATTGGACATTTTGGTTTAGCGTCAAAAGCCTATACACACTTTACAAGTCCAATCAGAAGATTTCCAGACCTTACAGTGCATAGACTTCTAAAAAAATACTTAGTCGAAAAAGATTTCTCAATGCATACGATTGATTATCTAAATACAAGCCTAGTCCAAATCGCAGAACATTCTAGCGAACGAGAGGTAGCGGCTCAACAAGCAGAACGTGATGTTGCTGATATGAAAATGGCAGAGTACATGGAAAACCATATTGGAGAAATTTACGATGCAATTATCGACTCAGTGACAAATTACGGATTCTATGTAGAACTTCCAAACTTAGTAGAAGGTTTAGTCCATGTAAATAGCCTAAAAGGTGATTACTATGAATATGTTCCAGATTTACTTTCCCTAATTGGCAAGTCTACCAAAAAGACATATCGCATTGGTGACAAATTACGGGTTCGCTGTATCAGTGCGAATAAAGAAACTGCTTTAATTGATTTCGAAGTAGTGGAGGAACAAGAAAATGGAAGTCAAGAATAAAAAAGCTTACTATGACTATGAAATATTAAAAGAATACGAAGCCGGGATAGAACTTGTTGGGACAGAAATCAAAAGTGTTAGAAAAGGGTCTGTCGATTTAAAAGATAGCTTTGTTACCATCAAAGATAACGAAGCTTTTGCCTTAAATATTTATATTGCCAAATACGAAGAAGGAAATCAGTTTAATCATGATGAAAGAAGAACAAGACGTCTCCTTCTTCACAAACAAGAAATAAAAAAATTAAAAGAGGCCAAAGAAAAAGAAGGAATTAGCATTATCCCTTTAAAAATGTATATTAAAAACAACAAAGCGAAACTTTTAATTGGAATTGGTAAAGGAAAAAAATTATACGACAAAAGAGAAAGCATTAAAAAAAGAGATTTAGAACGTGAATCAAAACAATATTATTAAAAAAAACGGTTTTCACTGGAAATCGACTGGTTTTTACCGGAAAAAGTCCTAAAAGGTTAATCAGTCTTACCAATTTAAAAAGTAAACAGGATCATTCTTGTTTACTTTTTTCTTCATCACTTAATTCTAACTCATATAACTTTTTATAAATAGCATTATGCTCTAACAATTCTTGATGTGTTCCAATCCCTTTCACTTTTCCTTGGTCAATTAAAATTAAACGATCACTATTGATAACAGTAGAAAGCCTATGAGCAATAATCAAAATAGTGTATTCTCCTTGCATGTTGCGTATCGATTGCTGAATTTCCGCTTGTGTCTCATTATCTAATGCACTCGTAGCTTCATCAAACAAAATAATTTCTGTTTTTTGAATTAATGCCCGAGCAATTGCAAGTCTCTGTCTTTGCCCACCAGATAAAGTCACTCCCGACTCACCGACTATAGTGTCATAGCCATCCTTAAGCGCCATTACAAAATCATGGAGTCTTGCTCTCTTGCATGCTTCAACCATTTCTTCCTCTGTCAAATCGTGTTTAATAATTGTTAAATTTTCCCGAATACTCATATTAAAAATATAGGGATTTTGACTAATGATAGACAAATTCCCACGTAAAGACTCTTTTGAGAGTTCTTCCAAAGGAATACCATCAAGATAGATAGAACCCTGATTTATATGATACAGACCAGCAATCAAATTGAAAATAGTAGACTTTCCAGCCCCACTTTTTCCGACGAAAGAAACAGTTTCATTTGGCATTATTTCGAATGAAACATCATTTAAAACCTCTTGACTATCATCATATTGGAATGAAACATTTTGAAACTTGATATGACCTTCCAACTTCTTGACTTGTTTAGAACCAAATACTTCTTTTGGAAACTTAGGACTATCAATCACTTCAAAAATACGTTCGGCTGCCAGTGTATATCTTTGAATAAGTTCCAAGAAACCTTCTAAAAAATCTGATATAGCCAAAATATTATTACGATAATTAAAAATAACAATCATCGTGGCTACCTCAAGTTGTCCACTCATCAAAAAATAAATACCACACAGAATAATAAAGAAATCTAATAAGTCACGAATATTACCATTCCAAAACACAAAATTACGTCTAGTCTTAGTATAATCATAACTAGCTTGATTTAAATCATTCACGATGTTATCTGCTTTCGATAAAAAACTAATTTCTGCATTTAATATCTTAATATCTTTGGCTCCTCTGACCATCTCACTGACGAACCCAGAAGCAACTTCACTTTTTTCTCTTTCCAATCTTCTCTTTTTCTTAAGAACTTTTTGAGCATAAGCTTTCGTTACAAACAAAATAATTAAGAAACCTACATATAATAGAAAGAGAGTCATATTTAAAAAGGAAATACTAACCAAAACTCCAATCGCCGAGATAATATAAGTAACATAATCGATAATATTCATGAAAATTTCTGCAATAACACTAGTATCATTACTAATTCTTTCAATAAAAACCCCACTAGAGTGAGTATTTAAAGTTTCTGTTGTTAACTTCAAAGTTTCACGAGCAACCTCTAATTGGATATTTTTTCGAACCGAATAAAAGAAACGATTAATAAAAAAGTTATTCGCTTTTCGCACAAAATTCCGAAGAACTTCAATACCTAATATAGCAAGAGTAACCCAAAATAACTGCTGCCAAGCTTCATTGGTAAGTTCAATAATTTGTCTTGCAGTAAAAATCGGAGCTACAATTTGAATAGAGCATAAAACAATACAACCTAGAAAAAAGAAAAACAAATATTTTTTATCCTTTTTGGCATAAGGATAAGTTTTCTTTAAATAATACCATGTTTCTTTAAAATCCTTTTTCTTTTTCTTCTCATCCTTTTCCATATACTTCACCTCGTGCCTGTATTGTATCAAAGTGTAAACTAAAAGAAAAGAATAAAAAAAAATAAAATAATATGATATAATAGATATGTAAAATAAAAGGGGCGAAAGAGATATGGTAGCTTTTACAGATTTTTTAGCAAACAATTATTTATGGTTTTTAGTAGCATCTTTAGTGCTTTTATTCGCGTTAATAGGATATTTTGTGGATCAAAGTGAGCAAAAAAAAGGTGTATCTATGTTTCAAAAAACAAGATTGGAAGAAAAAGATCTTCATGATTTAGCAGCCGCAGCAGCTAATAAGACTTTAAATACAGCAGTAACAAATGCTGCCAAGCCTCAATTTGAAATGGAACTTCCTAAAACAAATCAGCAAAATACCATTACAGATATGAGTACATCAGCTCAATCTAATGGCCAAAATCCAAGTAATACAACGGGATTTAATGTGCTTACAAAATAATACATATAGATTAAATAACAAAAATTTGCTATAATAAATTAGACAACAAAAAGGAGCGTGTAATATGTCACTAGCTACACTATGGTCATTATTTACCAAAATACTAGACATCTGTATTGTATGGATTCTCTTTTATTTTGTATTAAAAAGCATTCGAAATAATGTCAAAATGGTCTTAATAGTCAAAGGTGTATTAATTATTATCTTAATTGAAATATTAAGTAAATTATTAAATTTATATACAGTAGGATTAATTCTAGAATATGTTGTAGAATGGGGACCACTAGCAATTATTGTAATATTCCAACCAGAAATTAGAACCATGCTAGAAAATGTTGGACGTACCCAGCTTCTAGGTCGCCATAAAGTATTGACAGTCGATGAACGAGAAAAAATGGTAAATGAAGTCATGAAATCTATTGAATACTTAAAGAGAAATAGAATTGGTGCTTTAATTGTAATCGAAAGAGACGTTTCATTGCAAGAGTATATTAACCGCGCAACTAAGATTTATGCGGATATATCAAGCGAATTATTAAGCAACTTATTTTTCCCAAATAGTCCACTTCATGATGGAGGAGTCATTATTCAAGGAGATAGAATTACTTGTGCAGGTGCTGTATTTAAAACGAGTATGAATCCAAACATTAGTAAAAAATTAGGAACTCGTCACAGAGCAGCCTTAGGGGTATCAGAAGAATCAGATGCTCTCGCTTTAATTGTATCTGAAGAGACAGGACGAATTAGTATTGCTGTCAGTGGTAAAATTGAATACAACTTAACTCTAGATGAATTTAGAATGAAATTAATGGATGAATTAAAACCTAAAGCAGAGGTATTCTATGATTCTGACGCAACGACCGAAGAAAGTGAGGAAGATGCAAATGAATAAAATAAAAAAAGCCATAGTACGTTTTTTTAAAAAATGTTATCAGATATTAGATAATCGGATAATCACTCCAATAAGTAGAGCCATATATTTTTTATTTGATAAACTAAAAAATAATCCAATTCACTTAGAAAAGTTTATGAGTAGACCAAAAATACTGGTGTATATTTCCTTAGCTTTGGCTGTTGTAACATTCTTTCTAGTGGATTCACAAGTAATTACATTAGTAGAAACAGAAGCAGAAATTTTATCAAATGAACCAGTAACTGTCATTTATAATAAAGAAGCTTATGTTGTCGAAGGATTAGTCGATACAGCGGATATCATTTTAACAGGACGAAAAAGTGCATTATACTTAGCAAAACAATTAGGAAGTCATGAAGTAGTATTAGACTTATCAGACTATGAAGCAAGCGATACTCCAAGAAGAGTATACTTGTCCTATAATCAAACGGTAGATAACATCAGTTATAAACTAGACCCTGCTTATGTAACCGTGGTAATTAAAAAGAAAATTAGTGAACAAAGAAGCATTTCTTACGAATTACTAAACGAAGATAAATTAAATGAAAGATTTTCAGTATCAGATGTAAGTCTTGGACAATCAGAGGTAGTAGTAAAAGGCAGTGAAGATGCTCTAGAACAAATTGCCACGATTAAAGCATTGATTGATTTAAGCGATTCAAAATATAGTGAAGCGATTACTTATGATATTGACAATGTCCCATTAGTAGCATATGATTCAAATGGACAAGCATTAGATAATGTAGAGATTGTTCCATCAACTATCAGTGCAAGTATTACATTTAGTACTTATAAAGCAACAGTTCCAATTGAAGTATCTACCACAGGTGATTTAGTAGCCGGTAAAGCGATCTCATCTATTACAATTAATGGTAGTTCAAGCTACAATGTAGATATCTATGGAGACAAAGAAGATATTGACAGAATTACAAGCGTGCCTGTAACAATTGACATTAATGGCCGAGGAAATGGTGGAGCACAGACTTACACAGCGACGATTAGCAAACCTACAGGTGTTCGTTCCATCAGCGAAGACGAAGTGAAAATTGTCGTAACATTCGGAGATGAAAGACAAAAAACGATTGAGATTTCAAATATCAGAGCTAACAATCTTGGTAGTGGACTTACTGTAAATAGAACAGATGCAAATCCAATTTCTGTTCAAGTAGTAGGTGTACAATCTGTAATTGATTCCATCACTGCGGAAAACATCTCTGCATACATTGACCTTTCAGGTTACAGCGCGGGAACATATAATGTCGATGTAAAAATTGATTCTACAGACCCAAGAGTAAAATATGTCGTATCAAGCCAGGTTGGTGTCGTAATAACAAATAGTTAAAAAAGTAGCTCTATGCTACTTTTTTTCTAAAGAAAGAAGGAAGAACATGTTAAAAGATTATGAAATAGCAAAGCAAAATAAAATGGAGAATATAGAAAGTATTGCCAAACAAATGAATTTAACAAAAGAGGAAATCGAGATGTATGGAGACTACAAGGCAAAAATTAAAAATCCCTTCGCTCAAAAACAAAAAGGAAAACTAATTCTCGTGACATCGATTAACCCTACACCTTATGGTGAAGGAAAAACAACGGTAGCTATTGGTTTATATGATGCCCTAAGATCAAAAAATAAAAATGCCATGCTAACTCTTCGAGAACCTTCATTAGGACCAGTCTTTGGGGTAAAAGGAGGGGCAACCGGAGGAGGCTATGCCCAAGTAGTACCGATGGAGGATATCAATCTTCATTTTAATGGGGACTTCCATTCCATCACAAGTGCCAACAACCTAATATGCGCGATGATCGATAACACTCTCTATCATGGAAATACCTTAAACTTAAATCCAGAAGAGATATATTTCACAAGAACCTTAGACTTAAACGATCGTGCGTTAAGAAATATTATGATTAATGACACTAAATATCATAGAACAGAAAAATTTACCATTACTGCTGCTTCAGAAATTATGAGTACTCTCTGTATGGCAAAAGATATTAATGATTTAAGAACTCGTCTAGATAATTTAATCATTGGAAAAAATTTAAAAGGAGAATACGTTTTTGTGCGCGATTTAAATATTACAGGTTCTCTACTAGCTCTTTTAAAAGACGCGATAAAGCCAAACATTGTTCAAACACTAGAAAAAAATCCCGTGCTAGTTCATGGTGGACCTTTTGCAAATATTGCACCTGGTTGTAACACAGTTGCAGCCCTAAATCATGCACTAGCAACTTCAGACATCGTTATTACAGAAGCAGGCTTTGGATTCGACCTCGGAGGATTTAAATTCCTAGATATTGTGAGCCGTATGAATCATTTTAATGTCAGCGGTATTGTTTTAGTCGTGACTCTAAAAGCTTTAAAATATCATGGTAAAGAAAAAAATACACCTTTAGAACAACTAAAAGAAGGTTTAAAAAATTTAGATGCCCACATGGAAAACTTAAATTTAACTAAAGTACCATACATCGTAACATTAAATAAATATAGTGATGACACCGAAGAAGAAATCGAGACTTTAAAAAATTACGTAGAACAAAAAGAAATCCCTTTTGTTATCAACAATGTGTTTGAATTAGGTAGCATTGGAGCGATGGATTTAGTTATGGAAGTATTAAAGTTAGATGGTAAACAAATACATTATTTTTATGATTTAACGGATTCAATAGAAGAAAAAATAGAGAAAGTATGTAAAAAACTACTTCATGCTGGCACAGTAGAGTATAGCAAAATTGCCAAAAAGAAAATAAAAGACATAGACAAATATTTTAAAAATTTGCCAATTTGTATTGCCAAAACACAGTATTCGATAAGCGACCAAAAAGACTTACTGGGAAACCCTAGAGATTACACAGTAACAATAAAAGACTTAAGAGTGTATAATGGCGCTGGATTTATCACCGTATATTTAGGAGACATTATGACAATGCCGGGCTTACCAACCTATCCAGCTGCAGAACAAATTGATGTGGATAACGACCAAGTTATAAACATTTTTTAAGGAGTAATAGATGAATAGAAAAGAAATACTATATCAATACAATAAAAATGAATTTGCAGATTTCCTGAAAGAAGATAATAATGGAAGAATTTTAAAAGTATTAAACGAAGAAGGACTATATCTACTAAAGAATCATCCTTTAAAAGAAGAAAAAATAGTATACATCTTAACATTTTCAAATTATAAAGACGAACTATTTAAAAATTCTTCTTTTTTAGATATATTTTTAGAAAGTGATATTAGCTGTTATTATGCAACACTAGTATATTTAAAAGATTCTACTTACGATATGATTTTAAAGAGAGGTACGCAAATACTTTCAGATAAACAAATCGCGACATTGTTTATATATTTTCGGGAAGAATATAAACAAAAAGTTATCGAAAATTGGCCGTATAAAATGAGTATCCTTTATGAAATTGTAATAAATGATAATCCAAAAATCATCGATAAAATCATTCGCACCTATCCAATTGACCTAACCCATCCGTCGATTGACTTATACATTTTCTTTGAAAAAGCCAAACGTTCGGTACTAGAGTCTCAAGAAGATCGTTACTTAAAAAATGATACCTTTATGGGAATTAGTATCCCTTCTTCTATGCTTACAAAAGAAGTAATAGAAAAAATTTGGCAAAACTACGATGTAATTGCAATGAGAACACTTCTAAATAATGCCCTTTACTGTACGGATGGAAGCTTTTTAAAAGAAGAAATCAAAAAGAAAGAAGAAGAATTAATTCTTCATTGGGATGAATCCAAGAAAAAAATTCCAGCCCATAAACTAGCCGTACTGTTTTATAGTTGGAAAAATGAGAGTGATGCGCTTTCCGATATATCAAATGAAATGAGAAAAGAATATCTAATATTATTAAAAGAGTATCAGCCAATCATCAAAAAATTAGAAACATTAGAATATAAAAGTATAGAAGAAATAGAAAACTATATAGAAGAAGAAAACAACAAACTTTTATCTAACTATATTATCGATTATCTATTTGAAGAAATTTATTACAATATTATGATTGATATTCGAGAATTATTAGATTTTTACTATCGTGGAAACATTGTGATACCAGAAAATAGAATAGAAATTTATCAGCAACTTTCCAATATAGACTGGTATTCTAAGGAAGAAAAAATTAATTTCTTTCACACCTTAAAAAAAGAAGATTGGGTAACAACTTTGTATGATGATATGGCTTATGCCAGAAAAATTGTCAGAGAATCAATAAAAGAGTGTGCATTATCTAGTAAAACCATCAAAGAATATAAAGATGAAGAATTATCTAAAAAATACCATGTTGATGTTTATAAGATGAACGGACAAGCTTTTTTTGGAATAGTAAAATCCGGAAATCATTTGAAAGAGCAATTACCAGTAGGCCACTCATTTTCTTTAATAGGAGAAGACGGAATCGCTGTGTTTGGCGAGGGAAAAAATATGAACACATTCTTATATGATTCAGACGATTTAAATCCAGATCAAATAGTTCACATTTTTCCCTTTGATTCTTTTAGTTTTTATCGACCATTTCATTATTCAGAAGTTGGTACAAGAAGTATCAACCATTTATTAACGGTCGATGAATTAGTAAAAAACTCTCAGTTTTATAATGAGTTATTAATATTAGAGAGGGGAACTAAAAAAATAGGTATAGAATCTTCTCTCCCAGAATTAAAAAGAATTGCGTTGTATTGTATTGACAGAATAACCGAAGAAGATGTAAAAATAGCCCAAGAAAACAATGTAGGAATTCTTCTAATCCCGTCATGGAAATATCAACAATCCAAAAACAATTCTATTCAAAATATAGATTATTGGCATGGGCACTACTATAATGAATCTGAAAAAGAAACGTTTGAAAAAAAACATTAAAAAAACAAACAACGAAAATTGTTTGCTTTATTCGAATGGGTGTGAATCAATGTGATGGAATAAAATACCAATACTAACAAGTCCACTGATACCCACCAAAGAGTAAATAACTTTTGTCATAATAGAACCGGCTTCAAAGATTGCTTCTACTAAATTAAAGTCTAATAATCCAATTAATCCCCAATTTATGGCTCCAATTATGACTAAAACTAAGCACACTTTGTATAAAATTTCCATTTTTACCATCCTTTCATTACTAGTATGAGAAAAAAGTAGAAAAGTTATTCATAAAAAAGAAAATAAAAAATATAGTGTAATAGAAAAGGAATGTGGTGATATTGAAAAAAATAATAGGACTCACCCTTGCCATATTATTACTCGTAACAGGGTGTGGTGAAAAAAGTGGTGAAGATGTAGTAAAAAGTGTGTCCGATAAGGTTAGTGAATCAACAAGTTATAACTTGAAAGGAAATATGGAAATTTATGCCAACGAAGAAACATTTACTTATAGTATTGAAGTAGATTTCCTAAAAGACAATTTTTACAAAGTCAAAATGGTAAATCAAACAAACAACCATGAACAAGTCATTTTACGAAATAATGATGCAGTTTATGTAATCACGCCATCATTAAACAAAAGCTTTAAATTCCAAAGCGAATGGCCAGAAAATTCTTCTCAAGCATATATTCTAGCATCTATACTAAGTGATATTAATAATGACTCATCTAAAACAATCGAAGAAGTGGACGGATCTTATGTAGTAAAATCAGTTGTAAATTATCCAAATAATCCGGATTTAGCTTATCAAAAAACAACAATGGATAAAGATGGTAACTTAAAGAAAAATGAGATTTATAATGAGAAAGATGAGCTAAAAATGAAAGTAACATTTACAAGTATTGATTACAAAGCCAGTCTAAAAGAAGAAGATTTCGCATTAGAACAATATATTACCGAAGATACAGAAGAGAATACAAATACAAAAGAAGAAACAAATACGGACAACAATGAAGAGAACACACCAAACAATCAAGAAAACAACAGTACAACAGAAGATAAGAGTGACACAGATTGTGAAGGTGAAACCTGCAAAGAAGAAGAAACGGATAATGGAGCTTGTGAAGGAGACTCATGTACGGAAGAAACAGGTTCCATTGAAAACATCTTATATCCTTTATATGTTCCAAGCAATACTTACTTATCAAGTAGCGATAAAGTAGATACAGATGTAGGAGACAGAATTATTCTCACATTTGCTGGCGACAAAAACTTTGTACTAGTAGAAGAAGCAGCGACAGTTGCAGAAGAATTTGAAATCATTCCGGTTTATGGTGATCCATTAATTGTAAATGATACCATTGGTGCTTTAGGAGCAAATTCCTTATCATGGACAAAAGATAACATAAGCTATTACCTAACTGGTACGGACCTTTCTACCGAAGAATTACTAACCATAGGTGAAAGCATTGGCTATAACAATCAAACTGTAAGTCTAGAAAAATAATCAAATAGTATGAATGAATAAAATTTTCACAAAATAAATAAGAGGTGTCATTATGGAACTATTATTTATATGCGTGAAGATTTTTTTTGCAAGAATTTTAGATGTCACAATTTCAACATTTCGGCAAAACATCATGTTAAAAGGAAAAATCCTGATTAGTACTATTTTAGCATTTTTTGAAATTTTCATTTGGTTTTTAGTAGCGAGAGAAGCATTAGTCATTGCAATAGATAGTATTTTTATCCCAATATCGTATAGTTTGGGGTATGCAACAGGTACTTTAATAGGTGCGACATTATCAAAAAAACTAATCAAAGGGGTAATTGGAGTTCAAATTATAACGGATGAAGACAAAAAAGAACTCATCAATGCCTTAAAAATAAGAGGATATAGCATTAGTATTCTTCATTTAGAAAGTGGTTTTAATAGTGAACCTAAAGTAATGATCTTCATTGAAGTGAATCGAAAAAGCTTTAAAAAACTAGAAAAACTAATTTACAAAAACGATCCAGATGCATTTGTCGTCATCAGCGACACCAAAAGAGTTTATAATGGTACAGTAAAATGAAAAAAACTTGACGGGGGGGGGGTACTTTAGACTATAATAAACCTAGAATAGGTGTGTCATATGAGGCTAGAAAAATTTAAAGAAAAGAATTCTAAGAAGAATATCATTATAATTTTTACAGAGAGTTGTATTCTACTGTTAGCAGGAGTATTTTTGTATACAAGTTATGCGGTATTTACTGAAGAAAAAGAGTTTAATGTGATCAATGGAACATATGGGGATCCAGGAGATATCTATTTCGCAATATATGTAGATGATCAAATCGTCATAGAATTACCAAGTAAGACGGATGGATATGTGTTTGATGCAGACAAAAGTAGCTGTACCAATTCGGTTACGATTTTCTGGAATCAAAACGATTGGCATGCAGATTTAGATTTTAGTCATTATCAAGTAGAAAGTATGAGTAGAACCAAATGCACTGTGTATTTTAAAAGTGTTTCTACCTATACCATATCATATAATGTAAATGGTGGAAGTGGATCTATTAGTTCCCAAACAAAATTAGGAGGAATTGATTTAAGAATCACAGAAGAAGCACCATCGAAAGAAAACTATACTTTTGTAGGCTGGAGTAGCACACCAACAGGACCAGTAGAATACAAAAGTGGGGATACATTTTCTATAGATGAATCAACAACGTTATATGCCCAATATGGACTTAATTATGCTTATCATGAAGGAAATCAGTTTGTTAGTGATACAGGCGAATGGTATTACACATGTACTTTAGAAAATCCAGCCATTCAATCAGGCGAAACATATGCTTTTACAGACTCTTATATAGAATGGTCAGACGTTGTCACTTCATCACGTAATGGATATGGTGGGGGATATTTTGAAACAAATAACTATTTGAATTTACAAAATGCAAAAACTATAAATTTTGTCTACGATGTATCGGAAGTTATGGGAGCTATCGCAGCAGTTGATGGATTGTATCGTTATCCTAATATTACTTTTCGAATTATAGATGCATCAAACAATATTATTATTAATGAAGTTATTAATTTCGCATACTTTTTTGATTCTGTACAAACACTTTCTTTAGATGTTTCGGAATATGATATGTCAATGTTAAAAATTCAAATACATTTTTGGACGAGAAGCATAGATGCTCAAACTATGACTTTCCGCCTTTATAGTGTTTATGCGACCTACTAACTTCAAAAAAATTGCAATTTAAAAAAAGTTTATGTATAATGTTTACAGGTGATTATGAATGGCAAAAGAAAAAATAACATATAAAACAGAAGAACAAAAAGAAATAATAAAATTTATAATAGTACTGGTGATAGTGATAGCTTTAATCATAGCAGTGTTCTTTCTAAGTAAGGTACTAATAAAACAAGAAGCAGAACCAACAACATACCAAGCTGGAGAAATTGCAACCAATATTGCAATCGTTGGAACATTACTAAATCGACCAGAAGATGATTACTATGTACTAGCCTATGATACAAATGGAACATACGCATCTGCCTATGTAACTTATGCGGAATATTATACATCAAGTGCAGAAAATCCTATCAAAATTTATTATTTAGATTTATCAAGTGCATTTAATAAAGATTATTATGTGACAGAAAATAGTAATCCAAAAGCAACACAGATCAAAGATTTAAAAATGTTAGATGGAACATTAATCAGAGTAAAAAATGGTAAAATTACAGAATATACTGAAGGAATATCTAATATTGCAGAAAAATTAAAAGTGGAGGAGTAAGTAGCAAGATCTCCTCTTTTCAATTCAAAAAAAATATGATAACATTAATTAGAAAATAGGTGATAACTTGAAAAAAGAATATAATTTTAGCATTAAATCTACAATTATTATAGTCATAATAACATCTGTTGTAACAAGTTTAGTAACAGGATTGATTCTATATAATAATAGTAAAATTTTAATTGGTAGCTCTAACCTCCAAACCGATACAGCTCTTCAAGAATTTTTACAAGTGTATTATGATCTAGAAGATGACTACTATACCGATATTGATAAAACAAAAATGATAGATCAAGCAATCGCGGCTATGTTAGATTATTTAGGAGAAGATTATTCTACTTATATGAATCAAGATGAAACGGCTGACTTAGAAAATCATTTGAGTGGACAATATGTGGGAATTGGGATTTCAATTACCAATGGGAACCAAATCGTAAAAGTATATCAAGATACCCCAGCCAGTCGCGTAGGACTTTTAGACAACGATGTAATAACAAGCATCAATGGAACATCGACAGAAGGATTAGATCAAAGTGCAGTTTCCGCTTTAATAAGTAAAACGGAAGAAAATACAATTACCATTAATAGAAATGGTCAAACACATACATTCAAAGTGACAGCAGAAACACTAAACAGTCCTTTGATTAGCGAGATTTATGAAGAAAATAATAAAAGAATTGGTTACATATTAATTGAATCATTTACCAACACTGTAGAAGAAGAATTTGCAAAGTCACTCACTGATCTAGAATCACAAGGAATCGATAGCCTAATTATAGATGTTCGTTCCAACACAGGAGGATATTTAAAAGGGGCAACAGCGATTGCTAGTATGTTTCTAGAAAAAGGAAAAACAATTTATAGCTTAGAAGGTAAAGATTCTACCGATGTGTATGTGGATGAAACAGATGAAAAAAGAGATTATCCAGTAATGATTTTAATGAATGATGGAACCGCTAGCGCAAGTGAAGTTTTAGCTGCAGCTTTAAAAGAAAGCTATGGAGCGACTTTATTAGGAACAACATCTTATGGGAAAGGGAAAGTACAACTTACGAAAAGTTTAGAAGACGGTAGTATGGTAAAATATACCACTGCTCGTTGGTTAACTCCAAGTGGCGAATGCATAGATGAAATTGGATTAGATCCAGACTATCTAGTAAACTTAGAAAAAGATGCCGAAACCGGTTTGTATACTGACACTCAACTAGAAAAAGCTAGAGAGTTATTAAGCCAATAAACTATAAAATAAACAAAATATAAAATTTCTATTCACACCAAGAATAGAATTTTTTCTTTATAAAACAAAAAAATTCTTGTATAATGAATGCAAGAAAGCGGAATTTATTATGAATTTAAAAAAAGGAGATAAATTAAAAATAGAGTGTTATAAACACAATGGATATTTAGATCGAACAAGTGATGAAGCAACAGTGCTTTATAATGGCGAAGAAGTTCTAGTTGTTGCAAATAACCATACAACATTAACAGAACATAATGGGGAGTCCCATACAACCAATGAGCCAGCTGTGCTATTTTTCTTTAAACACAAATGGTATAATGTAATAGGGCAATTAAAAAAGAAAGGTTTATTTTATTATTGTAACATTGCAACACCTTTTATTATTGACGGTAATACAATTAAATATATTGATTACGATTTAGATTTAAGAGTGTTCCCAGATAAGAGTTTCAAAGTACTAGATAGAAAAGAATATCGTTATCATAAAAAAATTATGAAATATAGTAAAGAATTAGATTATATTATCGAATGTGCTTTAACAGAACTAATAGAATTAAAGAAAAAAGAAACAGGTCCATTTCGTGAAAATTTAGTAGAAAGCTATTATCAAATATATATGGAATTAGAAAAGGAAAATAATAATGATTGAGAAAATATGAAATTGGAATGCCACAAAGGACATAAAATACCTAGAAAACGAGTTATTAGAATCATAGAATTTCAAGATCCAAGATTACTATCATGAAAAAGAAAATTTGGGTAGTGATATTGTAATGATTTTTGATGCTATGTTTCAAACGGCTGTACGTCATAATTTTAAAGAAAAAAGAGATCACTTGATCAGCAATGCAAAGGTTCTATGATCCTGAAAGCTCCACGTTATGTTATTTCCTGATAAATAATATTGGAAAAATAACACAATGCGTAGATTTGTACAAAAGTTCTTGGGCTCACGGCACAAATGCATTAGAAGGTAGTAATAACTATTATAAGGTTTCTACCAATCGTTTGATAGCATCGAGATCTGAAAACTCAAATTCTCATTCTTATTCTCTTATTATGGAAAGTTAACAAACAACCAATATCAAAGTTTATTAAAGACAATTCATACTATTATGGAATTCTCAAAAAAAGAAATCTAATGATTATTGGAAAATATCCATACAAAAACCTAAAATATAATAAATTATTAAAAGATTTAAAGCCATTTTAGATAAAAAAAAGGCTTTTTTTAATGAAATTTGAAAAAAAATAAAAAAATTGTAATTTTTACTTGCATTTGCATATACTTTATTGTAGAATGTAAAACGTGTTGCAGAAATGCGACAAAAATCGAGGAAAAAGTTTTTTGGAAAAATGAAAAATTATACTTGATTTTACATTCGAGTTAGTGTAAAATAAGCCTCGTACTTTTTGAAAAGAGCAATTTTGAAAATGTATCAAAAACTAAGCTTTTTTTCTGATAAAACTCAAAAAAGAGAAAAAGAAAAAAAGTTTAAAAAAATGTCAAAAAAGTGTTGACAAATTAAAAAGTATTTGGTAAACTCATATTGCACTTGACAAAAAAGTGTGAAAACGATCTTTGAAAACTAAGTAAAAAAGTCAATTTGAGTAGCTTAGATTAAACTAATTAATAATTTTTTATTGAGAGTTTGATCCTGGCTCAGGATGAACGCTGGCGGCATGCCTAAGACATGCAAGTCGAACGCGAGGACCCATTGACGATTAAGGAAACATGAAGTGCTTGCACGGATTGTAGAATTAATCTGATTTGGATTTTCTCTCGAGTGGCAAACGGGTGAGTAACACGTGGGTTACCTGCCTCTATGTTGGGGATAACAGTTGGAAACGATTGCTAA
>CALVOL010000021.1 GCA_944350285.1 uncultured Bacilli bacterium | reverse complement strand
TAATGTTTCTATTCCTAAATTTCTACATTCTTGAACTACTCCATCAATAAACACGGACATTTCTCGACTATCATATTGACTCGTTCCAATATAAAACATGTACGTTTTGTATGCTTTTCCACTTTTGTAAAAAGTAGCTTGTGGTTCATAATATTTTGATATGCGACTAGGTTCAACGTTTGCAGGAAGGCAAATGTATTCACGTTGCCCATAATCTTTTAACATATCAAAATAAATTTTTTCTTTTGATTCTCTTAATACATTTGCTATCTCGCTAATTAAATGCCATGCATAATTGTTCGCGTCCAAACTTCTTTTATTTCTATGCTTATCTATTTTTAAATCATACACAGTATCTGTGTCTAGTTTAAATAGAAATTGCTGTATCTCTGTTTTATTACCCGTGAACGTCATTTTTTAAACCTCTTCATAATCAGATTAATTATTATAAACGATACGCACAAACCCCCACAGATTGTGATAACTAATAATGCCATTTTAATCCTCTTCGTCTTTCAAAACCAATACAGCTTTTCCTATGAGCTCGATTGCATTTTCATTTTCCATAACAAATATAAAAGCTGTGCCTTGCAATGGTGCTGGAACTCCGATCATATATCTAATACCGTTTTCTTTACAATCTTTTACTTCTCTAACTATTCCTAAACAACCACACCACTCATGGGTTTCATTGAATTGTACTACATCTCCGACTTTCATTATTCTACCTCTTTTCTGCTTTCTTTAAATTTTCTTAAGACATCTAGTAGCTCATTTCTTGACTTTCTTTCAATCTCTATAAGTTGTCCACAATTTCTTTTTGGCAACCATATTGCGTATAACTTTTCAAATCTCGAGTGATAGATACTTTCGTTGGCTAGTTCATAAAAACTAAGTTGCCATGATAAATATTCTTTGTCCAAAGTCGCTGTTGTCTTTATATCACACAAGCTTAAATATCCATCGATATTCGCTACCATGTCAAACCGACCTGCATAATTATCGCCATAGTGTATCATTTGTTCTTGAATGATCACACTAATGTTATATTTTTCTTTTAAGTATTGCCATTGACGTATGCTAAATTTTTGATTTTCGTCAAGTTCTGGCAACGTTTTGCTTTGTTCTAGGCACTCGATAGCCTCATGCACTTTTGAACCGTACACAGCCTTTTTTTGAAGTGTTTGTTCATCTACATTTTTATACTTATCCGGAAAGATAAAGTGTAATATTTCACTTACGGACGGGATTATTATCCCATCACATAAGTACAGATGTTCTTCTTCTATGAACTCAATCATCTAAAACCTTAACTACTACAGAACTTGCAACTGGAGTGGTTTTTGAAAACTCCTCATAAATATCCGGCAATTCCTCTTTTAGTCTTTTACTGTCTAATGAAGTCCTTACCGTTCCTTTCCGATATGTGAATACTAATCCACTTGCAGAAAGTGTTTCAAGATTATTTTCTACCATAAAGTCTTTAACTTTTTGGTTTACTTCTTTTGTTGCCAATTCGGTTTTCTTGTTCAAATTGTAAAGTTTTTTATAATCTGATACATAATCATCATTTAAAAGAATTGTATTATCTGTTGTTATTACTACTAAATCATTCATTTTCTTTTACCTCATCTTTCTTAGCTCTTTTTGAAATTAAATTACTAGCTTCGTAAACCGTCATATCTTCTAGCTTTTCTCTTTTAACTAGTGATAAAGCTTTTTGTAATTCTTCTTCTGAATACAATTTTTTCATAGTTTCAATTTGGCTTGCTGTAGCTTTTACTATTTTTTTAGATTCATTTGGTTTTTTGATTCCCTTTAAATCACCGCTACCTTCTTTGTCCGGATCTTCTCCAGTTTGGATTTTATATGCTTTTAATAATGCATACTTATCTGCATATGTCATTGATTTTCCTGGTGCTTTATCCTGACTATCCACTCCATCACCATATGTAATTATATCTATGTAGTCTTGTGGATTATCTACATTCACAAACCGATACGTAACTTCTAATCTCATAAATAACTGTTTACTTTCTGTACGATTTCCGTTGTATTCTTTTACAGTATCCAAGATATTCGTCTCGATTATTTCGCGCTTCACAGGATAACTATAAATACCTAGTTCTATCTCAATGGGTTTAACAGCTTCCAGAACGTCGGCTTCACTAACAGCCTTATAACTTGCACTTTTGTTTATATCTACTTTTAAATTCTTAGCAACTTTACTAATTTTTTCTGTTGCTTTTAACATTTTTTGGTAGATGTTCATCTTTTTATTTTCTTCCATCTTCTTATTCCTCCTCTTCCTCGTCTTCGTCGTATATAACGACATCTACGTCTACCACTTCGTCTAGTTCTTGTAAAAATTCCAATGGATGATTTCTAATATAATTTTCCATGTATTCCTTATCACTGTTCTTTGAAAATGAATCAGCAAATTTGTAATTGACAGTTATTGTCCCACATACTTTAGTTTCTCCAGTTTGATATTCCATTTTTAACGATCTCCTTTCTGCCTCATATAAGCTTCTTTCCAAAAGTCTCTACTTTTTTCACATTCTTTTAGTTGCTTCATGAGTTCTTTCTTTTCACTCTCAAGTTTTTTTATTTTCTTCGCTTGTAAATATAAATCATTTTTTAACATTCTTATCTCTTCGTCTTTTGTCATTTTTCTTTATCTCCTCCAATTTCTTTTGACATTCTTTTTTCGTACCACTTATTATTTTTTTAGTACTTAATCCCCCACAATCTTCGTATTCTGTTTCTGTGATTTTCCACAACACCCATTCTCCGGATTCTTTGTGTTTATGTATTTCGTAACTTACTTTTTGCATAATGCATACACTCCTACAGGATGGCCTGTATATTCACATTCCTTTTTACCAACACATTCCGTAATTCCCATTTTTGATAACTCTGTAAGTCTAGGCGCGCTGAAATTTCTTTCTGTTGTCGGAATATATTTTCTTTTGTACATTTCCACTGCAATTTCTTTAGCTGACATTGCTTCTTTTGCGTCTGTCAATATTTCGATAATTTGTAAATATTTTGTTTTCCTATCGACGCTTTCATTTGCTTCACGTCTTGTTTCTGGTATTCTCTTTTCCATAATCCTACCTAATCAACAATAACAGCATCTGATATAGCCATTATTTTTTCTAATTCTTCTTTGTTATGGTTGTTTTCGTAAACATTGAAGCTTAGTTTACTATTACCGTCTTTTAATAATTCTTTGACAAGACGTATATTATTTTCTGTCGCGTCTACTCTCAAGATGTCGACAACTTTTTCGGTTTCGTAAGAAATTATTAATATTTGCATATCGGATTCTTCATTTTGTCTTGCAAAACAACATTTAAAACTGTCTGCATTAACATTAACTGCCTTTTCATTTCTTTCTCCAATCATTTCGATTTCTGTATCTTCTGAAAATAATTGAAAGAAAAAACCATCAAAACTATAAATTTCATTTGGACAATAACAATCTTCTTGTAAATATCTAGAAACATCTTTTAAATCTTTTAATTTCACTTTTCATTCCTCCAATCCATTCTTTCTTAATCTCTCATGATACTCTTCTTCCGTGTCACAGTATTTTTTGTAGTATGATCTAGCCCATTCTTTGTCTCCTTCTGATAATTGTTCATCTTTATTTTTTTCAATTTCCCGATTCCAACGTTCTTCTCTAGCTAAATCAGAACAACACTCTTCAATTTCTTTGAGATTGTTCATTCTGTAACTTCCATTTGTTGTCAAAGCTTTTGCTATGATACTTGCTTTAAATTTTTTTAATTTCTCATACCACTCTTTAACTAACAGTTCACTTGTTACATTTTCTGAGAAAAAACTTTTGATTAAATCAGCAAATTCAGATTTACTACACATCTTTTAAAAATTCCTCCTCCCAATCATATTTCTTATTACCGTTTCGCCCGGTTTTATTTTTTCTAAATTCTTCTTCCGCTTTCTGTGCTTCGCTCACAGTTTTGATATTATTTTGTCTATACCTTTCTAAAATTCTTTCTGTGTAACGTAATGATTTCGCCTCATTTGCTACACTTTCTTTTATTGCGTGTAAAACTAATTCATTGTTGAATTGTTCTAACCAGCTGTTTATGATTTCATATTCCATCGGAGATATGTTTCGCCCATATTCTTCTTGAATAACATCATAAATTGTTTTCTCTTCTCCCCCTATAACCCCCTTATCTTTTTCTTGATTAGTGATATATGATGTACTACTACTCGTAGTACTATGACGCGTATCATGTTGTTTTCGGTTGTTTTTTTCTTCAAAATTAACCGTTGGGTTGTTTTCGGTTGTTTTGATTTGGTCTTGGTTGTTTTTCTTTCTTGCATTTTGATTTCCTTTAGGTGCTCCACCTTTAAATCCATTTTCTTGGTTAATTTCACATCTTTTTTGATATTTTGTTTCATTGCTGTCTATTTCTTTTTTTATCGGAATAAATATAGACTTTAAAGCACCCGTTAATGACGGTTCTATTCCATTCACATAATCAAGTATTCCTTGAAACAACATTCCTTTTTCCACATTATCAAGAGGTTCTATTGTTTCTCTTAATGATTTTTCTAAGAGAAAGTTACCTTTCATATTGCACCATTTCCATTTCACTCCCTCCCATTTTTGACTTTTTCACTAAAATTTGGTATTATCTTAGTGAATTTATTTTTATAAATTTGTTTTTATTTTGACTGATCTGTCGCAAGCATTTCAGTCATTTTTGTTTGGTTTAAATAGTTTTCGTTGTAGTTTTTTGCACTTTCTTTCATGCCATTTAATCCCCAAATTATGACTAAGACGAATGCAATTAATAACGATACTGCTAACATTTTTTCTTTAACTGACTGTTTTAACTTCAGCTTTTTCATTTTTATCAACCCTTTCTTTTTCTTTAAATCCCATTGCTTCTTCAAAATACCATTGAGGCACCTGCCCTTGGATCATAATTGCTTCTGGAAATTTCTTTTTATACTGTTTGTTCAATTCTCGTATGATATCATAGCATTTGGTTTGCTTTGCCCCTGTTATCTCCATAACATCTTTTACACCGTAATATCTCATTTTTTTCACTTCCTTTCGAGTTTGTGTTTTTTAGAGTTTTGCAGAACTCTTTTATTTTTTCGCTTTCTTGATTTATAATAATTAATTAAGAAAGTGATTAGATACTTGCACTATCTAATCTTCTTTTAATAATATCTTCAATATTTCAATATCAATAGTGTCGTAATTTTTTCTGTTATACATATCTTCTATTAATTTTTGCTTAAGCTCTTTTATAGTTATCTCTTTCTTGAACTCTACGGCAACTTTAGATATGTTTCCTGCTATTTCAAAACTTTCAACATTAATATTTCCTTCTTTTGAAATGTCAAATTCTTCTTCCATACTCTCTCCTATTCTTTTTTTCTCTTTCAGACACTTAACGAGAACTAGAAATTGATTTCTTCTTCAATGCCTTTTATAATTTAAGTGCAACCAATAAATTAGAAAGGCGGTGATTAACGAAGAAGTTACTTGAATGGATAGTAAAGCAATTATTCTCTTCTAGTGAAAAGACTACTATAGTTATTTTTGGAAGTAATAACCATATTACTATTAACCAGGACAAGCAGTAATGTTTGTCTTTTTTCTAGTCCTCACTAAGTGCCTGAAAAATTTATTTATATTCTTTTTTTGATTTTTTTCTTCCTTTCCTTTAAAATATTTTCGGAAAGGAGAATGATATTTTTATGAAATTAATTCATGATTGTGTCAGAGATGTAATGCTTGATATTGAAAACAATTTGAATCTTCATGAAACTGTTACATCTACAGATATCCAAGAAAGATTAAATAAATATTCTCATGACGATATTTATTACACTTGCCAAAAATTGCAAGAAGCGGGATATTTAAAAGTAGATTTTTTCATTGATGGTTCATGTTGTGTCGAATCTATGACTTACAATGGTCACCAATTTTTAGATAGCATTAGAGATGACGGCATTTGGAAAGAAGTCAAATCTAAAATATCTAAACTGGCTAGTGTATCATTACCTATTATTCATCAAGTTGCATCGCAAGCAATTATCAGTAAACTCGGTCTTTAAGATTGAGTTTTTTATTTCAATATTTTTTGGAATGACTTTAAATCTTACGATCAGTTCGTTTGTCCCATCCGCATTCCGTTTCAATTCGTATCCTTTAATGTTTTCACCTGTAAAAACAAATTCATCAAGCTTAATCATAAACTCTTTATTATTTCCAGTATCATATATAATTAGTTCCATATATACTCCTATTCTTTTCCTTTCTGCATATTTGCAGATATTGCGTTAAAAAAAATTGATGGTTTCAAATCATAAGCTGACAAGATTTTTTCAATCATATCCAGTTGCATTGATGTACTATTATTTTCATATCTAGTAACCGTCATTACGTCTATTCCAGCCTTTTCGGCAACTTCCTTTTGAGTAAAATTAAATTTTGCTCTAAGACTTCTTAATTCGCTGGCTACTTCTTCTTTAAAATTTTCTCGCATACTTACCTCCTATCTGCTACCATTATATTATGCTTATTTGCAGATGTCAATACTAAAAATGCAAATAAGCATAATTTTTATTGTTTTTTTTATGCTTTTGTGCTATCATTCATATAAAGGAGGGGAAAATGAGTACATTTAGTAATAATCTTAAATTTTTAAGAGAGGAAAAAAATTTATCTCAAAATAAACTGGCAGAATTGACTGGCGTCAATCAGACAACTATTGCTAGATGGGAAAATGAAGAAATATCTCCATCATTAGATAATATCTATGATCTAGCAAACGCCCTGCATGTCAACATAGCAACTTTAACAGATGATAAGCTCATAAACAATAGGCAACTATCTCAGACAGAAGTATTATTTGATAAAACAAAAGATATTCTGTCAGATGATGATCGAGCGACAATTGAATTTATCATGAAAAAAACAATAGACAATTATGAGAAGAATAAAAATAATCAATAAGTACAGCAGTATCGTACTTAATAAAAAATAAAAAGGGAGTATTAAGTATGAATATAAAAGAATTGATTACGGGGGTTATAAATCAACAAGAATTACTTAATTATTACAATGCTAGTGTAATTTATGAGGAATTACCTAGTGGTATACGTGGATTCGTATTTAACCATGATGGCATTTATTTCATTATCTTAAGTAAATACTTATCTTATTATAAAAGAAAAAAGACACTACTGCATGAATTAGCACATATCGAACTAAATCAGTTGTGTCAGTCTAACAAAGATTTATTTGCTTTCTTTATAGATAACTATGAAGATGAAGCAGATAAATATATAAAAGAAATTATGAAGGAGGTGTAAGAATGAAAAGACTATTAAGTATAGGGTTAATATTAATCGTAGCATTTTGTATTACTGGTTGTACAGAAACGACATCTCAAGAAACACAAGAAAACAACAATACTAATTCAGCTGAAACTAACTATCTAACTTCATTAGAGTGGACAAATAGTGGATACGAATATAGCGATGAACAAGAAGAATGGCTAAAAGTAGCTGTTGAAATTGATAGTTATGACGGCGATATACTTACTGCAGGAACTTATACAGTAACTCAAACGGATGGAGACTATGATGGCACTACTCAAAGAGTTTACAACTTATATATAACATCGCTAGATACAGAAAATCCTGATGACGTACAAAATGATACATTTCCGTATTCAATTGGTAATTATAACGGCAGTAGTACTGAAATAACATTAGAAAAAGGACAATACCTATACATACAAAAAATTTCTGGTGGAGAAATTGGGCATCTTTTTATGGAACTAAAATAAAAAAATCCCCTACCACTGCAATGGTAAGGGTACGGAGCATAGAAAATACTCCTAAGAAAAATACACACAAACTCGAATTTATGGAATTTTTCTATGCTCTAATTCTATCAAAAAAAACAATTTTTGTAAAGAAAAGGAGCTGATATTATGGACATGAAAGTCTATAAAAAGACAAGATATCAAAATATATATAAACATATAAAAAATGGGAACTATGTAATATCAATGAGTAAGCCTGTTAAAACTAGCATTTCACGAATAGATAATAAAAAAATATTTAATATTGACGAGGCATTAAAGATTAGAGATAATGTTCAAATAAGACAGCAGAGAGCCACAGAAACACTTCACAAAGAAGATTTTGACACGTTATGGGAAAAGTATATATATAATTGTAAATACGTTCAGAAACTGGCTTATAATACGTTAAATCGAAAAGAAAAAACGTATAGCAAATATTTAAAGAATAAAATAGATAAAAGAGTTGCTAAGACAACAAAAGAATTTTGGGCCAGTTTCATCAACGAACAAGATTGTAGCGATAAACAGAAAAATCAAATTATCAAAGAATTAAAAACATTTTTCAACTGGTGTGTAATGGAACACATTGTAGTCAATAATCCTATCTCTACTCTACTAAAATACAAAGTAGAAAAAAGCGAGATGAAGTTCTGGACACCGGAGCAGTTAAAGCAATTTTTAGATACTATAGATGATGATTTAAACTCTAGCAATCGAAGTATACAGTTAAAAGCTAATACAGTTAAAATATTAACTATAATAGGTTTTACAGTTGGCGATAGAATTGGAGAAACAAGGGCTTTATCTTTTAGTTGTTTTCACGATGATAAACTAACTTTAGATATTCTTCATTCTATAAATTATGATCCTGACTCCCAGGACTTTGTTTCCCATACAAAAACATATGAATCTCAAAGAGTAATAGACGTCTCAGAAAAAGTTATTTTGGCAGTTAAAGAATATAAACAATTCTTAGAAGAGTTCTTAGATAGAGAAATACCAGGTAGTAATTTATTATTCTTTAATTACAAAAATAACAAGCCGTACAGTGATACTGTATTAAGGAAACATTTTTATTATTATTGTGAAAAAGCTAACGTTCCGAAAATTAGAATGTACGATTTAAGACATACCTATGCTGCAACAATGATGGCGGAGGGAAAGGAAGCTTATATGTTTAGCAAAAGAATGGGACATAAAAAAATAAACACCACTATTGATGTTTACGGACATCTATCAAATCAAGCAAGAAAGGAGATAGCTCAATCAACAGATAAATACTTTTAAAATATATTTCGGAGTAATTTTGGGAGTAATAAATTAAAAAAGCCCATAAATACAGGGCTTAACAATCATAACTGGTGGCTCGCTCGGGATTCGAACCCGAGACCCTTTGATTAAAAGTCAAATGCTCTACCTACTGAGCTAGCGAACCAAAAATAAGAATGGCTGCCTCGGGTGGGTTCGAACCACCGGAATGTCAGAGTCAAAGTCTGATGCCTTACCACTTGGCTACGAGGCAATATATATAATGGTGGAGGGACATGGATTTGAACCATGGAACCCGAAGGAACAGATTTACAGTCTGCCGCGTTTGACCACTTCGCTATCCCTCCAATAAAAATGGTGCCGAAAGAGGGACTCGAACCCCCAACCCACTGATTACAAGTCAGTTGCGCTACCAATTACGCTATTTCGGCAAAAAAAATAATGGTGGGCGTTTACGGACTCGAACCGCAGACCCTCTGCTTGTAAGGCAGATGCTCTAACCAACTGAGCTAAACGCCCGTTTCAATTGACACTTAAAATATTACCAAAATTGGTGGTTAATGTCAATTGTAATTTTTCATTTTTTATTAATTTTATTCGAAATTTTCAAAATATTGCTGATACCAGACGATAAAACAGTAAATATTGTATATTTTTCGACCATTATTCTCTTTTTTGTGATAGTGATTTTCTAATAGTTCGTTGATATATTTTTGGTCAAAAAATTCTGGAACAAATGATAAATTGAAAGCATCATGAACTTTTTGATAAAATTTTTCTTCGCGTATCCATTTGGAAAATGGAACTGGAAATCCACATTTTCTTCTTTTGGACCACTCTTCTGGAATTTTATGTTCACTAATGCGTCTAAAGATATATTTTGTTTCTTTATCTTTTAAAAGAAATTTATTCGGAAGTGTTCGTGCATAATTGAATACTTCGATATCCATAAGTGGTGTTCTTAGCTCTATAGAATGAGACATGCTCATCTTATCTGCTTTCAAAAGAATGTCTTGTGGTAACCAAAAATGGAAATCGATGAACATTTTTTTGGTAAGTTCTGGTTCTTTCTCCACCTTTTTATAGTATGGTTCTAGAACACTTGCAATCGTTTCATCATTTTTTAAGTCATCTGCTAGTATTTTATTTGCTTCCCACTCTTCCATAAATGTGCCATGACCAATATATCTTTCGTTAAATGGCAGGCCATATTTCACTAGAGTGTTTCTTCCCGGGAAATGTGGCAGATGTTTGCAGATATTTCGTATTCCTTTTCTAATAAATAACGGAACTCTCAAATATATTCTTAATGCAGGCGGGTCATTATACTCGTTATAGCCACCAAACATTTCATCAGAACCTTCTCCAGTTAACGCTACTTTTACTTGTTTTCTTGTTAGCTCTGATAAGAAATATAAAGGTACGGTAGATAGATTAGCATGCGGTTCATCCGTGTGCCATTCTACTTTTGGTAAGGCATCAAAGAAATCTTCGGGTCTAATTTTTTCGCGAAAGTTTTTGATTTTTAATATTTTTGATAAATCTTTGGCATAGTCTGTTTCATCAAATCCTTCATAAGAGAAGCCAACAGAAAAAGTTTTATCTGGTTTGGCAACACTCACTACATAGGAAGAGTCTACTCCACCAGAAAGATAGGCTCCAACCTCTACATCACTGGTTGTTTGATGGTAATAGATAGAACTTTCTAGGACATTGGTAAGTTCACTTTCCATTCTTTCAAAACTTTTTTTCTTATTTTTATCAAATGAAACTTCAAAATAAGGTTTTACTTTCAATTTGCCGTTTTTGTAATGGAAGTAATGACCTGGTTTTAGTTTATAAACATTTTTAAAGAATGTTTCTTCTTTTACAGAATATTGGAAAATCAAGTACATTTTTAAGGCATCTTTGTTTACTTCTTTTTCAAAATCCGGGTGTGCTAGAAATGATTTTATTTCAGAGGCAAACATGAAAACATCATCTTTATAATAATAGTAGAATGGTTTCATTCCAAAATGGTCTCTAGCCCCGATTAGTTCATCGTTTTTTTTGTCATAAATTACAAAGGAAAACATTCCTCTTAGTTTTTCGAATAGTTTGTCTTTCCATGCATCATAACCATGTAAAATGACTTCCGTATCTGTTTTGGTTTTAAATTTATACCCTTTTCCTTTTAGCTCTTCTTTTAAGCTTTGATAATTGTATATTTCTCCATTAAAGATAATGACTAAAGATTTATCTGCATTATAAATTGGTTGAGAACCACCTTCTACATCTATAATAGATAGTCTTCTATGACCTAAGGCGACCTTGTCATTTACAAAGTACCCTTCTCCATCTGGTCCACGGTGTTTTATCATATCTGCCATGTTTTTAATAATTTCTGTTTTTTCTTTTTTCTTTTTTTGGTCTATAAATCCTACAATTCCGCACATAATTGCCTCCTTGTTACTTATTATAATACATTTTTCTAAAATTCTACAAATTTCTTAGCTAGTTTGCTTTTTTCTTTTTAATTTTATAGAAATAGAGCCCTGCAATCAGGATAATTATGATAAATATTCCATACCACTTTAGATACATGTATTTATTCATAAAGAAATACCATTCTTCTTGATTAATTATTCCTGAAAACACATTATAATCAAAGCCATAATCATTGATAAACACAGAATTAAATGGACTTGTTGAATCTATTTGCTCGATATCTCCTCCATATAAGGTAACTTCTGTTTTTCCATTCATATATTTTTTTACCGTTTTTCTAATCATTATTTTATCGACTAAAGAAAAGGACGCTTTTATATATTGTTTCGTATTGTTAGACTCGTCACTCCATATATTACTGCTATCTTCTACTACGACTACATTATAGTTTTTTAAAATGTATAAATCATAGGATAAATCCCCCGCATATCCAGTAGAATAACCTATTTTCCATTTATAATCGGTAGGTAATTCATCTGTTTCTTCTTTTTTCACAGGCCAGAAGAAAATATAACATCCTAATAATATTAACGATAATATGATAATCAAGCTACCTAATATTATTAATACTATTTTTCTCATTTCTATTCTCTCCAATAACTATCTTTATATTCTTTTTTGTAATGCCATAGTCTTTTTTTCATCATTAGAAATCTTAAGAAGTTTTTATCTTGTGGACATTCCATTGGACTTACTCTTTTACGCCACATTTTTAGGGCTTTTTGTTTAAATTTGTCATTGCTTACATATTTTTTTATAATACATTTTGGAACAAAAGAAAGTAATATTTCCTCGGTTAAATCTTTTTTTGGAAGTTCTTCTTTTTCAATTAAGTCTTTTACAAGTGTTTCTACTAGATTAGCACCTAGAGGAGAGATATAGTAACTGCATCTTCCTTGACGGGCATTAATTTCTAACACTTTGAATGTTTTTGTTTTCTCATCATATTTCATATCAAACTCATAAAAGCCGTTCATTCCTAAGGTCTCCATAAATGTGATAATTTTTTCTTTCATTGGTTCTGGATCTATCCCAAAGGTATTAAAACCATTTATTAGAGCAGCAGCATTTCCAACCATGCTTTTACTTCTTTCTTGAATTCCAATCTGGGCAAAGCTAATTACTTTTACTTTGCCTTTTCGATCGACGTAGACGACTGAGTCAAATAGATGAGAATCGTCTCCAGGAATAAACTCTTGTAAAATTAGGCGATCTTTATATCCTGCTTTTTTGATAAGTTCAATGGTTCTTTTTAGTTCTTCTTCACTATTTAGTTTAAAAATTTTGTGTTTTCCCTCAAATTTCAAGTGATTGTATTCTACGACATTAGCCGGTTTTAAAATCATTGGGTAGTTCATGGTTGGAATGACTGTACTTTTTATCGTATCAAAATAATAGGTCTCTGGAAAACTTAGAGTGGAACGTTTATAAGTTTTGTAAAATTTTTCTTTGTTGGTTAGTGTTTCTAAGACACTCTCTGATTGGTTTGGAAAGATAATGTTTTCTAAAAATTTTTCTTTATTTCTCGCGATATATACGGAATAGGTTTCGTTGGTACTAATCATTAAAATTTCATGATTTGCATTTTCTTTGGCATAGGTATTTACGTATTCTATAAACTTTGTTTCGTCCCATAAATCTTCATGATACTCGATGGTTAGAATATTTGAAAACTTTGTGAATGCAAGTCTATCTTTGGCAATTAAATGGGCTTTTTTGTGATATGCTTCATAAGTACATCTCGCCATATAATAAGCATTTGCGTCACTGCCAATAATTAGTACTTTAAATTTTTTCATAGTACTCCTCCTCTTCTTTAATATGCAATTTCTTCTTTGGTATCCTTTGATATATGAATACGGATGACACGATCACTGATTTGGTTAAATAAGTGATAACTATTTACCCCTAATTTTCTTGTGACACTAGAAATAGGAATCGTATCGCCAAATATTTCTACTTTGGTTCCTACTTTGATAGGATTTTTGCTATACACCATAATCATATCCATACAATCCGATACGATTTTATAACGTTTTTTTTCTATAGCCACTTCCCCATAATCTTTGGTTACTCCATCGGCATACCCAATTGGAAGTGTTAAAATATACCCTTCCTCTTCCACTGGATAAGCATTATATCCAACGACATCTCCAGGACTTACTTTTCTTATACTCATGACCTCGGTATACAATGACATTGCCGTGTTTAGCTTTAAATCATTTTCTAGGAATGTCTTACTACACTCATATTTCTTTTGGTAATGTCTTCTTTTTAGTCTTTGTAATTTACTTTTTAAAGAGGTTCCTTCTTTTCTACTTTGAGAAAAGCCATACATAATAATTCCTAAGCGTACTGCATTTGCATATTCTAATTTTGGATGATTCACTAAAGTTAAACTTCTTCCTAAATGAACCATCGGAATTTCTTTGAAATCAATATTTTTTGTAATACTTAAAAACTTCTTTACTTGATTATCCCAGTGCGGATCCATTACTCCAGATGTTGCAAAATGAGTAAATAATCCCTCTACTACAATTTTTTTGTTTTCTTTTAATAATTTTAAGGCTTCGTCTAATTCTTTTCTTGTTTGAAATCCTAAACGGTTCATCCCAGAGTCTACGGCAAGATGCACTTTTAATTCTGAATAAATATCTTCTTTTAATAGTTCTTTGGTATATTCTAAGGACTCAATTGTCAGAGTGATATTGTTGTTAATCGCATCGTCTACAAACTCTAGAGAGATGGGTTCTAATACTAAAACTGGGTAATCTGTATACTTTCTTACAGCTAGGGCTTCTTCTAAGGAAGACACTGCAAAATAATTTATTCCTCCTCGAATCATATCTAAAACACTTTTCATACCGTGATGATAAGCATTGTTTTTTACTACACCTATATAATACTTATAATCCGGATATTTTTTTTTGATTTCTTTTATATTATTTTCTAAAATGTTTCCATCTATGTATGCATATGTTTTTCTTTGCATATAATCACCTTCTTTACTTTTTTATTATACCAAAAACCGACTTTTCTTTATAGGTGGACACGATAATTTGACAAAGAAAAATGAAAAAATTAGATCTGATCCATCTAATTTTCTCTTTTAATTCTTTTATCTAATATCATTTGTTCTATTTTGGGATTTCCTGCTAGGCATACATATTTTTTGGCATCTTCTTCTGTTTTAAAATATGCACTTGAAACTCTAAATTGTTCTCGGGATAAGTTGTAATATGCTTTTAAGGCTGCAAATTTATCCTTTTCATTCGACGCATTTTCGAACAACTTTACTGGATTTTCACCTTCTAATATCATTGTTTCGTATTGGACGGCTAAGCATTCTTCGATCGCTAACTCATGAAATTCTATTGCTCTTTGTTGCTCTTCCGTTGGTTTTTGAACACTTTTTAATTTTCTTAATGTTTCTTCTAAAATATTTTTTTCTTCTTCTGTTTTAGTTATAAATGATAAGGCTTCTTGCGATGATAGAGTTCTTCGTGGTTCTGGTGTCTTAAGTGTTAATAATACTTTTTCATAATCTCTAGCTTTTTCTAATACTAAGGATGGATTTTCTTTTTGAGCTTTCAATATTCTTCTTAATAACGGAATATCTTCTTTGGTAGCATTTCTCACGAGAAGATCTTGAACAGTTGCCGCCATGATAAGATATAGAGCTTCCTCTAAATCAATGGAATATTCTAAAGTAGTATGACCACAGAAAATACATTCTAATATACCATGGCTTTCTACAAAGATATGGTGACATTTTGGTTCTCCAAATTTTTCGAAAGTCACATTATTTTTTAAAATTTCTTCTTGTGTTTTCTCTAGTTTTTGACGTTTTTCTTTGGTCATTGCTGTTTCTTTTTGTTTTGTTAGATACTTAAAATATTGTACGTCATCTGCTAGCCAACTGTTTTTAGTAAATAAATTTTTTTCTTTTTTCATATTTTTCTCCATTTCTTAATTTCATTCTAGCAGATTGACAATTATTTTACAAGAACTTATAATAACTCTCATGAACAAAATTTGTGTTAACAACTACGCTCTTGATCCTGAACAATTAAAACCCATTTTAGAGAATCCAAAGTACTCTATCATCATTGCTGGAGCAGGTTCTGGAAAAACACTTACTTTAATTGGTAAAGTAAAATATTTATTAGAAAATCATTTGTTAAACCCAGAAGAAATTTGTATGATCTCATTTACTAATGAAGCTACCCGAGATTTACAAAGAAACATTCAAAAGAATTGTAAGGTTGAAATTTCTATTTTTACTTTTCATAAACTTGCTTTAAACATTTTAAAAAAAGAACATATTACTTATCAAATTGCTAAACCTGACTTCTTGGAATATACGATAGAAGAATTTTTTCAAGCAAAATGTTTTGAGAATACTTTTTTAATCAAAAAGTGTTATCAAGTTTTTGATTATCCATCTTTTTTTTCTTGGGGCTTTTTATTAAAATCTCCTAAATTTTCAGGAATAAAAAAGAAAATAGCTACCTTTATTACCCTTTGTAAAGCGAATGGGTATTTTCAAAATGATTTAAAACATATTTTAAAACTTTCTAAAAAGGAGCCGTTACTTTATTTAATTTATGCTATTTATTTGTTTTATGAAAGTAATAAGAATTCTGCTGCTATCCTAGACTTTGACGACATTATTTTAAAAACAACGGAATATTTACAAACACATTCAGTCTCTTTACCATATAAAATGCTTATTATCGATGAATTTCAAGATACTTCGTTGTGTCGTTTTCAATTTGTTCAAGAAATTATTCGACTTACTGATGCTTCTTTGTGTGTAGTTGGAGATGACTATCAATCTATTTATCATTTCTCAGGATGTGATTTAACAATATTTTTACAATTTACAAAGTACTATCCCACTGCAAAGGTTTATAAACTAGAGAGGACATACCGTAATAGTGAGGAACTTGTTAAAACTGCGGGAGAATTTATTCAAAAGAATCCAAATCAAATCAAGAAGGAACTTACAAGCGACAAGCATTTAGAAAAACCAATCAAACTTGTTTTTTATAAACGTGTGGATATTGCGTTAGAAAAGATACTAGTAAAAATCTCCGAAGATAAAGAAGTTTTTATTCTAGGTCGTAATCATTTTGATATCAAAAAATATACGAAGAAGCTTTCTTATACCGAAAAAGAAAATCATCAAATTGTGTTTGATAAATTTCCAAATTTAAACATTCGTTTTTTAACTGTGCATTCCTCTAAGGGATTAGAAAGTGATGTAGTTATTCTTCTTAATTTAGAACATGCTTTATATGGATTTCCAAGTTTACTTAAAGATGAAAAACTCCTTTCGCTTATTAAGAAGGAACAACCTTATCCTTTCGAGGAAGAAAGAAGACTTTTTTATGTAGGAATTACGAGAACAAAATCGGTAGTGTACGTTATGATACCTAGATATAATCCTTCTTACTTTGTTAAAGAATTTAAAAAACATAAGAATGTAGAAAAAATATTCTTATGATTAATATGGGTCATCTAATGAAATTGGTATCGGTTTTTGATTTAAAAGTTTTAATTGTTCTATGCTTAGATATTTTTTATCAATCACTACTTCTAGCACAAATTCATCAAAGAAATTATCATTCATAATGTAATATCCATTTTTATGAGTATTTTCTCCATAACTATCTTGTACTTTCCAACAAACTGGTTTGCCATTTTCTATATGGACTCCTGTGATCAACATTATATGTTCATTGCCAATATCATGAAGTGATAAGGCTTCTTCTTTGGTTAAATGCTTAATATGAAAGACTTCTTTATAATTATATAAATTTTTGTCTAACACCCCTTTTTCTTCATGAATCATTTTGGTCATGTTGCATCCCATATAAACTGGAATACCACCTTCTAATTGTTTGATGGACAATTCTTTTAAAATGTTTATTGGCATATTTAGAAATGATACCCTTTTTTGATAAATACTATCGTTATACTCTTTTTGATATACCTTATAGTATTCTTTGTTATACATTGGAACATTACCAATTGATATCATATCTACTAAGTTTATAGATAAATATTTTTGACTAAATTCTTGAGGAGTTGTATTTATTGTACACATTTTTCTGTTGTTATCTTGATATTCATAAGTAAATTGAAGTGGTGGCTCCCCTAGACATTTGGATAATAAAAAGTAGTTTTCTTCTAGCATTTTCTCTTTTTCTTTTAGAAGTTCTTCTTTATTTTGTGTATTCTGTTTCATTTATTAAATTCCAAACATCTTTTTTCACTTTATCTTTTAATAATGCTCGTAAGTCTCCCGGATGATGAATACATTCTATTTCAGGCTTGGTGCTTTCTGGAACTATACCATACTTTTTTACTAAGTCTTTAAAATAACAAAAATAACCACCTTCATAGGTATAGAATTGTAAATATCCTTTTGATAATTCTGTTTCAAAATCAAAGTGATCATTTTCTATAACATATTCATAAATTGTGTTTGTTTTTTCTAGTTTATCCATAAAAGATAAATATGTTACTGATAAACTAAATTCTTCTATTTTTTGATTTAAGTTTTTAGCAACATTGGCATTGATCAGACTAAGGCCGGCATAGCACCAGCATAAATGACTCTCTTGCTGATTGTATATTTTTGTTTTGGGTAGTTCTATATTAAATACATCTATATTATTATTTACTACCTCTAAATCTAAGCAAGCACCCTTTAATCCAACCTGTTTAATAGAATTTTCTATTATTTTATTGGAAGGATCTCTTTGGTATTCTTCATGAAACTTTTCTATGATTGACATCGTAATATTCTTCATTTTCTTCCTCCTCTTTATTTGGTATGTGTATGGAACTTTTTATTTCAATATGAGATATTCTTTCATAAATTAAAGGCATTTTAAAGATTCTTTTTAATAATGCTATGAAATACATCATAAGGGTTAGAGCTCCTACTACTATGATGAAATATTCAAAAAATACTCTGGTGATATATTGTTTATAATAAAGGGAATAACCTAAGAACATAAGGAATAATGGGAATAAGACATAACATGCTATCATCCAAAAATAATAAGCAAATATTCGATACCATGTTACTTTTTTAGAAGATGTAAATTCTAGGTGAAAAAATTTCATACATAAAGTTTTTCCTTTTAATATGCTCGGTAAGGCAACATAATAGAATAAACTCCATAATATAAATATGATGCTAAAAACAAGTGGCCATTCTTCTAAATAATGATGTGTTAAATATAAAGCTATAAAAAGAAAGACACTATAAATTATAAAATCTATTGCAAAGGATACCATTCTTTTTAAGAAGCTTACTCTCATTCCTTTTTCTATGGAATTTTCATCTATTTCTTTTCGAGTTGGGAGGATTTTTAATGGAATAAAGGCTATGATATAACCGATTACACCGCCTAAAGTATTTAATATTATATCATCCACGTCAAATACCCTATAACCTCTTGGATATATAAAATATAGTCCTGTAATCTGCGTTAATTCAAAAAACAAAGTTAAACAAAAGCTTGCAAATAATGTTTTTTTGAAGGAAAATTCAAAGTAATAATGTAGATAAATTCCAAAAGGTACTGTTAATAATACATTAAATAAAGATTCATAGACAACGGGATTTTTGAGAGTCGGAAAATACGTAGCGAAATCACTTACAATAAATCTTGAATCAGAAAATATTTCATTGATAAATTGAAATGGAATTAAATTATAGCTTGGTGTGGTCATTTTTGATACACTTTCCATACTTGGTAATGGTAAGATCACTAAAAAATATGCTGTTATCATATATAAAAGGAATGAGTATAAAATAATGGTACGATAGGAACTTACTGAACCATATTTATGATATTGATAAACTATATAAGGTATTGTAATTAATAATGCGATTAGTGGAAAAGCCAAAAATGCTACTTTAATTGCATAAGAAAAAGTTTCCATAAAACCTCCTTTTTTGATTATAAAGGATTTTTATAAAAATGTGTAGTTTTTCTAGTGATTTGGCCAGGATAAACGCATGATTATTTTTTTACACTTTTGGTAAGACTTATATTATTTTCACTTATTTTTTGAATTCTTGCATTTTCATCTTTTATTTCTTCCATTGATAAGGAGCGCCACCATTGCCATTTTTTCTGGGCTGCTCCAATAGCTTCAAAAATCTGAAAATATTTTGACACATTAAGAACTTGTGATATTTCTAGCGCTTGTATATGGTCTATCAACATAGCTTGAAAAATATCAAAAAAATACAGTACTTCTTTTTGTTCTACATCAGAAGTCATAATGAATTCAATGAAATGCCGTTCGCGTTCTGACAATTCTTTTTCATGTATAGGTTCTTGTGCTATTTTTTGAATTTTTTGCCATTGTTCTTGAACTAAAATAATTGTTTCAAAAATACGTTGATATTTTGGCAAATCTATATTTAGATTTTGATCTTCTAAATTTGCATATGTCAAGAATAATATACGAATCGGGTGTAAATTTTTTTTGTAGGTAAATAGTAGTTAATGATATATTTCATCAACTACTATTTTTTCTATTTCACCCCA
>CALVOL010000020.1 GCA_944350285.1 uncultured Bacilli bacterium | reverse complement strand
ACAAAAAAAATCCTTCCAAATGCCCATAAATAAAGGGTTGGGAGGATTTTGCTTTCTTAAAAGTGTCAAAGATGAGATTTTATCATAGGACTTCTAAAAGTACAAGCACGAAGGAAAATTACAATTTTGAAATGCAAAAAAAGAAATCATCTATAGAAAACGATTTCCCTTATTCCATCTCTAACAAAATCGTAGTAGGACCTACATTTGTGAAAGTAATATTCATATCGGCTCCAAACACACCAGTCTCAACAGAAATTTCTTTTGCGAGTTCCACATTCCACAAATGATACAACTTCGCTGCTTCCTCACCATTTAAAGCTTTGATATAACTTGGGCGATTCCCTTTTTTTGTATCCGCATACAAAGTAAACTGAGAAACAGACAAAATCTTGCCTCCAACATCTAACACGCTTTGATTCATGACGCCGTTAGCATCCGGAAATATTCGAAGATTTAGCACTTTATGAACCATTTTTTTAATTTGTTCTAGCCCGTCGCCTTCGGTAAAACCAACCAGAATCATAAGTCCGTATGGAATATTACCGACTACATGATCATCAACTACAACTTGAGCATTTTGGGCTCGTTGTACAACCGCTCTCATTCATCACCACCAAATACTAAGGGAACATGATCAATATCAACATGATAAATCTCACGATAAATAGAATCGACATCTAATGTTGTAAGTTTATCCTCTGAATAATGAAGATTTGTCAAAAATCGCTCAACAGTCTCTACATCCGGTCCTTCAATTTCTACATATGTTGGAATATGTGGCCAAGTATCAATATCAATCTCAATATCTTGATACAAATATCGAACTCTTTTATTCTCTTGAATATCTCGTGGCGAATAACCCAGTTCCTCTAAGATATTTTTTGCCTTTTCAAAATCAGAAACTGTAATTTCCAGTTCTCTAGTTCCATCAATTTTATCTTTATCTATAATTTCTTTAATAGTGAGTGTAGTTTCTCTTCCATCTGTCCGTAAACGAATCCATTTACCATTTTGTGGAGGATGAAAATCATAAACACACCGTTTATAAAAGTATTCCCCAACCTTTTGAGCTCCTAGAGTTTCTATTTCTTTAACAAACTCTTCTTGATCAATTTCTAAAATTCTAACTTCAATTTCCATCTTAATTCCTCTCTGCTTTTAAAACAAATTTATAACTATATAAACTCTGAATAAAATCTTCTAATTGATCTTTATTTCTTACCTTTATAATAATATCATAACAAGTTTTAGTTTGTTCATTTTTCGTCTTAAAAGAATCAATATATAAGTTCTTAGCCGTTGCCTTACTAATAATATCTAACAAATAATTTTTTTGAATATCGGTAACAACTCGAACACCAGTGTAATAAAAGCCACCAACATCATTCCAAGAAACGTTCACGTATCTCTCCGTCTTTCCTTGAATATTAGGACAATCCACACGGTGAACACTGACGCCTTCTCCTTTCGTAATAAAACCCTTAATTTCATCGCCAAAAACTGGCTTACAACATTTTGCTAAACTAGCTAAAATATCCGTTTTCCCATCTACTAAAATATCAGAAGTAGCGGTCTTCTTGTGTTCTGTATGATTATTCGCTACTTTTTCAATTAAGACATCTTGCACATCCTTCTTATCTTCCGTTGCTAAACTGATAATATAAGTAGCCGTATACCTTAAAGTCCCAATAGAAAAATAAATATCATCCAAAGAATCCAATTTTAAATCCTTACATATCTTTTTAACATTTTCTTGCGATAAAACTTCATCAAAAGAAAGTTTTTTCTTTCTAAGTTCATTTTGTAAAATCGTCCGTCCTTTTTCTGTATACACTTCTTTATCTTGCTTACTAAAATAGGCTTTAATCTTATTTCTTGCATGACTCGTTTTAACAAAATTCATCCATTCTTTACTTGGCGTTGCGTTTGGATTCGTTCGAATTTTAACGATATCGTTATTTTCAAGTTCATAGTTCAAAGGCACACTAGTGTCATTTACAATCGCTTGAACTGTCTTATTTCCAACATCACTATGAATCCGATAAGCAAAATCAAGTGGAGTAGACCCTTTTGGAAGTTCTAATACATCCCCCTTTGGTGTAAAGACATAAATACTTTCATTAAATAAATCATCTTCCAAGTTCGATTTAAACTCAATATCCGATAAATTATCGGTAGATTCAATTAAATTCCTTAAAATCTCAAGCCGCTGTTCCATCATGTTTTGAACATAATGTTTTTCTTTATAAGCGAAGTGAGCAGCCACCCCTTTCTCAGCAAACTCATCCATTTCTTCTGTTCGCACTTGCACTTCATATCGGTGCCCATCCGGCCCAAACACTCCGGTATGCAAACTTTGATACATATTTGCTTTTGGCATGGCAATATAATCTTTAAATCGTCCTGGAATTGGCCTGTATTTTGCATGAATGAGCCCAATCGCAAGGTAACATTCACTCACCTTTTCTACAATAACTCGTAGAGCTAAAATGTCATAAATATTTTCCCATTTCTTTCCGTTATTTAACTTATTATAAATACTATAGACACTTTTCACACGACTCTTAATTTTAAAAGGAATGTTTTGTTCCATCAGCATCTCGCTAATCTCATCTTCCATCTCAGAAAGACTCTCTTTTAACTCAGCATACGTAGCGTTTAACCTCTCCAAAATATCTTGATAAACATCGGGTTTGGAATATCTTAAACACAAATCTTCCATTTCTCCCTTAATTTTGTAAAGACCAAGACGATGTGCAATCGGAATTAACACAGCCATGGTTTCATTCACTTTTCTCTTACGATCTTTTTCATCTAAGGCATCAGCCGTTCTTAAATTATGAAGTCGATCTGCAAGTTTTAAAAACAATACGCGCACATCTTCACTCATACCAACCAAAATTTTTCTTAAGTTCATTGCCGAATATTCAGAATCATCCGTAAGTTCTAAACGATTTAATTTAGAAATTACCCACACAATATTTGCCACATCACTTCCAAACAATTCTTCAATTTCTTCTTTCGTTGCCCCAGCATGATTAATCGTTTCATGAATGAGGGAAGCCATAATCGTTGTTGCATCCACATTTAAATCAAGCAAAATCTCTGCAACTCCTAATGGATGGGTCATATAATCGGTACCATTAAGTCGCTTTTTCCCCTTATGACGCTCACTTCCAAATTCATAAGATCTCTTAATACCATCCAATTCTTCACTTGTATATATTTTAGAACACTTTAAAAACAATTGATTAAACATCTTATCTATATCCATCAAAATCCCTCCACCAATATATGATTATTTCAACAAAATTTTACAAGCAATCTCCTTATCCAACCGCTTTTTAAACACCTCAGCATCTTTAATACTTCCCACAACATAGCCGTAGTGAATGGGAATTACAAGCTTCGGTTTAATAATATTGCAGAGTGTAGCCGCCTCAATACAATCCATCGTATATGTCCCACCTACTGGCAAAAAAGCAACATCACATCTCACTTCTTTTGCTTCTTTTGTAACATCAGTATCCCCAGCAATATAATAGATCACTTTATCGAGCTCTACAATGTAACCAACCCATTCTGCATCTTTTCTGTGATTTTTTTTATGAAGATTATATGCTGGAATGGTTTGAAACTCAATATTTTTATAGGAATATGTTTTATTTGGCTTTACGACCACAATATATTCCTCACTAATTCCAATCGATAATAGTTCTTCTACAATATCTTTTGGTGTCACAAAAATAGTATCTTCTTTTTTTAGTTCTAAAATAGACAATAACGAAAAATGATCAAAGTGAGGATGCGTAATAAAAATGTAATCAGCATCATGCTTTTCTTCTCGCTCCAACGGGTCAAAATACAAAATCTTTGTTCCACTAATTCGAATACTACTTTGTTTATTTACACTGATAGGTTCCATAATCTAGTCCTCTCTAATTCCTCGGTAAATCGTGAAAGAATCTGTATTTAAAATATCATTTACCATTTCACCTAACGTAAGAGTATGCTTACCTCGCCATAAATGACTGCATAAATACTGCCAAATATCCCGCTCTGTTACACTGATCATCTTCTCACGATGCATTTCTCGCATTTTCGTGCTTAAAGCCGGTTTAAGTCGCTTATACAGTTCTTCTAAACTTGCAAACTTTTCTTCTTTCATTTTTTCACCTGATTCTATAAATTCATTCATTTACATAAATTATTATATACTAAAGTTTTGGAATAGGAAAGATGAATATTGAAAAGAGATACATTTAAAATGTCAATTTTTATTCTGCTTATCGGTGGATTTATTACCAAAATATTTGGCTTTCTCATCAAAATTTTATTTACAAGAACAATTGGAGTAGAAGGCATCTCTCTTTACACAATCGTCATGCCAACCTATTCCCTTTTAATCACCATCGCGACCTTTGCACTTCCAGTAAGTATTTCAAAATTAGTCAGTGAAAATAAAGTGCGTAGCAAAACAATTGTTTTTTCAACCTCATGTTTCATTTTATTATTCAATGTAATCTTTATCATTCTAATTGTATTGTTAGCTCCAATAATATCTACATATTTACTAAAACAACCAAATGTAACACCCTTAATATGGGCAATGGCCGCGACTCTTCCATTCATCAGTATTTCTTCCATACTAAAAGGTTACTTTCTTGGAAAATTTAAAGTAGCACCTAATACTATATCCAATATTTTTGAACAATTATTCCGGATCTTCTTCTTAATCGTGATTCTTCCATATTTTGCTCAAAAAAACGTCATGCTGGGAGTTATATTATTTATTTTGGTAAACATCATCACTGAATTAATAAGTATTTTTACATTTAGTTTATTTCTACCAAAAAAAGCCATTCTCCAAAAAGAAGGTTTAACCGTTCAAAAAAATGTCATCAATCGTGTACTTTCAATTAGTCTTCCTTCTGTTTCTAGCCGATTCATCGGAAATATTGGTTTCTTCTTAGAACCAATCATCCTCACAAATCTTTTACTATTCTCAGGATACTCCAACAACTTTATTTTAACAGAATATGCTGCCTACAATGCTTATGCCATAGGGCTTCTAACCCTTCCTTCTTTTTTTGTGTCAGCAATCAGTCAAATTTTAATACCTGAAATCAGCAAATTCCACGCGCAAAAAAAGACATTTATGATCAAAAAAAGATTAAAGCAAGCTCTAACCTATTCTTTTTTAATTGGCCTTGTCAGTTCCATCTTTATTCTCTGGTTAAGAGATCCTCTATTGATGATCTTATATAAAACTACAAATGGCAGCGATTACATCCTTGCTCTTGCTCCCTTTTTTGTATTGTTCTACTTAGAAGCCCCGCTATCAAGCACACTACAAGCTTTAGACAAATCAAAAACAGCAATGAAAATTACTCTCTATGGTATGATTTTAAAATTAGTACTTTTAGCAATTCTATCACTAGTTCACATTGGATTGTATTCTCTTGTCATTAGCGAAATAATAAATATTATCTTTGTTGTCTCGCTTCATATCCAAGTGATTCTAAAATACTTTCGGAATAATTTTGAAATATAATATCCCGATATCCCTCATACGTAATAATTTGAATAATAAAACGTTGCTCCGGATAACTTGAATTATGAACATACCAATCAACATGATCCTCATCACTATCCACAAAAACCATACTATCCAAAATATTTTTTAACGTCAAATACTTTTTTTCAATGATTTCTTCTAAAAAAGCAGTGGTCGATCCATAGGAAATAAAGATCTCATCTATTCCATCATAGTAATAATTATCATCGTTATATTGAAAGCGCAATTTTTTTTCTTTGCGATTTTGCTCTCGAACCGTAATTTTATAATCCAAATAATTTTCAACCCCACTTAATCTCTCATCTTGCTGAATCCGATACAAATAGTTCTGTAATCCTACTGTTGCCAAAAATAATAACAAAACAACAAGAAAAAAAATAAGCCACACAACTCGTTTTGTTTTTTTTAAGTCTTTGCTACCCATGTTAAGCACTCCCTCTGCCTCGTATTATACCAAAAGTTTTCTAAAGAAAAAAGATGAAATTTGTCTAGAAAAACCATTTTACAAAATCTTAAAGAATTTTTAAACAAGTCAAAAAAATCTATACACAACTTTTTGTCAAAAGAGACCAATCGCATTGTTTTTTTCAAAATCATATGATAAAATACTAACAGAATAAAGGGGCACGGTGACCAATATGTTTAAAGAATATGATTATGAAAATCAACCAATTGTAGATATAGTAAATAGCATGCTAATAGATGCAGCGAAAAAAAGAGCCAGTGATATTCACTTTGAGCCTACTGAAACCATTTTAAATGTCCGAATTCGTGTTGACGGAGAATTAATTTTATACGCAAAGGTTCCTGAGTCAGTGAAACGGAATTTAATCACTCGTGTTAAAATTATTTCTGGTATGAACATTACAGAATCAAGAATTCCTCAAGACGGTGCGATAAAAATGGAAATAGACGGCAAAGATATTGACTTCCGTGTCTCTACTCTACCGATTGTGTACGGCGAAAAAGTCGTGGTTCGTATATTAGATTATACATCGAACTTGAGTACATTGGAAACATTAGGCTTCTCTGATCGAAGTCTAGCAAAAATTCAAAGAGCCATTTCTAAACCAAACGGAATTATCTTAGTAACCGGTGCAACAGGTACTGGTAAATCTACTACCGTTTATGCAATGCTACAACAATTAAACACAATGGAAAGAAATATTGTAACAGTCGAAGATCCAGTCGAAATGAAAATAGATGGAATCAACCAAGTCCAAGTTATGAGTGAAATCGGTTTAAATTTTGCCAGTGCCTTACGTTCCATTTTGCGACAAGATCCAGATATTATTATGATCGGTGAAATTCGTGATAACGAAACGGCTAGAATTGCCGTTCGAGCATCAATTACCGGTCACTTAGTATTATCTACAATCCACACCAATAACTCATTAACAACCATTGAAAGATTAACAGATATGGATGTAGAAAAATACTTACTAGGATCTGCATTAGAAGCAATTGTTTCTCAAAGACTTTGTAAAAAATTATGTCCAAAATGCCGTGCAGCCAGAGATACAACACCATATGAAAAAAGAGTATTTAAAGAAGCCTTAGGAATGGATATCAACCAAATATATAAACCGGTTGGTTGTGATGAATGCTATAAAGGTTATTCTGGCCGTATCGCTTTACAAGAAGTACTCTTATTAAATCAAGATATCAGAGATGCGATAGTAAATGATTCACCGAAAGAAAAAATCAGAAACCTAATATATAGCAATGGTAATACAACAAGTCTTTTAGACGATGGTTTAATTAAGGTAATCAACGGCTTAACAAGTTTTGAAGAAGTATTAAGAGTAATCGATGTCGAAGATGACTTAGGCGAAGAGCAAAACGAATTAAAGAACGCAATTATCGGAAAAAAAGATGTAGAAGAAACAACACCAGCTACATCAGAAAACAATATAGTAGCACAAGCATTAGAAACTTTAGAAGCATAACAAAAGAGTCTAGCATTCACACTAAACTCTTTTTTTATTTTCTTGTAATTTTAGAATTTCTTGCTTAGATAAACCAGTATACTGCATAATTTTATCAACAGCTAAATGATCTTTTAATAAGTTCTTAGCTATTTCCATACTACGCGTGACTCTTTCTTCCTTTTTCCCTTTTTGAATTCCTTCACGCATCCCATTTCTTCTGGCAATCTCTTCATTCTTTCCTACTAAACTCTTAAATTTTAAAACAGCTTCATCATTTACAAATTCTTTCATAACCTCTGCCATATCCATAAGCATCTCACTTCCTTTCGCTATTTTAAATCGCTCTTCTGAATCATTTGAATATATCATCTTCATAATCTTTAATAATTCTTCTTTTCTAGTATCATCATAAGCTACACTTTTTAATTTGTCAAGACGATAAATGTATCCTTCTAAATTATCAGAAATAATATTGTTTGTTTTTCTATCTATAAAAAGAAAATCTGTTTCAAACTCAGGAATTTTAGAAACATGACAAGATTCACAAAAATTATATTGTGTGACTTTTGGTTGCTTTTGATACTTTTCCCCAATTTCTAATCTTGTCCCATAAATTCTAGTAAGATAAACGAGGCTTTTCTCTAAATCATCTTCTTCGAAAGACATATACATTTCAAGATTAATCACTTCATCTCCAATTTTAGCTAAGACATCCGAAGTAATTCCTTTATCTTTTAACTTAGTCTTTTCTAAAAAAACTTCATTTAAAACAGTTACTTTACCTCTTAAAAATCCTCTCTCATATCCCTTTAAAAGTTCAAGAAGATATTCTGTAAATCGCACATTTTTCTGTGTTCCAAATATTTCTTTAAAAACTAAATCTCCATGTAAGGATTCTATAGTGTGACCTTTACTCAAAAATTTCCTCCTTTCCATTTTTATTTTACTTTCACCAATATAGTACCCTCACTAATATTATTACAGAAAAAAAGTTCATTTCCTTTTTATTATATTGTTTTTAAAGATTATACAGATTATTTTCTACAAAGTATGCGAAAGATATACCTAGACCTACGACTAATGTACAAATTATAATGACTAATATAGTTATCTTTTTATTCATAAAATTACACTTTCTATAAACTAAAATAATATGGATTTTGCATCGTTCCGTCACCTGATACAGTAACATCACTACGAATATTTATGACGGGTCTTATAGCAATTCTATTATTAACATACGCATCGTCAATAATCTCCGATCCCGTTACCACAAATACCAACGCACGCCATGTTGTATAACCAAATGGAATGTATCCTCCCGCTGGAGTAATTGTCCAAAAAGTATTTCCGGTAGTCAAATAATTATTTAAAGAGTTTTTTTGATAATCGTTAATTCCATTAAAAAATCCTCCAGAAAATCCCGCTAGCATTACTTCATCTACTGTAATTAACCCAATTGGATACAATAATGCTTTATTTCCTTTATTAGATGACGATACAGTATAATAATCACTGGTATTTTCACAACTTAAGTTTGGTGAGCTCGTCGAGACTCTTAAATATCCTTGATAATAAGTAGTAGTAGTTCCCGTACCAGATCCAATTGTAATATCAAGCATATTTCTATCTCCGCAAAAACCAGCATTAGTATCCATGTATGATGCATAACTCACTAAATTTGATGCATAAAAATTGTCATTTGCTTGCTTTATAACAGATGAGCTTCCTAATCCATGTGCATCTCCACTCGTATACATATATCCCACATACATATTATCAGCAAAACTATTGTTAAAATAATTTTGTTCAATGCGCCGATCATCATTAACCTCTCCATTTTGATATGCGGCTGTTCCATCATAGATCATTCTGATTGTATCATCACCATTGATTCTGATAATTCGCCAATAGTATCCGGCAAAATACACATAGTTATTTTCAACACTTCCTCGATAATAGTAGGTTGGTCCATCATCATCTGTAGTTTCAAAAATACCTTTTTCATGTGATAGACAAGCTTCATCATCACAGGCTGATTTTGTAAAATCTGGGGTATAAGTATAAACACTCAAATCTCCTAATGCTGTACTTACATTCTTTGTTCCTGTTTTAAAATACAAATTACATTTCGTTCTTGTATAATCAGTTGCATTATAGTTAGAATATTTTGCTGTAAACTCCCAGGAAGAATTATCAAATACTGGTATGACTCCATTCGTACAATTACTACTTTCTTCATCAAAGATATATCCTGTATTTTGTTTTGGTAATTCTCTTGTAATTTGGCCATCAACATAATATGCAAAATAAATATCTCCTGGATCTTGATAACTTCCATTAATCACATTAAATTCTTTGTTTTCTGTGAATATGGCATAACTAGTATACAAAAATATTCCTGCTAATAAAAGAATGCAGCATACTGTAAATATTACAATAATTTTCTTCTTAGAATTTTTTTCTTTATATTTTTCTAGTTTCATGTTCATCACTTCCTACGTTATTTTTACCACAAATGGTTCATTTTGCGTACCAATACCTCCACTAATTTCCACATTGGCATTAAGATTAATGACTGGACGTACACCATACTGCATCGTAGCATAGTAACTATAAACCAAATCAACATTTGAAGCAAACACTAGCGAAGAACCATTACTATCATTAAAATTACTAGGCGACATAGTCCAATAAACACTGCTTGAAAAAGGATAAGATAAAGTATTTAAACTTCCAGAAGTATTACCAGCATATATTAATTCATCAATAGTAATCAAGCCGATTGGAAAAGTTAAGGTTCCATTTCCAGCACTGTTTGATACAGTATAAAGATCGTTTTTAGCATTAATACAAACATACGTCGGATTACTGGTTACATAATAACGTGTATATCCTTGATATTCTGTAAATGTAGAAGTTCCAATCCCACTTCCAGATGTAATACTTCTATCACCACAAAAACCAGAATCTGCTATGTAATTTGAGTATTCATTTAAATTAGTTTGATACCAATTATCTAAATAAGTTTTCATAGCAGAATCATTGATATTGGCATTTACTTCTTCTAATGTTGTACCATCAGGATGGCCATACATATATCCCACATATAATGGCAAATTTCGATTAGTATTAAAAGCACTGGTACCTATTTGTAAATCAGCTCCTGTTGCGTTTTTTGTTTCTCCAGCATAAAGTAACCGAATTGATCCATCACCATTAATCCTGATGATTCTCCAATAATATCCGGCAAAGTAAACATAATTATTGTTTACACTGCCTCGATAATAATAAGTGCTTCCATAATCATCATTAGCAACATATAATCCCTTGTCTGACTTATCACTTTCTTTTTCTGTTTGAGAATACAGCATATCAACTTGATACATATATTGAATAGCAGGATAAGAGTTATTATTTTCATCATACACATCAGAATCATTCTTCGTTACACTAGAAATTCTATACATAGAATTACAAGAAGAATAAGTATATGGAAACATTTCTCCAGACGAAGAAAAAGTAATACCACCGCCACATATATAAAAGTCTTCATCTGAAAAATCTATAGTAGTTGGATCTTGATAAATCATATTTTCTAAATGATAATAACCGGTTTCAGAATCAAATCGATAACTTGTAGCAAGTCCTGCATACACATTTTCATTTGTTAAATTGATAGCATAATCTTTTCCGCTTCCGACATCTGCTGGATCTGGCATGGTATAAGATACTGTAGATGTATCATCTTGACTAAATTCCTGCCATTCCATAATCGGTGCTGTTTGAGTAAAATCTGGTTCTTGTTTTTGATTGATCTTATCAATTGAGGTTTGTAGATTGACTACTTGATATTCGTTAGCGAGTATCGCATCATGTAATGTGGTAAAGCCATAGTCTACTGGACTATAAGTTGCTGCATTTGCTGTAATGATCACTTTTGCTTCAAATGTTTGATTCATGGTATCGCTACTGGCCGGAGTATCATAATCCATCCATAATCTTAAAGTGTAATCTTCACTGTCTCCATTTCCTAATGATCCTGTTCCTAAAATATATGCTTCTTTATAAAGAGTATCATCCGATACTGTAGTTTGTTCTAATTCATTTAGTGTTAATACTTCATTAGAATTTAACATACTTGCTATATAAGAACTATCTAGAGTACTTTCTTTTGTTACTTCTAAAGTAATAATATAAGTTGCAAAGATCTCACATGTATTTTCAATAGTAAAAGAATATGGTGTTGTCTTAATTCCTTCTTCATCGGTGATAGGATAAGTACTAGCTAAATTAATATTATTAGCTTCACTTGTGATTGCTAAATCAAAGCATCTTGTTCCTGCATAATTTGTACCAGTTTGAGAAAAAGAAAAGCGCCAATAAGCATAAGAAAGTCCCATTGTCACACAAATGACTATGATTATTCCTATTCCTATTCCTAGCATTATTTTTTTCTTTGTCATATTCCCACCATTTTCTTATAATAGTCTGTTTTCTATTCTCTACAATTATTAAGAAAATTATAGCATAACTCGCACATTATCTCAATAATTAAAAAAATAAAAAAATTACAAGCATATACACTTGCAACTTAAATTAATTGTAAAATATAACTAAACTTATCATAAAACAAAAAAACGATACATAAAGAAGATATAATAAAAGGTCCAAACGGAACTTCCTTTGACGTATTAGAAAGCAAACTAAATGTCGCATACGGTAAAGCAAGAAAAGTAGAAAGAATTAACGTAATAAATCCATACGGCACACCAACAGCCATACCGACAATAAATGATAACTTAATATCTCCACCACCCAAAGCTTCTCTTTTAAATAAAATACTGCCAATAAAACCAATAATAAGCATAAATAAAAACATTAAAATTCCATAACCTACATAAAGAAACGCTTCCTCAATACCAAAATAAACCCATCGTAAGAGAAAGATCAAAATAGCTGATATAACTAGAGGCGAATCTAAAATAATCATATAATTAAAATCACTTATAAAAATCAGATCTAATAAAGAAATAAGGATTAAACTCATAAAAAAAGAATAACTAATACCATATTTCAAATAAAAAAACGCAAAACATAATCCTGTGAATAATTCTAACAAAGGCTCAGCAATACTAAGCTTTGAATGACACTTACTACATTTTCCCCTTAAAAATAAAAAAGAAAAAACAGGAATTAATTCATACCACGATAATGCATGATGACATTTCATACAATGACTACGTGGTTTCACAATAGACTCATGAAGAGGTAGTCTCGTCGCGACTACCCCATAAAATGAAGCCAAACTACTTCCTAAAATAAAGAAGATAATTGCATAAAATATATTCATAATAAGTTCCCCCTACTGCTGAATTTGATTCATTAATTCAAACATCGGTACAATAACAGCAATAATAATCATTCCAACAATTGCTGCCAAGAAACAAATGAGTATTGGTTCTATAAAAGATTTCATATTATTAACAATATTTCGATGCATTTCTTGATAGTATGTACTTACTTTTCCCATCATTTCAGCCAGTTGACCAGTAGACTCTCCAGTAACAATCATATAATAAGCAACATCTGGAACAGCCCAATGATCTTTAAATGCTAAACTAATTTTTTCCCCTCTTACAACATTATTGATAGTATCATACATGATTCCTTTATAAATTTCGTTATTAGTAATCTTACTTAAAATATCAATACTTTCAGTAATGAAAACATTATTTCTAAGCAAAGAAGAAAAGGTTTTTGAAAAAATAGCCATTTCGTTATAAATAATAATGTTACCAACTAAAGGCAATTTCATTGACAATGTCTGAACTTGTACTCTAAACACTTTAATCTTCTTATAACAGATAACCAAAACAAGAATAATTAAAATAATAATAATTAAAAGAGTAGCTAAATTGTTTTGTAAAAAATTACTGAAATTAATAACTAATAAGGTTAGACCTCCAATTTGTGCTCCTGCACTCTCATATATTTTTACGAAATCTGGAATAACCCAAACCAAAATAAAAGTTATAACTGCCAAACTAAACACCATAATAACTGCAGGATAAGTCATTGCAGAAACCATTTGACGATGAGTTCGATCAATCTCTTCATAATAATTTGCCATATCATCTAATGTTTCTTGAAGTTCTCCAGTTGCTTCAGCAGCCTTTAACATGTTAATTAAAAGAGGTGGAAACATAGTTCCTTGTTTTTCCAAAGCAGTTGAAAATGATTCTCCCATCGTCAACTCATAAATGACAGATTGAAAAGCTCTTTTATAAGTAGGCTTTTTATTCATTTGTAAATTTAGAATACGAATAGATTCCGCTAATGTAATTCCACTTTTTAAATAGGTAGATAATTGAGTTAACCAAAATAACAAATCTTTTGTTTTTAACTTTGGAGCTAAAATACTTTTTTGACCATAAAGAAAATCAATATATTGATTGTTTTCTATTTTATAAACCTCATAGCCATCTTGTACTAGAAACGTATTAATATCAAGCTTAGATAGTCCACTAATGATACCCGTTTCTAATTTTCCGTCCTTATTTTTTGCTGTAAATTTATATACTTTCGCTTCTTTACTACGAATTTTGCCAGGTCCTTGCAATTCTTCTAATAATTTAAGTTTTTCTTGTTCCAATTTAGCAAACTTTTTCTTCATAAAAGCACTATTTTTTAAAAGATCATTCAAATCCATATTGAGAACACTTTTTTTTGGAGCAGTTGTTTCTTGGGCTTTATCCGTTCTCTGTAGTGCAACTTGTGTTCCACGATATGCTTCATCGACTTTACCGCTAATTCGTTGCCAAAGCATAACTGGAATATCTTTAAAAACGAAAATAATTCCTCGCCAAGTGCATTGAATAATATATATAATAATTTCAAAGATAAATTTAAAAGACATAAATAAACCCAATCCAGGATATTTTAATGGTTTTAACTTATTGTTTGTTCCGTTTGCTACATCTTCCATGTCATCCCTACTCTCTTTACTCTACATAAGTATAACATAATTTCTTTGTCTTGACCATGCAATTTTTTATGATTTTAAAAATGTTAGTCAAAAAAACAAACAAATTTTCTTTTTCTACATATTTTATAGATGAAAGGAGAATGTTATGAATAATTGTAGCGATTATCAAAAAGCATATAATTACGTGAAAAACTATCAAAAAAATGGTTTTAGTCAAAGCTGTTGTTGTTCTTCTAGAGTTGGACCTACGGGACCTACAGGACCTCAAGGACCAGCAACAATTACTGTTGGAACAACCACAGCAGGGTTACCAGGAAGCACTCCATCCGTTGTAAATGCTGGCACGAATGAAAATGCGATTTTAAACTTTGTCATTCCTGCTGGCGCTACTGGTCCAACAGGACCTACGGGACCTACAGGACCTACTGGTGCGACAGGGCCACAAGGTTTACCAGGAACAAGTGGAACACAAGGAACAACTGGTCCAACAGGTGCAACCGGACCTACCGGGCCAACAGGACCTACTGGACCAACGGGTGCAACAGGACCTGCTGGAGTAACTGGACCGACGGGAACAGGTGCTACTGGACCTACTGGACCAACGGGTGCTACAGGACCAAGTATCACCCTAGCCATTGGTAGTGTCACCACAGGTGCTCCTGGTAGTAGTGCAAGTGCATCCGTTACCCCATTAGGTGGAAATGCTTATTCTTTAAACCTTACCATTCCACAAGGACCTACAGGACCTCAAGGTACTGCCGGAACTGCTGGTGTAACCGGACCTACCGGTGCTACCGGGCCAACAGGATCAACAGGACCTACTGGACCTCAAGGAACCGCTGGAACCACTGGAGCGACAGGACCAACGGGTACAACTGGACCAACTGGACCTACCGGACCTCAAGGAACCGCTGGAACCACTGGAGCGACAGGACCAACGGGTGCAACAGGGCCAACTGGACCTACCGGACCTCAAGGAACCGCCGGAACCACTGGAGCAACAGGACCTACTGGTGCTACCGGACCTACTGGACCTACCGGACCTCAAGGAACCGCCGGAACCACTGGAGCAACAGGACCTACCGGTGCTACCGGACCGACGGGACCTACTGGTGCAACTGGACCAACCGGACCTACAGGACCAACTGGACCATAACAAAAAAAGGAAGTCATTTACGATTTCCTTTTCATTTTACTCTAAACTATCTAAAGCCAATTGAATCATAGTATCCAAAGATTTTTCACGGTCTTCAATCGATAAAAATGTATTTTTATAAATGCTATCGACGCAAGTAAGCAATGCTGCTGCTTCCTTATCAAAGCTATCTGCAATATGGAATAATGCAAAAGTTTCCATTTCTCCAACAAGAATATCTTTATCCTGAATTCGATGAAGCATATGTTCTAAATCTGCATAAAAATCAAATTGTTGCGTACAAATAACATTTCCTTCCACCAATTTTACGTCATTTCTCTTTGCTGTTTCACGAATCTTTTCCGTAAGATGCGCACTCGGTTTTGCCCAATGCGTTGGATCTCCATTATAAGTATAAGCAAAATTAGCTTCTGTATAACTATTAGTAGCCAAAATTACATCTGGTACATTAATCGATTCATCAAGTCCGCCACATGTACCAATTCGAATAATTTTCTCAACACCAAAGAAATAAAATAATTCAAACGCATAAATACTGACACTTGGCATACCCATACCATGACCCATTACAGTAACTCTTTTGCCATTATAATATCCTGTGTAACCAAACATATTTCTTGCCCGATTAATAAGTTTTGCATCTGTTAAAAACTTTTCGGCAATATATTTAGCCCGAAGTGGATCTCCTGGCATAATCACAATTGGCGCAATATCCTCCTTTGTACATTCAATATGTGCTGGTTTAATATGTTCCATCACTTTAGGTGCCTTCATAGTATCCCTCTTTCTATTCTACATTATTAATATAACAGGAAATTCTTGAGTTAAGCAAAAAAACGTATCCTTTACTGTCAAATTATGACAAGTAAAAGAAATTTTAAAAAACTTGTTCTAAAATCTGCTTTATATCATTTACAGATTCATCAAAAAAATCAATTCGAAAAAAAGAAATTCCTAATTTTTGATATTCTGACATTTCAGAAATTCTATTAAGAGGTTCATAGTGAAAAATATGCCCGTGTCCTTCACCATCAACACACGTAGGATAAACATGTCCTTCTCTATCTTGCAATGAATATCCATTTTTAGTAATCGCAGGATGTCTTTTCAAAATCATAACCTCTACTCTTCCATACAAGAAAATTTCTATTTTATCTGCCATTTCTTGTAATAACGAAACTTCCTCTTTAGGGCACTCAATCGATAAAGTCATATGTTTTAGATATTTAGAATAAAGTTTGATCGTAGAAAGATTAGCAATATTTAAAAAATAATCCCCAATCATTTCTTTATGACCATAAAATTCCTTCATAATTCCCACGTTATTCACAAGTACTCTCAAAGGACAAGAAAGAGTATCAACTTTAACTCTAGGCATTTGATAATAAATCTCCGGATACTTTTGAACCAAAGAAAGATCATCAGAATAAATATGAGAAACAGGATACCGCTTTACGGTTTGATATTGTTCTTCATTTCTAACAAATACACTGATTTTCATAGTTACCTCCTATCTTTTTCTTGCCTGAGTAAGACCATCAATCGCGCACCTTCGTATTTCATTCATTTTACTGACAGGAATAAAAACATGAGGTTCTAAATGAATCTCTACCTTTTCTAGAAAAAATGGTGTATCTTTTAAACGATCCAATTGTTTTAAAATATCTTCTTTTTCCATACTCTTTGTTTTAGCTTTCTCACAAATATCCTTTGTAACTACAATCTGATAAACTCCATCCGTCACCTTTAAAGTAAACTCGTGAGTATCAATATCAGCCACCATTTGTATCGGTATCTTCTTTTTAGGATAATTCGCAATTTCTTCCGATAATGTTACCGAAGACGTTTTTAAAACAGTAGCTTTTCCATTCAGTCCTACTTTATTATCCACAAAAACAGTATCTCCCTTCTTTGCCTCATGGATAAGATTCCCCTTTTCATCATATAAAAAATTAACAATCATTCCTGCCTGAATTTCTTTGAAACGAATACCATCCCCTTGCGTGAGATCTTCTACCAATTTGATTTGGATTATTTTAGGATTTGAGAAAGTAACAGTTCCTAAAACAATTCCTTGATGATTTGGGGTATCAAAATTCATGATATTTTCCTCATTCATCAAATACCCGCTCGTAAATCCTCGGTTGAATAACGTTTTTAATTTCTTAAGTTCCATAGAAGAAATCGACGTTTCCTGTGCATGCTGATATTGATCGATAAGTGTTCGATAAAATCGTGTAATAAACGCGACATATTCTCGGCTTTTCATTCTTCCTTCAACCTTAAAACTAGTAATACTACTATTGAAAAGTTCTGGAATATAAGAAGAAGTATTTAGTTCCTTAGTCGAAAGATAATACTTTTTATCACCCATTTTTTCTCCATGATAATACAAAGTATAAGGTAACCGACACACTTGAGCACAAGAACCTCTGTTGCCACTACGACCACCCTTTAAAGCACTCATCAAACATTCACCAGAATAGCTGACACAAAGAGCTCCATGAATAAAAACTTCTTTTTCTAAAGTATTTGGTAATAAATCAATCTCCTCTAATGATAACTCACGATCCAAAACCACTCTTTTCACACCAAGTTCTTGATAAAAATCAAACTGTGATGCCAAATAAGTATGAGCTTGTGTCGAAACATGAATTTCCATATCTGGATACGTTTCATGAATATAAGAAATAAGTCCTAAATCTGACACGATCACAGCATCCACGTTCGTTTGATATAAAAACTTGATATACTTTGTAACCGCTTCCCATTCCGATTGATACACCATGGTATTTACAGTCACATATAACTTAACTCCATATAGATGACAAAACGATTTTGCCTCTATAATTTCTTCTTCAGTAAAATTCTGTGCAAAGGCTCTAGCCCCAAACAATTTGCCACCAATATAAACAGCATCTGCTCCATTTAAAACAGCAATCTTTAACGCATCCATGTTACCAGCCGGTATTAATAATTCTTTTTTCATAAATAAACCTCATTTTGTCTATTATATAAAAGAAATAGAAATTTGAAAAGAGCCCTAGAAAAAATAAAAAAATGTGCTACAATGAAAGTGGTGATGAACTATGAAATATATTTATCAAATAAAAAACAATATTCCAATGCCTAGAAAAAACATTCTAAAAAATTTTTGGGTACATTTAAATAATCCAAGTGAAGAAGAAATAAAATCTGTCAGTGCAAGTTTAAATATTGAAGCAAAAGAGCTCAGAAAAACACTAGACCGTTCCGAAACACCACATATGGAATTAGAAAAAAATTATCTTTTGCTCATCATTAAAATTCCTTATGTCATTCTAAACAAAGACAAGAAAAAATATCGCGCTCTTCCTATGGCCATATTCATTTTGAATAACGGAATTTTAACAATCACAACCTCACATCATCCAATTATTACAGATTTAAAAAAAGGAAGAATTCATGGAATACGCTTTTTACATAGACGAAGTTTTCCTATTTTCCTAATTAATAAAACGATCGAATACTACATTCGTTACTTAAACGAAATTCAAGAAGATATTCTTTCAAAAGAAAAAACTCTTATCAAATCAACTAGCAATAAAGATCTAGAACACATGTTAACTTTACAAAAAAGCTTACTATATTTCACTACTGCCCTACAAGGAAATCGCTCTGTTTTAGAAAAAATGGAAAATAATTGCAATTTAACTAGCGATGAACAAGATTTATTAATCGACGTTCAAATTGAAATTAAACAAGCGATTGAAATGGCAAATACTTATCGAGAAATCTTAGAGAATACTATGGATACATATAGTTCTATTATTTCTAATAATTTAAATGATATTATGAAATTTTTAACATCAATTACTTTGGTAATTTCCATACCAACTATGATTTCTTCCTTTTTAGGAATGAACCTATCCCTAGGAGACTTCGGATCGAATCCATTTTCTTTCATTTTAATTGTCAGTCTATCTTTTTTCATTGCAATTGTCTTAGTTATCTTACTGAAAAAGAAAAATTTATTATGAACAGCTTAGGGCTGTTTTTTTTGTTTTTTAGTTGGTATACTATTGTTAGGTGATTATGAATGAAAGAACCTATCTTGATTGCTCATCGGGGAATTTTTGATAATCAAGTTATTCCTGAAAACTCACTCGCAGCATTTCAAAAAGCTAGAGATCATCATTTTCCAATCGAACTAGATGTCTCTCTTACTAAAGATTGTGTCTTGGTTGTATTTCATGATAAAAATCTTCAAAGATTGTGTGGCGTTGGCAAAAATATCGAAGATTGTACTTTTTCGGAACTAGAAAATTATTTTTTGCTTTCTACAAAAGAACACATTCCTACATTAAAAGAAGTTCTTTCTCTTATCAACGGTGATGTTTTGATTGATATTGAGATAAAGAGAACTAAGAACGTTCCGTTAATTTGTCAAAAAATTTTGGAATGTATTGGGAATTATTCTGGAGCGCTTATTTTTAAGTCTTTTCAAATCTCTATTGTGCGTTATCTTAAGAAACATACTTCTTTGACTACTGGTTATTTAATAGGAAAGAAGCGTTATTCCTTGATTACTTACTTTTTTAGCAATGCGTTATTTATTCGTTATACTCGGGCTGATTTTCTTGCTGTTGAGAAATGTTTTGTGCAAAAGGCACGTTTTCAAAAATACAGAAGACGACTTCCTTTATTTATTTGGACTTTATCTTCTAAGGAAGAACTACTCCTCTATTCTTCTTGGGCTGATGCTTTTTTATGTAACTCTTTGCCTTATTAATTTTTTCTAAGAATAAATTTCTTTGTTGAATAAACCATGATAACAAAAGGAATAACAAGAAGGCAAAAAAAAGTAAACGCACCG
>CALVOL010000019.1 GCA_944350285.1 uncultured Bacilli bacterium | reverse complement strand
AACAAAAAAATTGCTCTTAAGTCCGATAATTTCTAACTTTCTAAGCAATTTTTATTTTTTTTCATGTCTTTGACCTGATATTTGACGGAGTCTAAATTTATCGGATTCAAATAAAGCGTATTAAATAAAGCTATGTAAAGCATGAGAAACATTAGAAGATGAGCTTAAAATAGGCATGTTAGATGTAGACGATTCAAATACAGAATAGTTTACTTCTTTTTCATTGTTGAATTCATAATTTTCATTAGAATTATATGTATCTAGATAATATCCAAAAATAGAAACTCCGTTTAAAAACATTTCTAAATTTTGTACGAGGGTAATATCTTGTCCTTTTCTTTTAGGATTGGGATGTTTTTTCCATGTGTTTTTGGAAATGGCTTCTGTGACAGCTGCAGTATGGATTTCCATATTCTTTTTTGCTGGAACCGTGACATTTACACCTTTTTTTAATATTTCTCTTATGATTTCAATATCTAAAAAACCTCGATCTTCTATTAAATCATCTCCTGGTTTTAAATATTCAGACTCTAAAATCATATTCTTACTCATCTTTAAGTCATGTGGTTTTGCTGTATTCATTACTATTTCTTCTATAAATCCAGAATTAGGTCCAAAGCCTCTTAACATTCCCAGTTTATATCCTCTTAATTTTTCTCCTCCTTTATATGTTTCTGTACTTCCTTCATAATTTTCATTATTGAGATTTACTTCACAAATGGTACAATCGAGTACATGAATGTCTGAAGTGAGTTTCGCTTTTTTTAAAAGTTCTTTATTCATTTGATTAAAACTTTTGATAAATTCATTTTGAAACTCTAACGGTTGGTCTTTTTCTTGTTTATATCGTTCTAAAAATGCTAGAATATTTGATTCTTTTAAGAGACCATCTTTAGGGTGATACTCTATATTGATGCCTAATTTTTCAATGATTTCTTGACTTGTGATAGCAAGTGGAAGCTCACTGATAGCATACAATTGCTTCATTCTTGCTTGCACTCCTGCTATAACAAACAAAGGAAGACTTAAATTGGTATTTTGTTTTCTTTTTTCTTCTAAAAATTGGGATATTATTTCAATGATTCCATAATTTTTTTCTGCATAATCCAAAACTTTATCCGATAAGTTAGGAATAATATTAAAAGCGTTCATATGCTCATATTCTTCTTCCGATAGTATCTTTATTACTTTCTCTTTGTTTAATGTTTTTATCATTTTAAGACCACCGTTTCTTTATTCTTACTTCTAAGTATAATAGAAATGGTAACTTTTTTCAAATTTTGCGAATTGAAGATCAATTTTACTAGTTTCATAAATTTTAATTTTCCATAAAAATAGTTTGGTAACTATCTAAAGAAATATACTCTTCTAAAACCCTAGAAACAAAAGGATTTTTTAGAAAGAAACAATGAAATTATTCTTTTTTTGATGTCAAAATAGAAAAAGAATAATAAACTATAATAGATAGATTAGGAGGTTACAAATATGTACTATTATGGAAATAATGGATACTATGGTGGAAACTATGGTTATCAAAATCCATGTTGCTACAACACTGGATATGCTGGATATACTTCAGGATGTGGTGCTGGAGCAGCTATCTGGATCGTTCTATTCATACTTCTAGTAATCATTATAGGTGCAGGTTGGACTTTTGGAAACAACAATAACTAAAAAGAAGGCAGTATTAACTGTCTTTTTGTTTGACTTTTTTTCTACTTTCAATATAATAATACAGTACATAAAGGAGAAAAACTATGAAACAATTTACCAAAAAAAAGAACAAGAAGCATATCAAAATTTATGTAAAATATTAGAAGCTCTTCCAGAAAATTCTTTATATCATTCTATAAAAAGTTTTATTGACACCGAATATTTAAAAACCAACCGCGAATTTATAGAATTAGAAGATTTCATTCAAGACTCTTTAGAACTATGCACCAAAGAAATGCAAGAACAAAAAAGCTCACCATCTGCATTACAAAACCAATTAAGAGTATTTCTAGAAAACCAAAAGAACACTTACCAAAAAGAACTAGAAGCACGTACAACAATAACACAAACTGCTAAATCCAAACAAGAACCACCATTAGAAGAATTAATAGAACTACCTTATCTTATCAACAAAGGACTAGAAAAATGTTTGCCAATAAAACAAGCAATCGTAAAAGACTATTATGGATTAGGTACCCAAGATAATTACACCGTAAAAGAATTATGTGCAAAATATCATAGATCTGGCACTATAATCTATAAGCACATCCGTCAAAGTCTCGCTATATTACAAAACAGCAAGATTTTTACAAGCTATGACAACAACGCATTTTATGAAGCAGCCTTTCCATACACAGCTTATCAAAGATTTATTTTAACAGAATATTACGACTACTGTAACCAAAAAAACATAAAATTTGATAGAGACATCGTTTTAAGATATTTTCTATACAAAGAACCATCTTATACCTTAAAGAAATTCTACATCGAACTTAGCAATACCAAAATTCCATTATTAATAAGAGAAGAACAAATTTTATTCTTAGCCGACTTCCAAAATCTCTTAACTCGTCTAAAAATGGCCCAAGCCCATCAACATCAATTTGGCTTTTTTGGCAATTCATGGTATAATAACGTTGGCTTAGGGGTGAAGAAAAGATGAAATTACCTAATATTACAATATTAGATGAAAAAGATAAACGATTACATCAAAAAAGTGAGGATGTTGTATTTCCTCTATCAAAAGAAGATAAACAAATGATTAAGGATATGATTGATTACCTAACAATGAGTCAAATAGAAGAAGAACGAGAAAAATATGATTTACGAGCTGGCATGGGTCTTTCCGCAGTTCAAGTTGGTGTCATGAAACGAATTTTTGTCATAGTGGAAGAAACAGAACCAGAAAAATTTAAAAATTACATTGTCATCAATCCAAAAATCTTATCTCATAGCGAAGAACAAATTTTTGTAGGCGAAGGCGAAGGATGTTTATCAGTTAACCGTGAAGTAGACGGAATTGTTCCAAGATATGCAAGAATGACTGTCAAAGCTCAAGATATGGACGGTCATCCTTATGAAATACGTGTCAGAGAAGATATTTCTATCGCATTTCAACATGAAATTGACCATTTAAATGGTATCTTATTTGTCGACAAAATAGACCCAAAAAATCCATATAAAAATCAAAAAAATATGCGTGAAATTTAAAAGAGAGAAATCAAATTCTCTCTTTTTTAGGCTTCATTCATCATTTTATCAGCAAGTTTCGTAATAGTTCCTGCACCCATCGTTAAAACAATATCGTCTGTTTGAACATGACTCTTCAAATACTCTAAAATCGCATCATAACCACTGATAAAGATAGCTTTCTCGCCCTTTTCGTTGATTTTAGAAACCAAATCACTTTCGTGCACTTGATAAGTATTGGTTTCCCTTGCTGCATAAATATCGGTTACAATAACATGGTCAAACAATTCTAAAGCATGAGAAAACTCATCCATGTGCATGAAAAGGCGACTATAAGAATGACACTCAAAAACGACCCAAGACTCATGGAATGTTTTCTTTCCTATACTTTTTGCTGTTGCCAAAACCTCTGTTGGATGATGAGCATAATCATCAAACACTTTAGCCCCACAAAAAATTCCTTTATACTCCATTCTTCTAGCAGCACCAGTAAACTTCTTAAGACCTTCTTGAATAGAGTCCCAAGAAATTTGATAAAACCGACAAAGAGCAATACAAGAAAGACTATTGAAAATATTATGTTCCCCAGCAACAGAAAGCGTTACCTTCGCTTGGAACTCTCCTTTCTTATAAACATCAAAACTTGGACACCCGTCTTGGTCAAAAGAAACATTTTTAAATGTGTAGTCAGCATCTGTTTTTCCAATCGTAACAACCTGTGCCCTCGTATAATCCTTTAACTTCAAACATCTTTCATCTTCATGATTTAATACCAAAACACCCTGCTCACTTAACTTTGAAACATACTCTTCATAACTATGACACATATTTTCCATCGTCTTAAAGTATTCCATGTGATCATCGTCAATATTTAAAACAATCGCACTTTCCTCACAAAAATTCAAAAAAGAGTCGTTATATTCACAAGCTTCAATAATAAAATAATCACTTTTTCCAACGCGGTAATTTCCATCCAAATTTTTCAAATAAGCTCCTACTTGAACAGTCGGGTCAAGCCCTTCTTCTAAAAAACAGTTTGCAACCATACTTGTTGTAGTTGTTTTTCCATGAGTTCCAGCAATACCAATGGTTTTAGAAAACAATTTTGTAAGTTCTCCCAAAAAAGCTCCCCGCTCCATCGTTGGAATGTTCTTTTCTCGTGCAGCAACAAGTTCTGGGTTATCCTGTGGTATCGCCGCAGTATAAACAACCAAATCAATATCATCCGTAATATTTTCCTTCTGTTGAGGAATAAAAACACGTATTCCATGTTGTTTTAAATCCTCCGTTTGCAAAGAACTTACTCGGTCAGAACCACTCACTTCATAATGCCAAACTCGCAAAATCTCTGCAAGCCCTGACATACTAATTCCACCAATACCAATCATATAAATATGATGATAATCTCGTATATTCATTTTATTCACTTCCTAATTCCTTAACAATCTCTTTAAATTCTTTCCCACGACTTTCAAAAGAGTCATATTGATCCCATGACGCACAAGCAGGGCTTAATAAAACTGTGTCATACGCTTCAGATTTGACAAAACAAGCCGTCGTAGCCTCTCTTAAATTTTCAAAAACTTCACACGGAATGTGTGACTCAGCACAGAAAGACTGAATACGAAACTTCGTTTCCCCATAACACGCGACATATTTTATATGTTGCATAAAAGGCGCAATCTCTTCAAATGAATGTCCTCGATCTAATCCACCTAAAATAAGTAACACCGGTGTTTGAAAAGACTTTAAAGCAGTAATTGTTGCCTCTGCATTCGTCGACTTACTATCGTTATAAAAAGAAACGTTATCAATCTTTCCCACATATTCCAAACGATGTTCTACTCCTTGAAAAGTCTTTAATACATCCACAATACTCTTGGTATCCACACCGTATACTTTTACAGCACAAATCGCTGCCATAATATTTTCATAATTGTGTTCACCTTTCAAAAGAATGTCTTTCAAATCAATAATTTTCTCGTTTTGATAATAAATAGCATTCTCCTTAATATAACAAGTCGCCGTTTGATATTTTGAAAAATATTCTTTCGTACTTTCAATATCACTCGTTAATACAAGAGACTCTTCATCATCTAAATTAATAATCGCCGTTTGATAACGATTATGATGAGCAAAGATTTTCTTTTTCATCTCCTTATAACGTTCAAAAGAACCATGAAAATCCAAATGAACTTTAAAAATATTCGTTAAAACACTCACATTCGTCTGAAATTCATACATATCACAAAGCTGATGGTCAGAAACTTCTAACACAACCATATCATTTGGTTTGACATCCCGAACAAAAGAAGAAAAAGGAACACCAATATTACCACCAACAAAGGTCCGTCTTCCATCACTCTCTAACATCCGACCAATTAACGTCGTTGTTGTCGTCTTACCATTAGAACCCGTAATACCAATCAAATTCACTCCATTTGGTAAATAATGATAGGCAAGCTCCATTTCATTAATCACCGGAATATTTAACTTACGAGCTTTCTCTATCACCGGATTTTTTTCAGGAATAGCCGGATTTTTTACAACAAGTTGAAAAGAAGAATCGAGTAACTCCTCTTGATGTTCACTTTGAATAAAAGAAACTCCTAATTGTTCTAACTCTCTTAACTCTAGAGGGTTTTGACTTTTCTGATCGGTAATAACAACCGTATTAGAAGAAGCTAATAACTTTGCTGCTGCAAAACCACTCTTAGCCATCCCTAATATAAATACTTTTTGATTATTGACCATATTCTTCCCTACTTTCTAACCGTACACTGACAACTTTAGAAACCCCTTGTTCTTGCATCGTAATTCCATAAAGCGTTCCAGCATATTCCATAGTTCTTTTTTTATGCGTAATTAAAATAAATTCACTTTTATCTTGTTGACTCTGCAAATAACGTCCAAAAGTATCAACATTCGCTTCATCAAGCGCTGCTTCCACCTCATCCAAAATACAGAATGGGACTGGATAAACATTTAAAATAGCAAACAATAGCGAAATAGCTGTCAAAGTCTTTTCTCCACCAGACAATAAAGCAATACTATTAAGTTTCTTTCCAGGTGGTTCTGCCACAATCTCTATTCCTGTTTCCAAAATATTTTCTGGGTCAGTAAGCCGTAGCATTCCATTGCCCCCTTTAAACATTTTCTTAAAAACAATGGCAAATTCTTTTTCAATCTTATCAAACGCAGTCTTTAATCTTTCCACCATGATTTCATCCATCTCATCAATAACACCAAGAAGTTCCGCACTAGCTTTTTCTAGATCAGTCTTTTGCTCTTGCAAGAAATTATAACGCGAACTAACTCTTTCATACTCTTTAATACTACCTAAGTTGACATCTCCTAAAGCATTCATTTCTTTTCTTAAATAAGTAACCTTTGTCCGAGCAAGTTCTACTTCTATTTCAAGCGTATACTCTCTTTTTGCTTTCTCATAAGTAAGTTCATAAGATTCACTTAACAAATTAAGCAAATAATCCATCTTTGTATCATACTTTCCAAGTGTTACTTCATAATTTCTTAACTCTTGTTCTACTTTATGATAGACACTGTTTTTTAGGCGATACTCTTGTTCCAAAGATGCAATACGAGAAGACAAATCACTCTTATCTTTTTTAAGGTTCTCTATCGTTCTTTCTAAATTTTCTTTTAGAAGTTCTTTATCCTTAATTTGTTCTAACAAAGCAACAAAAGCACTTTCCATCTTGTTTTCTTTTACTTGTTCTGCTCCCTCAATACGCGTACGTACTTCTTCTAATTCTGCTTCTGCGTCCTTTAACGTAATATTTTTTCGATAAATAAGCTCCGCAGTAATCGTAATCGTTTTATCTAACTCACCAAGACTCACATCCTGATTACTTTTCTCTTCTTCATATTCCTTCATCTTGTCTTCATAAGAATGTAAAGACTCCAAAGCCCTCACAAGTTCTTCTTTCTTACTATCCAACTCTTGCTTCATTTTAAAACTACTATTTTGTTTCTTTAAAGAACCTCCTGTTAAAGACCCTCCTGTATGCAAAATATCTCCTTCCAAAGAAACAACACGATATTTATATTCTAAAAGAGAACCTAACTGATTACAAGCATCCAAATCTTTAGCAACCAAAATTGTTCCCAATTGATTTTTGATAATCGCATCATAAATCTTGTCATACCAAACTAAATCACTAAGAACTCCGATAAATCCCGGAACCCCTTGTGCTTTCTCTATCACAGAAAGTGGTAATTCTCTAGGTTTTATAACACTCATTGGAAAGAAAGTTGCTCTTCCTAGTTTATTCTCTTTTAAATAGGTAATTGCCTTTTTAGCCGAAGCCTCATCACTCGTAATAATAAAATTACTAGAAGAAGCTAAAGCCACATCAAGCGCAACCACATATTCTGGATCCGTTTCAATCACTTTACCGATAGTATTATGAATTCCGGTAAGTCGTGGATTATTCAAAACGTTCTTTACAGAATATGGAAGCGTAACATCATTCTCTAAATTAGTTTCTAAAATCTCTATTTGATTTTGTAAAGCAAAAATTACCTTTCTCTTTTGTTCTAAATCATTTTTTAATGACCCATATTTTACAGCAAACAAACTCATCTTCTCTTCTAAAGATGCTTTTTCCTCATGATAACTTTTTAACTTACTTTCCAAATCCATTTTCTCTTTTAAAAGAGACTTTCTATTTTTTTGCAAAGACAATTCCATTTCTTTTAACTTTAAAAAGCTTTCGTTCAACTTTTCTGCATCCACTTCATAGTCTTGTCGTTCCAAAAACAAAGTCTTTTGACTATTCAATTTAGACAACTCATCATTTACAAGAATAAACTCACTGTTTTTTTGAGCAATTTCCTCTTCTAAATGTAACAAATCTACTTTTAATTTTTCCATACTAGAAGTATCTTTTCCATTTTTAAACTCTAACTGCTCTTTTTCTTCTTCTAACCGTTTTACCTCAGCAGAAACCTTTTCATATTCGCGGTTTAACTCAGTAATATCATACGTAGTCAAAGCAATTTCTAAATCTTCTAATTCTTCTTTAAAACCAAGATACTTTTGAGCAAGCTCACTTTGTCCTTGTAAAGCATGAACATTTTCCTCTAATTCTTGAATGACCAAATCCACTTTTTCAATATTGTCCTTTGTCTTTTCAAGTTTTCTCATACTTTCTAATTTCCGTGTCTTATATTTTAAAACTCCAGCTGCACTTTCTAAAATTACTCTTCTATCTTGTGGTTTAGAATTCACGATAGACTCAATATTACCTTGACTAATAATATTAAATGAGTCATTGCCAATCCCACTATCCAAAAACAAATTCGTAATATCTTTTAATCGAACTTTAGCATTATTAATAAAATATTCATTCTCACCAGTATAATACATGATACGTTTTACTTCGACATCGACCAAATCTGTATTCAAATAATGTTCCGTATTATCAAAAGTAAGCGATACCTCCGCTCTTTTAAAAGGTGGCCTTGTCTCACTACCAGAGAAAATAACATCACTCATGGAACCAGAACCTCTAAGACTTTTAACAGACTGCTCACCTAATACCCAACGCACGGCATCCACAATATTACTTTTTCCAGAACCATTTGGTCCAACAATCGCAGTAATACTTGTCTTAAATTCTAAATCTACTTTATCTGCAAAAGATTTAAACCCTAATGCTCTAATACTCTTTAATTTCATCTTTTACCTCGCTCTTTTTTGATACGCATCAAACGCCGCTTTTTGTTCAGCTTCTTTTTTACTTTTTCCAGTTCCCGTTCCATAAACAATATGATCAATAACCACATTCACGGTAAAACTCTTGTCATGGGCAGGACCTGATTCACTGACAAGCTCATAAGACAAACTTTTTTTATCTGTCTGAACCATTTCTTGTAACAAAGATTTATAATCTCCTAAAAAATGCACATCTTTCTCTACATAAGGAAGAATAATTTCCTCTGCATAACGTTTGGCCGTTTCAAACCCACAATCCAAATAAATAGCTCCTAATACACTTTCAAAGACATCAGCAATAATCGTATCATTCACATTATGTTGTTGCCCATGTCCTACTCGAATATATTTATTTAAACCTATTTCCTTGGCATAAGTAGCAAGCGCATGTTCACAAACAAAACTAGCTCTTTTCTTGCTCATCTCTCCCTCGTCTAAATGAGTGTTTAAATAAAAATACTCGCTCATAATAAGTTGTAGTACTGCATCGCCTAAAAACTCTAATCTTTCATAATTCTTTGTATGTTGTTCATTAGAATAAGAACTATGAGTAAAGGCAGTTTGCATACGACTCTCATCTTTAATATCAATATGATATTTCTTAAAAAAATCTAAAAAGTTCATTTTGTTACCTCCCTAAACATTATACATAATAAAAGATTGTTTTACAAGTTGCCTTTTTTGTAGTAAAATACCGTTAGGTGATGCTATGCAGAAACTAATCATTTTTTTAATACGTTTTTATCAGTGCATTCCCTTATCAAGTCATAGCTTTTGTCGTTGTACTCCCACTTGCAGTGAATACACGATTGAAGCAATTGAAACTTACGGGGTATTAAAAGGCATCAAACTGGGATGCAAAAGAATTTTAAAATGTCGTCCAGGCGGCATATACGGTTATCAACCATTAGTGAAGGATGTGGAAAAATGAAAAGAATATTAAAAGGGTTACTACTAGCTTGCAGTGTGATTGGACTAACAGGATGTGGAATTGACGACAATGCGAATATATATGCGACTTCTTATCCAATTGAATACTTAACAGAAGTCTTATATGGAAATCACGCAAGTATCACCTCTATCTATCCAGATGGCACAAACATCGAAGAATATACTTTAACAGAGAAACAAGTAGAAGATTACAGTAACGGAACAATCTTTGTCTACAATGGCACAACAAATGAAACCCAAATTGCGAGAAATTTAGTAAACGAAAACAAAAACCTAAAAGTAATCGATGCTGCTTACAGCCTACGTTATAATTATGAACCAGAAGAATTATGGCTTAGTCCTAGCAACTACTTAATGCTCGCGACTAATATTAAAGATAATTTGGAAGAACAAGTTGGAACAAAATATATTAATGAAGAGATCGAAAAGAATTATGATACTTTAGAAGAAGATTTATCCATTATGGATGCGAATATCAGAGCCATAGCAAAAGATGCAAAAGACCATGGCCATAGTACGATTGTCGCATCGACTAGTGTGTTTAAATTCCTAGAAGATTATGGTTTCACAGTAATTTCCCTAGAAGAATACCAATTATCTTCTGCAAGTCTTACAACATTACAAAACAACTTTAAATCTGGAACTTACAAATATCTACTTGTAGAAAACACGGAAACAACAAATGATTTAATCAACCAAATTACAAATAATGGTGGTGAAGCAGTTGTAGTAAACATGATGAATACCCTAACAGAAGAAGATAGAAAAAATAACGAAACTTACTTCACAATTATGAATGATTTCATTACCGATTTAAGAACTATTACTAACTATTAAAAAAACCGAAGCAAACTACTTCGATTTTTTTATACCAAAATTACAATCATCTCATTTACGAGTTAACGAAAACGAATTAGATAAATACTGAGTTTGATACCACAAGATAAATTCACTTGTTGCATCTGTTCGATTATCCAGCCTCTTACTTCTTTCTTGCTTAGTCATTTCAGCTAGTGTTTTATCACAATGATCAGGAATAAAAACCTGCCACAAAGAAGAAATCGCCTCCTTTTTATCAGTACCTCTAATTTCATAAGAAAGACGTCCTCTACTTTCCCCAAAAAATTGATAAAACTCTTCTCCGTCATAAAAAGTTAAACAATCTAAAAAATAGCAATCCCGTACCTTTACATCTTTCATCACTTCCAATAAAGCATCCACATGAGAACTGATGCCACTTCGCTTAACAAACGCTCCAGGATATCCAGGATGATTAGGATAATGCTCTATATAAAATCCTGTATCTTTTACAAAAACTGGAGATTTTACTTTATCATAAGCTCCTCGTGCTTTTTCCTTAGAAATAAATGAAATATCATTAACATTAGGCTCTTCTAAATCATATTCGAAATAATGAATAGCTATTCCTAATGTTTCAAACTTCTCTTTCACTGATACATATTTTCCATAATTACCTGTTACGTAAGTTAAATTTTCCATATCTACATCACTCCCTTAAATTTATAAAATTTTTTAACTAACTGTGGATTATATTCAGGCTGAGTTAATTCCATATTTTTATCATTTGCAATTTTTTTAGAAAGAAAATACATTTGTAGCAACAAATAATACTCTTTCCAATAAATAGAGTCATTGATTTCTTCAGTATCAAAAACGGAAACATTGGCATATTCCTTATCAATATAATAAAGTAACATATCATCAAGCTCTTTTCGTTGATGTTCTAAATAAAATACAACACTCTCTGGATTTTGAAACAATAGATTACTTCTTCCATGACAGAAAGAACCTTTATCATGAACAATAGGAATTCCAATACCTGCCTCTACTAAATTAGACTCTAACGCACTGCTAGATACCTTTGTATCATATCCACTTAAAATATGAAAAAGCTGTGTTTGACGAAAATCAAAAGAAAGAGAATCTATTTTTTTACTACTACATTCTAACAATTTTTTTATTTTATAATTAATATCTTGGATGCTATGAGAGTAAGGAAGATTTAACGCTTCCACCCCATCTAATAAAAGTGTAATTGGACAAAGACTAGAAGCCAAAGAAATAAAACTTTTTTCTTTTTCATAAAGTTCATTAGCCCAAGAAACCACAAAACAATCTTTATCAATAACTTGCTCACAAATAAGATACTTTTGTCCCGAAAAATTTATTAGTGCATCTTGTACACCATTGGTATTACCACTTGTAGAGACAACCACAAGATTAGAAAACATCTCTTTGTTTGGCTTATAAAAATAGTCACGAGGTTCAATTACTTCACAAATATTTCCAGTCAGACCTATTCTTTCTAACACAAGTTGCAAGTAATATGCTACGACCTTAGAACCACCTGTTGCCATAATTAAAGTAGAACATTTTTGTTTTGATAGCTGAAGAAGCAAATCTTTAAACTCTTCAACCTTACATAAATTTGAATCATTCACTTCAAAAATTCTCTCCTCCAGTTTCAAAAAATTTACACTGGTTGTATTTGTATGTATATGTTTTATCATAAAAAAACCACTCCTTTTCTACATTCATAGTAGCAAAAGAAGTGGTAATATATCGTCACTTATAAAAAGTTTCTAATAACTGAATAGATTGAATTCGATTAATATAAAAATGTCTTATTTCTTCCTTTAATTCACAGTAGGCCGCAACTCCCCACTCATCACCAAGTAATATTAAATCATAAGGATGAATAATTCTTTTCGATAGTTCTTTTCTATCCTTAGAATAATATTCAATAAAACATTTTCTCTGTTCCTTAATTGCGCGATTAACAGAATTAAAAATACTTTTATTTTGAACAATAACAGTTTTTGGAGTAATAAACCTTTTAGGAACATGAATGTTTTGATTTAAAACATATCCGCCATAAGGGCCTTTTAAAGTATCCACATAAATACCAGCTTTTTCTAACTCATCTTTATACACTCTTATCATCCTTGGAGTAACTTCTAATAATTCTGACAGTTCCTTAATACTATATTTTTTTCCAGAACTTAAATATTCCAACATAGATAATACATTACTAATTTTAGACAAAACACTCACCCCACTTCAAATAAATTATAAAAAAACTTGCCATTACTGACAAGTGATATACAATTTGGTGTCCCCTTAGGGATTCGAACCCTAGACCCACTGATTAAGAGTCAGTTGCTCTACCAGCTGAGCTAAGGAGACATTTCAAACGCAAATTAATTATATCACGTAATATTTTAGAATTCAATCATAAATTTTACAATGTTTTTAACATGCGTTATTTAGTAAAGTTTTATTTTCTTACTTTTGTGTTTTTTAACTTTTCAAATATTAAAAACAATTAATCTTTTGATTCAATATTTTTTGTTTCTAATATTAATTCATCAAAATCAGATATATATTTTTGATCTTGTACTACACGATATTTTTCATATTCATCTAGTGCTAGTTTATCAGCAATTTCTCTTTTAATTTTTCCATTATCTTTTAGAATATTATATTCGTTAAAATTTAAGAACATTTCCAATTTATCTTTCCACTCTTGCATTGAAATAATATGTCCCAGTTTCACTTGTCTTTCTGCAAAATCTAAATACATAGATACTAAATTATTAAGTTCTTTTAACTCTTCTTCAGATAAATAATTTTTAGCAACGGTAACATCTGTTTCTAGAATTTTGCCATTAGGTGCATTTTTCCATGTTTTAAGACCCATGTAATCTTTTTTAGAAGTGGCTCTATTATATATTATTTCTGGAGCTGTCATTCCTGTGATAGCATAATGTAATTTTTTTTGAACATTCTTATAAAATTCTTTTGTTATCTCACTATTTTTATCATAGTCATAACTACATTCTTTATAAATATCCGTAATTTTTTGATAAAATCTTCTTTCACTAGCTCTAATTTCTTTGATTTTAACTAATAACTCATCAAAATAATCTTTACCAAATTTTGGACCATTTTTTAATAATTCAGTATTTAAAACATATCCTTTTTTTATATAGTCTTTTAATGTATTTGTTGCCCATATTCTAAAACTAGTAGCTTCTTTTGAATTAACTCTATAGCCAACTGCAATTATTGCATCTAAACTATAAAAATTTGTATTATATTTTTTCCCAGCTGAAGCAGTTACTCTAATTTTTTGAGTAACTGAATCTTTATTTAATTCACTACTTTTAAATATATTTTGTAAATGGTATGTAATTATCCATATCTTGGTTTTTAATATATGGATTTAGATCTCATTCTTCATAGATATTTTAGGCATATTCTATCTTTTTACCCAGAGTCTTATTAAACCACAGTTTTACAACAGATATATTTTACTCCCAAAAATTTTAGTCAAAAAAAGAACCAATTTGGTTCCCCTATTATAAATGTCTTCTAAATTCTTTAAACTCTGCACTATTATCTAAATCAGTATCGGCTAAAGCATCCAATAACTTCTTCTGCTCACGAGATAACTTTGTCGGAATAACAACTTTTACCCTAACATATTGATCTCCCTTACGAAGAGAGTTAGGCACCTTTAATCCTTTGCCTTTTAATTTATACTTAGTACCACTTTGGCATCCTGGTTTAATATCCATCAAAACATTTCCATAAATCGTTGGTATTTCTTTTTTACAACCTAAAATCGCTTCAGTAATTGTAATAGGTAGTTCAATGGTCAAATCTTCACCATCTCGTTCATAGAAATTACTTTCTTGAACATGAATTTCAAAGTAAATATCGCCATTTGCTCCACCGTTTGTACCAGCTTCTCCTTTACCGGTAATACGTAATTGGTGACCAGTATCAACACCTTCTGGAATATGAATAGAAATAGTTTTTTTCTTCTTCATCTGACCAGTTCCGCGACATCTATCACAAGTTTCTTTAAACTTTTTACCTTTACCATTACATCTTGGACAAGTAGTTCTACTTTGAATAACTCCAAACAAGCTTCTTTGTTCAGTTACAACATAACCACTACCTTTACAATAGTCACAAGTCTCTTCACCAAAACCACCTTTGCCATTACAATGGTCACAAGTATCATTCAAAGTAAGTTCGATATCTTTATCGACACCAAAAGCAGCCTCTTCGAATGATAAATCAAGTCTTACTAACGTATCACGACCTTTTTTAGCTCGAGAACTTGTTCTACTAGAACCTCCGCCAAAGAAATCGTCAAAGCCAAAGCCACCTCCAGAAGAGAACCCTCCTCCAAAGACACTTCTTAAAATATCATTTAAATCGATATCTCCTGGGTCAAATCCTCCATAGCCAGCAGATCCATCAAAGGCTGCAGAACCAAATTGGTCATACTGACGACGTTTATTTTCATCAGATAACACAGCATAAGCTTCACCAATTTCTTTAAACTTCGCCTCATCTCCTGTTTCTTTATTATCTGGATGATACTTTTTTGCGAGTTTACGAAAAGCAGACTTAATTTCTTGTGCAGTCGCATCTTTATTCACACCTAAAGTTTCATAGTAGTCTTTTTTATTCATCTTATTCACCTTCTTCTAAGATTTTATAGTATTCTTGTACTAGTGAATTGTAGAAATCCACTGTTGTTTGATAAACTTTTTCATCTCTCAAATCAATGCCTAATATCGCTGCGGCTTCCATTGGCGAAACGTTTGTTCCTGTTTGCAAAAATTTTATATATTTTTGAAGCATCTCTGTATCACCATCTAATATTTTTGGAACAATATTACATGCAACAGAAATATTTACAGCATAACTATATAAATAGAAACTATCATAATAATGAGTTCTTCGTGCCCAGCTATTACCACTAAGCTTATCTAATTTTACTGCATCACCCATAAACTGCTCATAAGATTTTAATGTCAATTCTCGCATATAATCCTTTGTGATGGTATTGCCTTCTCTGACATATTGATGCATTTCTTCTTCCATAAAGCCTTCTCTTACCGCATCAAAGAAATTATTATTAATCGTATCCATTACTTTTTCTATCACACTTAATTTTTCTTCTTTAGTCTTCGCGTGTTTTATTAAATAAAAATATAACAACAACTCATTTGATAACGATGGAATTTCTGTAACAATTCTTTCATTTGATTGATATTCTGCCGGCAATACATCCATCATAAATTGATGATGAACATGATGACCACATTCATGAGCAATCGTAAATACAGAATCCAAATCACCATGATAACTCATCAAAATAAGTGGCATATAATCTGGAATACTGACACAATAACCACCAGACCACTTACCCTTATATTGGCAATAATCGATACAACGATTTTTTGAAATCTCATCAAATTTCTTAACGTATTCTTCTCCTAAAGGCTTAATGGCTTCACGAATCATAGTCGTAGCTTCTTCTATACTAATTTCTTGTTTATAAGAATGAAGAACAACATCGGTATCAAAAGCATTTAAATACTTCTGATTTAGTCCTTTTGCTTTCATTCGATAAAACTCTTGAGCACTATCTAAATTACGAAAAACAGTATCAGTAAGACTACGAAATATTTTATCAGTTAACTTTGATGAAAATAAATACTCTTCCCATGAACCAGAAAAATGTCTTATTTTAGCCGTCTTTTCATCTAGTTTGACATAACTATTCAAAAGACTAGCAACCGTTCCTGCATATTGCATAATTACTTTTTCAAAAGATTGATAAGCCTTTTTACGAACAGTTGCATCTTTACCTCTCTTTAGTTTACGATAATTCGTCGAAGAAATAAGAATTGTCTCACCATTTACTTTTATTTTACCATAATTATTTTCTTGATTTAACAAATTAGATGCTGTAGACTCATAATCATTCACTGCTGAAAGCATCTCAGTCAAAAGTATTTCTTCTTCCTCGCTTAGCACATGTTCTTTCGTACGATAAATATCATCAAGAAATGCACGATATTCCTCTAATTTTGGCTTGCTAGAAAACAAAGATGCATATTCTTCTTTCGATAATTTTAATAATTCAGAGCGAAAGAAGTTTGTAGAAACTTCAAATTGACAAATCAAGTCTTCTAATGCTCCTAAGCGTGCTGCATTCTCGGGAATTCCCAATTCTTGATCATCTAAAGCCATCGCATAAACTTCTAAACATCCCTCTATCTTATTCACTTCCACCAAAAGATTTAAAAATTCATATAACTTCTGAGGATTTTTAATATAATTTTGATAATTTTTAAACAAAGCTATTTGCTGTTGACATTTCTGATAAGCAGCTTGATATTCTTCTTCATTTTTAAAGTAAAGCTCAGTATTCCATTTATATTTCACCGGAACTTCGTTTCTATTTTGATATGTTTGCATATTAGGTCCTTTCTTTGGAAAAAGTTCTAGCTACCTAGAACTTTTCTTTTTTAGTTATTATTTTTCTTCGTAAGATGCTTCTTCTACATCATCACTTTTGGAATTACTAGATTCAGTAGTAGCTTCCTCTGATGCATTTTCATTACTACTATTATTGTTTTGACTTGCTTGTTCATAAACTTTAGATGCAAGTCTCATTGCTACTTCATTTAAACTTTCTGTTTTCTTCTTGATGTCTTCTACATCATTACCTTCCATCGCACTCTTTAAGTCTTTAATCTTTTCTTCTGCTTCACTTTTATCTTTACTATCTACTTTATCTCCTAAATCTTTGATAGCTTTTTCTGTAGCAAAGATCATAGAGTCTGCATCATTTCTTGCATCTGCTTCTGCTTTTCTCTTTTCATCTGCTTCTTTATTTGCTTCAGCATCTTTCATCATCTTATCAATTTCATCATCACTTAAATTTGTACTAGAAGTAATCGTAATAGATTGTTCTTTATTTGTTCCTAAATCTTTCGCAGTTACATGAACAATACCATTCGCATCAATATCAAATTTTACTTCAATTTGAGGTACGCCACGAGGTGCTGGTGGAATATTTGTTAATTGGAAGTTTCCAAGCGTTTTATTATCAGCTGCCATCTTTCTTTCACCTTGTAAAACATGAATATCTACAGCAGGTTGATTATCAGCAGCGGTACTAAATACTTGACTCTTACTTGTTGGAATAGTAGTATTTCTTGGAATTAATACAGTCATGACTCCACCTAAAGTTTCAAGACCAAGAGATAATGGCGTAACATCCAAAAGTACTAAGTCATCCATCTCACCAGTTAACACACCACCTTGAATAGCAGCTCCCATAGCCACAACTTCATCTGGGTTAACACCTTTATGAGGTTCCTTACCAAGTTCTTTCTTCACTAATTCTTGAATATATGGAATACGTGTTGAACCACCAACTAAAATGACTTCATCAATATCACTATTAGATAATTTTGCATCAGACAATGCCTTCTTAACTGGTTCTAGTGTAGAATCAAATAAATCACGGCATAAATCTTCAAACTTAGCTTTTGATAAATCCACTTCTAAGTGTAATGGACCATCACTATTTTGAGAAATAAATGGTAAACTAATTTGTGTTGTACTCATACCAGATAAATCTTTTTTTGCTTTTTCAGCAGCATCTTTAAGTCTTTGACTAGCCATTGCATCATTAGACAAATCAATACCGTTTTCCTTCTTAAATGTATCTACTAAGTAATCAATAATTCTTTGGTCAAAATCATCTCCACCTAAACGGTTATTACCAGCAGTAGATTTTACCTCGAATACGCCATCGCCAAGTTCTAGAATAGAAACATCGAATGTTCCACCACCAAGGTCATATACTAAAACAGTTTGACTCTTTTCTTGCTTATCAAGACCATATGCTAAAGCTGCGGCAGTTGGCTCGTTAATAATACGTTTTACATCCAAACCAGCAATCTTACCAGCATTCTTAGTAGCTTGTCTTTGAGCATCGTTAAAATATGCTGGAACAGTAATAACAGCTTCTGTTACTTTTTCTCCTAAATAACTTTCTGCATCTGTTTTTAATTTACTTAAAATCTTAGCAGAAATTTCTTCTGGTGTCCAATCTTTTCCGTTAGCACTAACTTTCTTACCACTACCCATTAAACGTTTAATAGACGCAATCGTATTCTTTGGATTTGTTACTGCTTGACGTTTTGCTCTGTCACCAACAATTGTTTCATCCCCCTTAAATGCCACAACAGATGGTGTTGTTCTTCCTCCTTCATCATTTGGAATTACTTGAGGAGTACCCCCCTCTAATACAGATACACAACTATTTGTTGTACCTAAATCTATACCTATAATTTTACTCATATCAATCAATCCTTTCTTTCTATTTTATAATTTATTTGTTATCTCACCATTTCTTACATAATTTACAGCTCCAGCATATTGAGCTCGCAAATTAGCAAATGGTTGAACGATGCCATAAGTTTCAGCATATATCCGTTCTACTTCTTGTTTGATTTGCTCTGCATCAACATGTAGAGCTCTTAAAACATCGCCCATATTTCCACTTTGAGCATAAGCCTGGGTTGCAGCTCGCATTCTTGCTTCTAAATCCGTATACTCAATCAAGAGTTTACAAATTTGAAAGTCGGTATCAGAAATATTAACCATCTTGCGAACCCTCTTCCTCTTTATGGTTTACTTTAACCATTGCTGGACGAATAACTTTATCTTTATACATATAACCTTTTTGTAACACATCAATTACAACATTATCATCAAATTCATCAGTCGAATCTACCAAAACGGCATGCATTGTCGTTTCATCAAAAGGCTCATGTAAACAATCGATTTCCTTAATTTCATTTTTATTTAAAACATCCACTAGATTTCCATAAATCATTTTAAAACCGCTTAAGAATTTGCTTACTTCATCTGTCAGATTAGCATCATCCATCAGTACAGCATGTTCAAAGTTATCCAAAATTGGTAGAATATCAACGATAAACTTTTCACCATCATACTTTAGTAGTTTCGTTCGTTCTTCTTCATTACGTCTACGCATATTTTGAAACTCAGCCGACAACCTTAAAATTTTATCGTCCTTTTCCTTCAATTCCTCTTTTAACTTTTCTATTTCTTTATTTTCTTTTTTCTTTTTTTCTTTTTTTGGCTTCTCTTCCACAGGTTCTTCCTTTATTTCTTCCTCTTTTTTTTCTTCTTCTAAAGTCTCTTCCTTATTCATCACTGTCCTCCTTATTTAACTCCTTATTAATAAATGAAAGAAGTCCTACAACTCGGTCATACTCCATTCTCTTTGGTCCGATAATTGCAATAGTCCCTTCGGAACCATTAGTACGATAAGTTGTCTTAATCACAGTCACATTTGGATCAAATTCACTGTCTTTTCCTATATAAATGCTTACTCCTCTATCACTATCCGTCGCTTCAATTTTTTCAATCAAATTAGGGTCATCAAACTTCTCCATAATTTTACGAATTTCATCCACATTATTATATTCCGGTTCTTGAAGCAAATATTTTTTTCCGCTAACATGAACCGTTTCAGAAGCTTTACTTGCGAAATCGCTAAAAGTTTTAGAGAAGATAGAATATACGGTTTCGTAAGCTTCAATTTTCTCTGCAATAATTGGCTTAATTTCGTATTCTAATCGAGCAGACACTTCATCAATTGGAGTACCAACAAGCATTTTATTGATAATCTCACATGTTTTCACAACCTCTTGAATAGAGATATTATTTGGTAAAGTAAATTGTTTATTTTGAACAATTCCTTGATCTGTACAAACTAAGGCAACAATATGTTGATGTTGCAATGGAATAATACTCACTTGCTGTAAAGCGTTATCTTCACTATTTTTTCCAAGCACAACACTAGTATAGTTTGTCATCTCACTAATAATTTCTACACAAGAAGTAATGGCATCGGATAAAGCAAGTTCATGATTACGAAATATAGTCTGTAACTTCATCGCATCTTTATCTGACAACTCTTTTGGTTTCATCAAATTAGTAACATAATATTTATATCCCTCTTCAGATGGAATACGTCCTGAAGAAATATGATTTTTCTCCAAAAGTCCCATCTCTTCCAAATGAGCCATCTCATTTCGAATTGTCGCGGAAGAACATTTTAATTTCTTACATAAAGACTTACTTCC
>CALVOL010000018.1 GCA_944350285.1 uncultured Bacilli bacterium | reverse complement strand
GATTAGTAAAATATGCTAATTATCCTTGTAAAATAAAGGAAAGGGGTATTGGAAAGTGTATAACCTTTCACAATACCTTATTCAGCGAGGAGTGTATTTATGAAACGTAGTGAAGTAGATTATAATAAACTTAGTCCGATGATGAAACAATATATGGATATCAAAAGTGAATATGAAAACGAATTACTTTTTTATCGTGTCGGTGACTTTTATGAATTATTTTTTGAAGATGGAGAACTTGCTAGTCGAGAGCTTGAACTTACTTTGACTGGTAAAAATGCTGGATTAGATGAACGTGTACCGATGTGTGGAGTTCCTTTTCATTCTGTAAAACCCTATATTGAAAAATTAGTAAATAAAGGATATAAAGTTGCTATTTGTGATCAACTAGAAGATCCGAAAGATGCAAAAGGCATGGTAAAAAGAGGAGTTACTCAGGTGATTAGTAAAGGAACTGTTGTAGATTTAGAGTTGTTAAATGAACATAATAACCATTATATTGCGAGCGTTTTAGATTTTTCATACATTTATGCCATTTGTTATGCAGATGTTTCGACCGGTGACAGTTTTGTTTCTATTTTGCCACATCAAAAAGAAAAACTGATTAATACTATTTTAAATTTAGGTATTTTAGAGGTTGTATTAAAAAATAATGAGGATCTAGAACTTTTAACTTTATTAAAGGGAACATATGGGATTGAAGTTTCTGTTTCAGAAGGAGAATTAGAAACAGGATATGAAGATATTTATAGAAATATTTTAGAAGAACATTATCTTCATACAATTAAGCATCTTTTGTATTATCTGGTAGTGAAAGAGTTAAAAGACTTGAGTCATTTTAAAGAAGTAGAAATCGTCGTGCCCGATGATTATTTAGAAATGGACGTTCACACTGTTAGAAATTTAGAATTAGTAGAAACATTAAGACTAAAAGAGAGAACATTCTCTTTGCTATGGCTTCTTGATAAAACTCGTACAAGTATGGGTTCTAGAAAACTGAAACATTGGCTAATGAATCCCTTGAAAGATGAAAAACTAATTGTAGAACGTTACGACAAAATTGAAATATTAAATAATGAGTTTATATTAAAAGAAAAATTAAGAGATGCCTTATATAATATCTATGATATTGAAAGATTGTGTGGAAAAATAGCTACTGGTACAGTCAATGCAAGAGACTTATTACAATTAAAAGTGAGTTTAAAAGAACTTCCAGAAATCGCTGAAATTGTGCGAGAGTTAAAGTTTTCAGAAAATGTGGAATTGCATACTAATATTTATGAGTTATTGGAGAGTGCAATCTATGAGAATCCGCCTGTTACAATCAAAGAAGGTTATTTGATTAAGGAGGGTTATAATAAAGAATTAGATGAGTTGAAAACAGTGAGAAGTGGCGGCAAAGAGTTTATCGCTAGTTTTGAGAATCATTTAAAAGAAGAAACGGGTATTAAAAATTTAAAAGTGGGTTATAACAAAGTATTTGGCTACTTTATTGAAATAACGAAAGGACAAATTGCTAACGTACCGGAAAATCTTCATTGGGAACGGCGGCAAACTCTTACGAATGCTGAACGATATATCAGTCCAGAATTAAAAGAAAAAGAAGCATTAATATTAAATGCGGAAGAAAAAATTATTGATATGGAATATCAGTTATTTTGTGATATTAAAGAAACTATAAAACAGCAAATACTAGCTCTTAAAGATACGGCAAATATTCTTGCTGAGTTGGATGCGATTACCGCGCTCGCTGTCGATACGGAAGAATATCATTTGGTGAGACCAGAACTCAATCATGATCATTTGATTGAAATTAAAAATGGTCGTCATCCAGTTATTGAAAAAGTCAGTAATATGAATTATGTGGCTAATGATTGTATCATGGATTCTAGTATCAATACTCTTTTAATTACCGGCCCTAACATGAGTGGTAAATCCACCTATATGCGACAACTTGCCATTATTATTATCATGGCACAGATGGGATCTTTTGTACCAGCTAGTAGTGCTAAACTTCCAATTATTGATAAAATATTTACGCGGATTGGCGCGAGTGATGATTTAGTCAGTGGGGAATCAACATTTATGGTTGAAATGAAAGAGGCAAAAAATGCGATTTGTAATGCTACTGAAGATTCATTAATTCTGTTTGATGAATTAGGACGTGGAACTGCAACTTATGATGGAATGAGTCTTGCCGAAGCAATTTTAAACTATGTGGCTAAACATATTCGTTGTAAAACATTGTTTTCCACTCACTATCACGAACTCACTGTTTTAGAAAGACAAATCCCTTCTATTAAAAACGTTCATGTCAGTGCCAAAGAAATTGATGGAAAATTAATATTTTTGCATAAAGTGCAGAGTGGAGCTGTCGATAAAAGTTATGGAATTCATGTAGCTAAATTGGCTGGTCTTCCAGATGAAATTATCAAAGATGCTGAAGAGATTTTATCTGTTTATGAAAAGAAACCAAAAAAGGAACGAGATAAGGAGATTCAATTAGTCATGGAGTTTCCAGAAGAAAAAACTGATTCGGTTTATGAAAAATTAAAAAGTGTGGATCCGCTTAGGACTACACCTATGGATGCATTAACCCTTCTTTATGAATTAAAGGAGGAAGCAGAGCATAAAGTAAAATAGGGGTGAAACATATGGAAAAAGATGTTAAGACTTATTATATGACTCGGGAAAAAGCCAATACGGTTGAAGGGTATATCAATCGCATTTTTATGGCCGCTACGATGGAAGAAGCCGTCCAGGCTTATTTAGATATGCGCACATGTCTTTCGCCAGAATGGATTGAGACTTACCTAAATAAATCGGTAATGATTCATGGGAAAATGACTCAAATAAAAAATTTAGCTTTTTTAAAGACGATTATCGAAGAATCAAAAAAATATATTATTGCCAGTTTTGATGTAATTATGGGTATCGAGATAAATTCTTTAGGTGAAAAAGAATTTCTAACTTGTAAAAAACGAGAGATTTTACCCGCAGGTTCCAAAGAAAATGTATTAGAAGTATTTCATGAAAAAAGAAATTTCTATCAAAAAATCAATCAAGCAATCCAGGAACAAAATATCGATCTCTTAGAAAGTTTTTATCAAGAATTAAACTCAGATCCTTGTTACCAATGGACTATTTCTTATTTTGGCTTACAAGAATCTTTAGAACGGAAAAAGGTCTATCCACAAGTTCCTGAATAAAATAACTAGCCTAACCTAGTTTTTTTTGATACAATGTTGGTGGTGATGTATTATGCTAAGTCGCAGTGAGTTAAGACAAAAATGTATGACAATTTTATATCAAATTGATATTATGAAACAAAATGAATTGCCGTATGATATTGATGCAATTATTAAAGAAAATTTAGAGATTGATAATGATTTTGTCAAAGATATCGTATTTGGTGTGGAAAAGCAATTAACGGAAATAGATGGAATTGCAAATAAATATTTAAAAGACTGGGATATTAAAAGATTAGATAAAGCTGGTAGTGCAATTCTTAGAATGGCTATTTATGAAATGAAATACATGGATACTCCTCCGATCGTGGTTATCAATGAAGCAATTGAATTAGCAAAGAAGTATACGGATGAAGATCTTGTTAGTATGATTAATGCTGTTTTAGATAAATTTATGAAAGATGAGAACCTATGAACCAACGTGGTTGCATTGTTCTAGATAAAATCTTTCCAAATTTTCCCAAAGCTTTAAAAAATAACATAATAAGAAAAGCAGTCGAATGTAGTCATGATGCCTATTGGCTACGTTTTGAAAATCAATCCTATTTATTTAAAACCTGTGACTCTAATCCGGAAATCATGAAAAGTTTACTTGTTGAAAAAATGGCTGTAAACAGCGGGATAGAAACAGTAAAAACTAGATATGCTACTTTGGGATATAGCATTGGAGAGTTAATTTTAGATTATCGTAAAAATGGATATAGATACATAAATGGAGCTCAAATCTTAAAAGAGTATTATGAATATTTAAAAGGTATCAATCAATTAGAGGTATTAAGAATTCCAAATATAGAAAATTTAACAGAAACGGCAATTTTAAATCAAATGAACCATTTAGAAACTATTTGGAATGCCTTGGAATTTCATTATCGTAAATTAGATCCAATGTTATGTGCTACAAATGTTCAACGGATTATGAGAAAACATGCCCAAAGATTTTGCTTAGATTTTTTAACAATGCAGTCAGACCGATATAATGAAAATTGGGAAATTGCAGAGAACATTATTACCGAGGAAGCTGATTTAACACCGTTATATGACTCTAGTAAAAGTTTTGATTTACTAAATTTTTATTTAAAAATAGGAATAACGTCAGTTCCTAGATATAATACCTACAGAGTATTAGAAGAATTAATGGACTCTTCCGATAATTATACTAAAAAGTATTTTGAACAATTGTATCAAGAAAATTCACCAGAAAAAATAGTCACATATTTAAATGAATTAAGTAATGAACACGGATTAAAATTATCAGTGGAAGAAACTCAAGAAATTTTGGCTTCATATACTAAAAATTATGAAATTATCGCTGAAATGTTGCAAAAAGAAAAGAGAAGATAATGTATGAATCATGAATATGTAACAATATCAAAAATCAATCAATATATTAAGCTGATGTTTGACAGTAATAATGCTCTACAGAGAGTTTATTTAAAAGGAGAAATTAGCAACTTCAAAAGACATACTTCAGGGCATTTATATTTAACTTTAAAAGACGAGGAGTCTCGTATCAGTGCTATTATGTTTCGTAGTGCTGCTGTAAATCTAAAGTTTGTACCGGAAGATGGAATGAATGTATTGGTAACAGGGCGAATTAGTGTTTATCCTGCTGGTGGAAACTATCAAATATATATTGATAGAATGGAAGTCGATGGATTAGGTAATTTATATGTAGAATTTGAAAAATTAAAGAAAAAGTTACAGCAAGAAGGATTATTTGATCCGGCTCATAAAAAAGAGATTCCAAAATTTCCGAAAAAAATTGGCATTGTAACTGCATCGACAGGTGCTGCGATCAAAGATATTTTAAGTACTATTCAAAGAAGATTTCCACTGTGTGAAACGATTTTATTTCCAGCCTTAGTTCAAGGAATTTCTGCTGCTAGTGATGTGGCAAAAAAAATAGAAATTGCCAATACCTATGATATTGATGTATTAATTGTAGGCCGTGGTGGTGGTTCTATTGAAGATTTATGGGCATTTAATGAAGAAATCGTTGCGCGAGCTATATATAATTCTCGTGTTCCCGTCATTAGTGCAGTGGGTCACGAAGTTGATGTTACCATTGCTGATTTTGTTGCAGACAAGCGTGCCCCGACACCAACTGGGGCCGCTGAAATGGCAGTTCCTACTGTGAGTGAGGTCAAAAATATTTTTGCTCTTAAAAGAAATACTCTTTCTGGTATCATTAAAGAAAGACTTACTGTAGCCAATCAAGAATTAAAAAAGTTACGGTCTAGCTATATCTTAAAAAATCCGATGACATTATATGAGGTAAAGATGCAAAAACTAGATAATTTAACGGATTCCTTAAATAAAGATATGACAAATTATATTGCAAAAAAAAGGCTAGAATTACAAAACTATCAAAAAAGTTATGTTTTACAAAATCCATTAAACAGTTATACAAAGTATTTTAAAGAGTTAGACAATGATCAGAAAGTGTTAAAAACAAAAATAGAACAAATTTTAGAGAAAAAAACAAGTGATTTACAGTACATTATTCAGACACTTAGACTTGTAAATCCCTTAAATATATTAGAAAAAGGCTATTCTTTAGTGAAGAAAGATGGCCATATTATAAAAAATACTCAAGATATTAAAAACAATGATATTCTAGATATCAAATTGTATCAAGGAGAAATGAAAGTAGAAGTAAAGGAGATATTATCATGAACGAAATTACATTTGAAACGGCTCTCAAAGAGTTGGAAGAGATTATTAAAAAATTAGAAAGTGGCAGCATTCCACTAGAAGAGGCTATCAATGAATATACTGACGCGATGAACTTAGTGAAAGTTTGTCAAGAAAAATTGGATCACGCGACCGAACAAGTGAATAAAATATTAAGTGAAAGTGGCGAATTAGAAGACTTTAAAGTTAGTGAGAGTGAAAATTCATGAGTAAATTGGTAACAAAAATAACGGACCGTGATATTGATTTTGCCCAGTGGTACACGGATATTATAAGAGAAGCAGACTTAGTCGCATATTCTTCCGTAAAAGGAAGTATGATTATAAGACCTTATGGTTATGCGATTTGGGAAAACATGCAAAGTATTCTAGATAAAGAATTTAAACGGACAGGACATCAAAATGTCCAAATGCCTATGTTTATTCCAGAATCTTTATTAAATATTGAAAAAGAACATGTCCAAGGTTTTGCTCCGGAAGTGGCTTGGGTTACTCATGGTGGTGAAAACAAATTAGAGGAAAGAATGTGTGTCCGTCCAACGAGTGAAGTGTTATTTTGTGATCATTACAAAGATATAATCAAATCCTATCGTGACTTACCTGTTTTATACAATCAATGGTGCACGATTGTCAGGTGGGAGAAAACAACAAGACCATTTCTCCGCAGTCGTGAGATTTTATGGCAAGAAGGACATACGATGCATAGAACAGCAGAAGAAGCTAAAGAAGAGACTTTACGAATGTTTAAGATTTATGAAGATTTTCAAAGAAATGTTTTGGCTCTTCCGGTCATTACTGGTAAAAAAACTGAAAAAGAAAAATTTGCTGGTGCGGAAGAAACTTATACATTGGAAGCAATGATGTATGACGGAGTTGCTTTGCAAAATGGAACCAGTCATTATTTTGGAAACCACTTTGCCAAAGCATTTAGAATAGAGTTTTTAGATACCGATAATGTGTTAAAAACTCCTTATCAAACAAGTTGGGGTGTTACAACAAGAATGATTGGCGCGGTTATTATGACGCATGGCGATAATCATGGGTTAGTACTTCCTCCAAACATTGCACCTATTAAAGTTGTATTTGTTCCGATTGGGAAAGAGGAACAAGTACTAGAAACAATAAAAAGAATAGCAAAAGCTCTTCCAGAAGAAATTTCCTATCAAATTGATACTTCGGATAAAACTCCGGGATTTAAATTTGCAGATGCTGAGGTAAAGGGGATTCCTATTCGTGTGGAAGTTGGAATGCGTGATTTAGAACAAAACAAAGTAACTTTAGTTAGAAGAGATACTTTAGAAAAAATTCCAGTAGATATTGAAGATGCTATTTTAGAAATAGGAAAGATGTTACCACAAATTCAGCAAGACATGTATGATCGTGCTTTAAAAAGAAGAGATAGTATGATTTATGAAGCAAGTGATTATGAAACATTTAAAAAAGAAACGAGAGAGAAAAACGGTTTTTACAAAATAAATTGGTGTGGTGAAACTGCTTGCGAAGATAAAATCAAGGAAGATACAGGACTAAAAAGCCGTTGTTTAATTGAAGGGGAAAGTATTACTGGTCCTTGCCTTGTTTGTGGTAAAGAAGCCAAACATAGACTTTATGTTGGAAAACAATATTAAGTGCCAAAGTGCACTTTTTTCTATATTTTTCCATGACAGATATTACCATATTTCTTTTTTATAATCTCACCATACTAAGTTTAGTAGGTGATGAAGAATGAAAAAGTTAAAAATAGCAGTAATTCTAAGCATTTTATTTTTTCCTATCAGTGCTTTTGCGTATTCTAGTTCAGTTATACTAGGTGGTGAAAATGTTGGAATTCATATTGAAATGCCTGGAGTTATGGTGATCGGTTTTTATAAAGTCAACGGTAGTAATGTTGTAAGTGATCCATCAATAGAAGTAGGTGACATAATTACTGCAGTAAATGGTTCTTCCATTACAAAAATTGATGAACTGACTAGTAAAATAGAAGAACATGTAAAAGATGATCAAATTACTCTTTCTGTCTTAAGAGATGGAGAAAATATAAAAACGACTCTTACTTTAGTTAAAGCAGATGGTATTTATAAAACAGGGTTATATGTTAAAGATAGCATTACTGGTCTTGGAACAATTTCCTATATCGATCCAGAAACTAAAGTATATGGTGCATTAGGACATGAAATTTTAGAAAGTACTTCTGGCAAACTAGTCGAGGTAAAAACTGGTTCTATCTTTGAAAGTACAGTAACAAGTATCAAAAAAAGCAGTAATGGTACAGCGGGTGAGAAAAATGCAAGTTTTAATTTAGAGCATGTATTTGGTAATATTGAAACGAATACAAATCATGGTATTTTTGGTATTTATGAAGAAGAAATAGGAGGAAATACGATTGAGGTAGCACATAAAGAAGATATAAAGGTGGGAAAAGCTTCTATTTATACGGTGTTAAGTGGTAGTGATAAAAAAGAATATGAAATAGAAATTACAGATATTCAAGAATATAACGATGTTAAAAATATTACTTTTGAAATTACTGATCAAGATTTAATTAATAAAACAGGTGGTATTGTTCAAGGTATGAGTGGTTCTCCGATTGTTCAAAACGGAAAAATTATTGGAGCTGTCACTCATGTGATTATTGATAATCCGTTAACCGGATATGGTATTTTTATTACTACAATGTTAGAGAATGGCGATAAAATCTTATAGCTATTCTTTTTTATATAAAAGAATGAGGAGTACAATGACTTATCATTTCGTAATGACAAACGTATGTTGGGATGGCATAATTTGATTAATCGGAGAAAAAAAGAGCGAATGACTGCGACATTAGTAATCTAAAGGAAGAATAGAAAATTTATTTTTTATGAATGACTTGAGTTTTTTTGGTTTGTATCAAATTTTTAATAGTCTTAAAAATAGTAAAAATTTGTGCTATTATAGAAGAGGAGGAAAAGGAGTTTGATAGTATGGAGGAAGAAGAGCAAAATCAATTGCTACATGATTACATGATTTCTTCACGCGAAACAATAGGGTATTTAAAAAAGAAGAGAAAAAGAAGATTATGTATCATAATTATATGTAGTATAATTTTAATATTTTTGCTTTTTTATGGGCCATTTAGTTGGATGTTTATTGCTAAAAAGAAATTGCGATTCTATGAAGTTAAAATAAATAATCATGAATTAAGTGTTAGTGAAAAAATCGATAATACAACGATTATTCCAATTATTTTTGTGTTACCAAATGGCAATTCAGAATTTTTTTATTCTAAAAATAATGAGGAAGACAATGTAATAACTGGTGAGTCTTATTTATTAAGTATAAAATCATATACTTGTTTTCTTAAGGGCGATAGAGAAAAGGTTCCAATATCTTGTGATAGCAATACAGAATCTAAATATGAAAATTATGATACATCATATAGTAGAATGCAAATTTTACAATATGATTATGATGATAAATACACTTACTCATTGGGGAATGATCATCTCTCACGTTCGTATTCTACTGGTAAAAATAGTGTAAAAACAAGGCCATATGAAGAATATTCTATAATATATGAAGGGGAATTAATAAACGACTTAACTTCATATATTACAAAAGAAAATGTTTATGTGATAAAGGTTGATTTTAGGTATCAAAAAACAGAAGGAACGATTTCTTTTGGTGTAGTCAATGATGGAAATAATATTATAGCTTTATAAAGTGTGTATTCACATGATTAGAATTTTATTAGTAAAATGGTGATATATTCTTTATGGATGAAAACACAACTTTATTCTTTACAGTGTCTGTGCTTAGCTATTTACTTTTTACTACTTTTTCTATATACTTATTATAAGAGTAGGGATTATATGAAAAATTCATTTGTTTTACATCATATTTTAATGTTATTTAGTCTTGGTTTTCTTTTGATTTTCCATTATTTTATATTGTTTTTAGAGGAAGCTAGAAGTGAAGGAGCATTTTTACTTTTTGTCTTACTTCTTTTTTCTAATTGGGGTTTTAATGCTTTTAAAAAAGAAAAAAAATTAGTTCAAAATAAAGTGTATTATTGGATCTATAATATAGCACTCGTTGTTTTAATTGCTTTTTTAGGGGTTAGTTTCATTTCATATTTTCAAAATAATCATAATCCACATTTTTTAAAAATAACGATTACATCCGGACTACCTTATCCTATACTTCTAATTTGTTTTTTTCTATTAAATGTTGCAAGCATTTTTTTAAAAAAAGAAACTGTAATTGTTAAAAAAGATATCTCGAATTATTTCTATATTAGTGCATGTCTGGTTAGTGCAGTAAACATCTATCACTTGTTTCATATTATCGGAATTTATACGAATTACCCTTGGTTTGCTAGTATCATTGGTTTCATCTTATCCATGAAATTATTGAGTCAAAACTCTTATTTATTTACTCGGAAAGATGAATCTCGAAAACTAGAGTTTTTCTTAATCATTTGCTTTCTATTTATGAAAGAATTCGTTTTTGCTTTATTAACTGCATTTCATTTATTAACCTATGAAAAAACTGCATCCTAGCTAATTGTGTATGCAATTATGGATGCAGCAATGCCACCTACCATTACAAATAAAGTAATCCAGGTTACGATTTTTCTTGTTTTCTTATTCATGTTAACCTCTCTTTTACGTACTTTAATTTATCATAAAATTGCTATTTTGTAAATATATTTCATTAGGTGATACTATTGAAACGGTTGAAATATTATTTGAAAACAAAGAAGCATTTAATTCTCTTTATTAGTATTTTAGCACTTGCTGGGGCGATTGTTGGACTTTATTTAGGAGTGAGTAACATTGAGTTTTTAAAAGAAGATGTGTTGTATTATGTTAGCCATATCAAAGATCAATCTTATAATTATATTTTATTTCATTTTTTTGCAGTAGTCATTAGTATTGTGACTTCTTTTTTTGCGATTGGAATTCCCTTATTATGTACCCTTTTGTTTTATGAAGGAATGACTGTTGGTTTTTTAATTGGTATATTTTCTGTCACTTATGGTATATCTGGAACGTTATTTGCGCTTCTGTTTTTGATTGTTACTAAATTCGTTTATTTTGTAATTCTAATCTTTTTATTTTCGAAATGTTTAAAAATAGCTAGAAAAATGATTGGAAAATATATTTATAAAACAGATCCTAGTATTTATGTATCGCATTTATTAAAAGGGTGTATTTGTCTTTGTATCATTTTAGTATGTTTTGATCTATTTCTTTTCTTTTTTGGAAATGCTATTATTTCTTTTCTATCATTTCTTCTTTAATAATTTACTAGGATGTTTTTGATTTTCTTGAATTCTATGTTTTTTTTTCATATAATATGCCCTATAGGTGAGAAGTATGGAAGAAAATGAAAAAACACAACAACTTATTTTATATTATCATGGGTCATCTATTTCAAGAGAAGAACTTATCGAAAAATTAGAGGATTGCTGCGACCCAGATATTCCTTGTTCTAGTATAGAACAACAAGATGATTTTCTATTTTGTACAAATTATTCGCCGCTGTTCGGAGAGGAAGGCTACTATCATTATAATATTTCGTCAAATTCTGATATCGTTGAGATATACCAAAAAGTGCAACAAGCTCTAGAAGAATATGGGACGAATATGTTTCAGAATTTTTTGGAACAATCTATTGCTGTGATTGTCTATGATGATAACCAAAAGCAATCTTTTGCTGGAGTGACTCAGGCAAAAGATGGTGTGGAACTTTATTTAGGACGAGTAAATAATACCGAGGTTATGATTTCTAATTCATTAGAAATTGTAGAGCTGTATTGTGATTATGTTGCGTCAATGCCTGATTATTCTTATTATATGAATGGTTATATTTTCTATCTAGCGGATGATTTTAGTATACCTGTAAATGATTTTTTACAAGTAGAGGATAAAGATGTCTTTTTAAAAAAAACTTCGGCAAATACCCAGAAGAAACTTAATCAAAAGGTAGGAACGCTTCCAGCAATTGATGTGGCATACTCTAAAATAAAAGAATATGTGATTGGTCAAGATGAAGCGATTAAACAAGTATTAATGGCTTTGTACAATAACCTGGAGTTATCTCGTAAAAATTTTACACGAAGTGAGATTATTGCTGCGAAAGAAAATGTGTTGTTTGTAGGACCTGCTGGGGTTGGAAAAACAGAAATTGTGAGACAACTAGAAAATTTATTAAATATATTAGTTGTAGAAGTGGATATTCAACAATACTCGCCAACAGGGTATGCTGGAAAAGACGTCATGGAAATTCTTGAAAATATTTATATCCACAGCAATCAAAATTTAGAGGTAGCACAACGAAGTATTTTGTTTGTTGATGAGATTGATAAAAAATTGTTTCGTGATTCTCAAGATGCTTTTCCCCTTGCGACTTTAAATCAATTATTAAAGATCATTGAAGGCGGTCGTTATAATTTGTCAAACGGAGTAGAAATGGATACTAAAAATTTAACGGTTGTCTGTGCTGGGGCTTTTCAAAGTCTTTTTACAACAGTTTCTAATAAAAATATGATAGGATTTGAAAATCATACACAGGAGGAACAAATTCCATTAGAAAAAATGCTTGCAAATTATGGACTCCCTGATGAATTCTTGTCTCGAATGAAACGGATTGTCCGGTTAAATATGCTAAGTAAAGAAGATCAAAAAAGATATCTTTTAGAATCAAAGCTAAGTATATTAAATATCAAATCAAAGATTTTAGCAGAAAGAGGAATAGAAATTCACTATCATCCTTCGAAAGAGATTTTTGTTACCTCTATGGTAGATGCTTTTGAAAAAAATGGCATCCAAGAATTAGGACTTCGCGGGTTAAGTGCTTATGCTTCAAGATTTTTTGATGAGTTTGCTTGGAATATTTATAATGGCGATCATGTAAGCGCTATTGAATTAAGTATAGAACAAATTGAAGAAGTTATGTTAACGCGATATAAGAAATAGTATAGCAATACTTTTCTTTTTTCTTGTTTTTTGGTAAAATTGGTTGAGAAAGATGTGGTTTTATGGCAAAAAAAGTAATTGTTGGTATGAGTGGGGGAGTGGACTCTGCTGTGAGTGCTTACCTATTAAAAAAAGAAGGATATGAAGTAGAGGGGCTTTTTATGCGCAATTGGGATGCAACATTAAATAATGATGTTTTAGGAAATCCTACCTTAAAGGACGGAATTTGTCCACAAGAACAGGACTATAATGATGCGTTAAAAACATGTGAAATCTTAAACATTCCGTTGCACCGAGTTGATTTTATTAAAGAATACTGGGACAACGTCTTTACCTATTTTTTAGAAGAACTAAAAAAAGGACGTACGCCAAATCCTGACTTACTATGTAACAAATATATTAAGTTTGATGTCTTTAAGAAAGAAGCAAAGAAATTAGGCGCCGATTATATGGCTACTGGGCATTATGCAAGGCTTACAAACGGAAAATTATTACGTGGCAAAGATCTAAATAAAGATCAGACATATTTTTTGGCTCAATTATCACCGAATCAATTAAAAGATGTGTTGTTCCCTGTCGGAGATTATACTAAAGAGGAAGTACGAAAAATTGCCAAAGAAGCCGGCATTAATGTTGCTGAGAAGAAAGACTCTACTGGTATTTGCTTTATTGGGGAAAGAAACTTTCAAAAATTTGTTCAAAATTATTTAAAGCCCAATCCAGGTGACATTATTGATGTGGAAACAAAGAAAAAAATTGGGACTCATACTGGGCTTATGAATTATACGATTGGCCAACGAAGAAACGTAGGACTTTCTGGTTTTCAAGAACGGCATTATGTATGTGGCAAAAGTGTATCTAAAAATGAACTTTATGTTGCCTTTGGTGAGGATAGTAAGTATTTAATTAGCGATTCTTGTTTATTAGAACAAGTGAACTTTATTAGTGCGACTCATCCGGCATTTTGTACTGCTAAATTCCGTTATCGTGGGGAAGATTATCCAATTCAAATAGAATATTTAGAAAATGATGAAGCAAAAGTTAGTTATCCGGAAGGGATAAAATCTGTGACGCCTGGACAATTTTGTGTTTTTTATCTTGGTGAAGAATGCCTTGGCAGTGGTATTATCAAAGAAGTATATAAAGATCAGAAGAAACTTTGGTATTTGAGTGATTAGGAGGCTACAATGAATACGTTATCTTTTCTTAAAAATTTAAAAGGAAAACATTATTTTGTTGGATTAAGAGATGATTTAGAAATGTTTTTAAGTTGTTTTTCTAAAGAAATGTTTGATCTTAATTATTTGTCTATTTATCCTAATGGAAGTCAAGATTTTTTAAAGCAAATTGCTACGGATATTTTGAGTTGTACTCCGAAAGAATTTTTTGAGTTTTATGAATATATTAGACCTTACATACATCTATCTACACCTCCAGTACAACAATTTTGTTTAGCAGGAAAAAACTATCTTTTAAAACATTATAAAGATCTAGATATTCCGAAGTATAAAGATCTGCTTTTTAAAGGTATTGTCTTAGATTTTCAAACGGATCTACAGTATGGTGTTTCGGTAGAATTTCAAAAGAAACAAAATAGTGCGACTGCTGCAGCAGGATCATTCATCATGGATACGAAGGCATTTTCAAACCATACCATTTATTACAATACCAATGATAAATTGCCTAGGTTTAATAAAGAAAAACAATTGTTTTATGTCATTTATTGCGCATTTCATGAAGAATATCATTGTCTCGTTTCTGAATTGATTCATAATCCTACTTGTTTTAAAGAAGAAATTTTTGATTTTGCTATGACTCGCTTTTATATTAATGAACTAGATGTTACTAACACTTATTATCGTATGAATTATGATATTAATAAAGAAGAGGCCAGTGCGGATTTATATGCTATTTCTAAAGCTATTACATATTTGGACAAGCATATTTTAAACTTTCCATTTTGGAAAATTGATTCAGAAATACAATTTCTTACGAAATCTTCTCATGAAAATCAAATGGTTCATAAACGTTTTTCTAAGAAATTCATAGAACAAGCCTGGATCGAAGAAGAAGTGACTAAAGGTATGCAAAAGTATCCATTTTTGTTAGATGGAATTCTTACAAGAGCCTTTCAGAAAGATGGTACACGTAAAGATTTTATAGCTCTTTTAGATGATAAAGTACAAATGGAAAGTCAATATCCTTTGCTAATACAGGATATAAAAGAATTTTATTCTGTTATGCAATACCGTGCTTTGGCTCGCTTAAATGATGACGAAAGAATTTTATTATTTGAAAATGATTTCTATCAAAAAGACATATCAGACATGATCGTTACTTATACTCAATATTTAAAAAAGAAAATCAAACAAACACTTTCTAAAAACATTCCTATATATACCATACCTCATAAACTTCAAACATTGGCTTTATATCATCAAGAACTAAAAAGATTAAATTCTTGGCATGGTTTGCTGGAACAAAGAAAAGGGGAAGATAAAAGTTATGGATTATGAAATAATGAAGAAACAATATCAATTGATCACTGAGTCTAATATTATGCCATCGCAATATATAAGTTATTTAATGACATTGATAGAGATGGAAGAAGATGAGCAAAAAAAAGAAGAATATCAAAGAATGATTGAAGATCTTATGAATCAAACAGAATTCAGCCAATAAGCTGGATTTTTTGATCATTTAATTTTACTTATACTTGACATAAAAGTGTTAAGTGCATTATAATTAGAATGTAAATTAAAGAGAGTAGGGATAATATGAATAAATTAAACGAATTATTACAAGAATTAGGGATTTCTAAAGTACGTTTAGCAAAATATTTAGGAGTGTCAAGACAGATGGTTTATAATTATTTGGAACTTGACGATATTAGTAAATGGCCAAAAGAAAAAAAATTATTATTATATAAATTATTTGATATTCAAGATAGCAAAGAATTAGATGATATTGAAGTTTCTACTGATTATCTTATGAGTGTAGAAAATCGCCTAAATCAAGGGTTAAAGGCTAGTAATGGGGACGAGAATTATTTAGATATTAAGAATTTAAATCGTGAATCTCAAATTCTTCTTTCTGATATTGTTAATTTAATGAAAGAAAAATTAAGTGACGAAAAAAGGAAAGAAGAAAATTACTATGCTTTTTTATATCTATATCATATGCTTCAATCAATGACAAATGTTCCTGAAATTAAATATATTTTCGGTTATATGTCAAAAATTACTGGTTTTACGGATCCAGACGATTTTAAATTTAACGAAGATAAACAATTCATCTTTGAAAGTATTTTATTTTCTGCATTAACGCTATATAACAACGGAGGAGCATCTCGTAGCAAATTGGCTGAGTCTCACCGTCGTTTTGCTCAAGAAATTGAACAAAAAAAGGAAGAAAAATTAGGTCGTACCCAACAATTATTTTCTATTAAGGATCAGGCTTTAAAAGAACTTGGATATACAGAACTAAATACTCAAAATGCTGAAGAAGTCATTGAAAAGATTGCTGAAATAGAATCTCGTGGTTCTATTATTGCAAACGAAGATTAAAAAATGAACAACTCCCCTATCGATTCTATTTTTTGAAGTAGGGGAGCTTTTTTAATAAATTGATATTCTTTCTAATTTGCATCGAAATATTTTAAAGTGATTAGTTGTTCATCTTGATGCAAAATAAATAAGTAAAATTAATTGATAATGCATATAAAAATGTATTAAATTCATAATATGATTATAAATAATATATATATATAAAATTAAAAAATAATAAATTTAATTAAAGAATCGATACTACAGTAGATCAGAAACATAAATCAAATAAGAAAGATATTTAAGTAAAACCGATAGATCGATTACTTTAAAAACAATTTATAAATAAATTTTATTCTTATTTTTATCCTTAAAAAATTAATCCCATAATAGATATTATGTTAACTAACGAAAATTGAATAAAAATATCTATATTAATATTTAGCATTTTCTTTATCTTATTCCTATTATATTTATTTAATAAGCTAAAATAAATCTCTATTCATTATGAATTGTAACTTTAAATAATAACTTAATATTAACTAATTAACTATATCTTTATAGCATTCCCACACCGATACATTTGTACGCAAGAAGGGTGAGCACCCCTTTAAAAAACAAAATGATTAATCAAGAGAAGTACTATCCCTACTCCACTACCAATCAAAATAAATTTATTTTCATAATATTTTAATGCCTTAGGTAATAATTCATGTATGGATAAAGTAATCATAATTCCAGCTACAAAAATCAAAATAAAACTAATCATCGTATCTGTAATAAACTTTCTTAAAAAGATAAAAGCGAGTATTGCCCCAAGAGGTTCAGCAAGACCAGACAAAAAAGTTTTTTTTATTGCTTCTTTTCTAGAGTCTGTTGCATAATAAATTGGGACAGCAATACTAATACCTTCAGGTATATTATGAAGCATAATAGCGATACTAATTTTGATACCTAATTCTAAATTTTGATAACTGCTTAAAAAAGTAACAATTCCTTCCGGAAAATTATGAAGCATTAAAGCAAGCATAGACAATATACCTAAACGGTATAAATCAGTATCATGACTCCCCTTCTCTTCTATCTTTTTATTAATAAAATAAATAGAAACAATTCCCACAACAAAAGCAATTAAAGCAAAGAATACACCTTTTGCAAGTTTAAATTCAGTAAGAATTGCAAAGCTAGCTTCAGGAATTAATTCAGTAATGGAGATACCTATCATGATAGTCAAAGAAAAACTCAAACAAAACGTAATAAATTTATTAATATTTTCTCTTTTCCATTTAAAAAAGATTACCAAAGAACCTAAAACAGTAGATAATCCTGCAATACTAGAAATCAGAATAGGAATTAAAAAAGACATAGTATCACCCAAATAATACTATGTTTGATAAAAGAAAAATATGCTATCTTAAAGGTCTTTGTCGATTTTCGTATTTTTTATATAAATATTCTAGATATTCATTATCTGAGATAATTCCTGCTCTTAATAAATCTTCTTTAGAACAAGAATAAATTTCATTTGTATCCATATTCATAAAAATTGCTTCTATCCCTCCAAAATAATACCATTTTTCCAGCTCTTTATTTTGAAATGGTTCACGTTTTACCTTTTCTAATATAGAAATTGTTTTTAAATCATCCAATAACGGGAAGTTGCTATCTATATGGTCCCATAAAAAGGTTTTGCGGGGATCATTATCTGCATTATATTTGGTAATATAAAAGTAATCATTATAGGAGAAAACATCACTGGAATATAAACTGCTATATCGGTCAAGGGCTTCAGGTCTTTTTAAAGATTTATAAAAGTATTTATATTCTAAAAATAATCCTCGCAACTGCTTATAAGATTTTAACTCCTTTTGTAATTCTGGATAAACATAATTATAATAATTCATATTATGATAGTTATAAGGTTTACTAAGTTCCCTCAAAATATCCATAAAATGATCATTTAAAAAACTCTTTCTTCTAATAATAGAATATAAAAATTTAGAATCTCCTATGATTCCATCTAATAGAGTTTTTACAAGATGGCGAAAATGAGGTGAAGATGATACATCAATGCTGACTTTTGGCTTACCTTTTTGCCGTTCTAAATTATATTTAATACGATTTAACCGTTCTTCGGCACACTCTGCAATACTAATTCCAGATGTTTTATAAATGCATTCATAAAATTTAAAATAAAATTTATGTTTCTTGTCCTCTCGTACTCTTAGAACGTAAATATCACAAAGATTTAATTTATCTGGAGGTAGCTTTTGCAAATCTGATATTTTTTGCTGAGCAAACTCAATAATTTCCTCTCTAGAATAATTCATTGTCTGTAAATCAATCTCTGAAATATCAACATATGGCCTAGGATCATTATCTAAATAGATTGCTGTAGCTTTTCCCCTAATATTTATAATAAGAAAATAATTTGTTTTCATGAAAACCACCTAAAAATATTGTACAAGAAATACCAAACATTGGCAATCTTTTTCCTATTTTCTTTGTATGGTTCTATTAATTTCAACCATAATACTAATGGGAGGGAAAATAAATGAAAAAGAATAAACAAGAAAATCGTTCTAATTCTAGACAAAACAATCAAAAGAGACAAAACTCTAGAAAAGAACAACAAGAAAAAAAAGAAAACAATAGAAATTGTTAATTCAAAAAAGAATGATGGTTATATATCATTCTTTTTTGCTTCTTGGATGACTGCTAAGATATTCTTCTTTTTCTCTTTCTTTCGATACATGAGTGTAGATTTGAGTCGTGGAAATATCACTATGTCCTAAAAGCTCTTGAATCACTCTTAAATCCGCTCCTTGATTTAATAAATGAGTAGCAAAAGAGTGCCTTAAAACATGAGGACTAATTTGTTTTGAAATTCCTGTTGTAATACAAAGATTTTTTAATATTTTAAAGAAGCCTTGTCTAGAGATTGGAGTTCCCCGATTATTTAAAAACAATTCTTGGTAATTTTTTCCTTTTTTCACTAATATAGGTCTATATTTTGTTAAGTAAATCTCAAGATATTTTTTACTTGTTTCATTAAAGGGAATTACCCGCTCTTTACTCCCTTTCCCCTCTACTCTTACTAAATCACTTGTAAAATCCACATTAGTATAACGTAGACTTAGTAACTCGCTAACTCGCATACCCGTTGCGTACATTAACTCTAACATTGCTTTGGTTCGATAATCGTATGGTGTATTCAGCGGAATATCCAATAGTTTATCTACTTCCTCATACGTTAAGTATTCGGGGATTTTTTTTGCTAGTCGTGGCATTGGAATCCCTTCACATGGATTATAATTTGTGTAACCTTCATTGATACAGAATGTATAAAAACTATTTAAAACGGTCAAATAATGCGCCTTTGTCGTTTCCGTTTTCTCTTGTTTACTCAAAAAATTTTCCATATCAGTTTGTTCGATTTGAAAGATAGATCTATTTTTTATGAAATCTAAAAATATTTCTAAATTTTCTTCATAGGATTTTACTGTATTAGAACTCAATTTTCTTTCGTATTGCAAGGTATTCAAATATTTTTTTACTTCCTCTGGATATTGCTTTTCCATATACTCACCAAAATTAGTATAAACAGAATCAAAAAAATTGTCAAACGATAGTTTGTTTGATATAATGTTTCTGGTGATTCTATGGAAAATTTAGCCAATATCATGCGACCTACCACACTGGATGAAATTATTGGTCAAAGCCATCTAGTCGGGCCAGATAAAGTGATTACAAATCTGGTCAAACATAATCACTTATGTTCAATGATTTTATATGGTCGTCCAGGAACAGGAAAAACATCAATAGCAAACGCAATTGTAAAAGAGTTAAAGAAACCTTATCGTTTTTTAAATGCAACAATTAATAATAAGAGTGATTTTGATATAGCAATTGAAGAAGCAAAAATGCATGGAGATATGATCTTAATTGTTGATGAAATTCATCGTATGAATAAAGATAAACAAGATCTACTCCTTCCACATATCGAATCAGGACTCATTACTTTAATCGGTCTTACAACTTCGAACCCTTATCATAAAATTAATCCGGCTATTCGTAGCCGTGTGCAGATTTTTGAATTAAAAGATCTAACAAGTGAAGATATTGTGATTGGCTTGAAAAGAGCTAGTAGTAAATTATCAGAAATACAAGTGGATGAAGATGCTTATGAGTTTATCGCGGCTTCCTCTAGTGGCGATGTAAGAAGTGCGATGAATCTATTAGAAACTGCTTATTATGCTTCAAAAGATTATCATATTACTCTAGAATTATTAAAAAATATTCATGCAAAGCCAGTATTTTTTCACGATAAAAATGAAGATGGACATTATGATGTTTTATCCGCCTTTCAAAAATCCATTCGTGGTAGTGATGTTGATGCTTCCCTCCATTATTTAGCGAGACTGATTGAAGCCGGAGATTTAGATAGTATCTATCGAAGAATGAGTGTGATTGCTTATGAAGATATAGGGCTTGCAAATCCATCCATTGGACCTAAAGTCATGGCAGCGATTTCTGCAAGTGAACTGGTAGGTCTTCCAGAAGCAAGAATTCCTTTAGGAACGATTGTCACAGAGATGGCTTTATCGCCTAAATCGAATTCAGCACATACAGCTCTTGACGAAGCATTAAATGATTTACATAAAGGCAATACTGGAAATGTTCCAAATCATATCAAAACAAATTCAAAAGATTACTTGTATCCGCATAATTATCCGAATTCTTATGTGAAACAAGAATATATGCCTGCGAACTTAAGAGGCAAAAAATATTACCATCCACGTAATAATAAATACGAAAATAATTTAAATAAATTATGGCAAGAAATGAGGAATGACAAATGAAAATAACATGTATTGGCAGTGGTGCTTTTAGCCTGGCTGTAGTAAATTTATTAAAAGAAAAGAAAGAAAATCAAATTACTGTTTGGTCTCATGATGAAAAATGGGTGCAGACAAGTATCAAAAAGAAAAAAGTGACAGTAGAAGATGTAGAAATCCCTTTATATGATAATATCCATCTTACCGCTAGTTATGAAGAAGCTTTAACAGATACGGATGTAATCTTTATCCTAGTAAGCAGCAAATTCTTTGTAGATGTAATGAATGAGCTCAAGTATTATCCACTTAAAAAGACACCAATTTACATTGGAACAAAAGGAACACTAGATATTGCACCATATTTTCTAACAACTTACGCAAAAAAAGCATTAAAAAGTACACATATTAACTATATTGCTGGGCCGAATATGGCAGGAGATTTAATGCAAAATAGCCCATGTGTTCTTTCTTTAACAACCCGAAAAAAAAGTGATTTTATTCTTTTAAAATTATTACTTCCGGATTTTGTGAATCTTGAAAAAATAGATGAGTCTAACGTGTTAGAAATATCTAGTGTATTGAAAAATATCTATGCAATTGGAGCTGGAATTATTTACGAGAAATATCCCTATTCTTCTACTCTATTATCCTATTCTGCAGAAAGTTACAAAGAATTGTCTAATTTACTATACCAAAAATTTGATTTTGAAGATACAGAACTATGTTCTGGGATTACTGGTGATTTTTTCTTAACAACGTCAATGTTAGAATCAAGAAATTTTATGTATGGAAGAAAAAGAAGCATCAGTGTAAATGAAGGTTCAAAATATTTAAAGAAAAATACTGTTGAAGGATACGAAAATATTGATAATATGATTTTATACTTAGGAAGTCAAGTAAAGAAATATCCTATTTTAGAAGCGATTTATCTCATTTTATATAAAAATGAAAATGCTGAGATCTTATATAATATTTGCTTCAAAAAATAAAGAATAAGAGCGAGTTTCGGTTCTTCCGATAGTTTGTTTGAAACTATCCATAAAGTAGGTTGAAATATACCTGCTTTTTCATATGAGATTTGATA
>CALVOL010000017.1 GCA_944350285.1 uncultured Bacilli bacterium | reverse complement strand
CAACTGCTCATTCTCTAGGTTTCTTATGCTCTTTGACTAATTAGTTTCTCTTATTTTAAATTTTGCGAATTGAAGTACCTTTATTAAAAAAGTATTGCAAAACAAAAAAGTGTTGAGTTACTATATTTCACTAGAATAAATTACAACTAAAAAACACAAACCATTTCTAGTTTGTGTAAAATATCTTTCTTCAACCATTCTCATTTATTACTTCTTCAAATCTTTTTCAGTTTCTTTCACGATATAAATTGGTCTTTTCTTTGTTTCCAAATATGTCTTAGCCAAATACTCTCCAAAAATACCCATAAAGAATAACTGAATACCACTAACAAAAATAATGATACAAGCAAGACTTGGCCATCCACCAACTGGATCTCCCCAAATTAAAGTTTTACAAATAATGACAATAATCATAATAAAGGCAATGAAACAAAACAAAATTCCTAAAAATGCTGCGATAGTAAGAGGGGCTGTTGTAAAAGCAACGATACCTTCAATGGCATACTTAAATAGTTTCCAAAAACTCCACTTAGTTTCTCCAGCGACTCTTTCTACATTTTCAAATTCAAGCCATTTTGTTTTAAAACCTACAAAACTCCAAAGCCCTTTAGAATAACGGTTGTATTCTCGGCAACTGATAATAGAATCTACCATCTGCCGAGTCATAAGCCGGTAGTCTCTTGCTCCATCTACCATTTCTACTTTACTCATACGATTAATAATCTTATAAAAACGTCGTGCAAAAAAACTACGAATAGGTGGTTCTCCTTTTCTTGTCACACGTCTTGTTCCAACACAGTCATACCCTTCTTCTTCGATAAACTTTACCATTTCCGGAAGCATCTTAGGTGGGTCTTGTAAATCCGCATCCATTAAAGTAACGTAATCTCCTACCGAATAATCAAGTCCCGCAAGCATCGCAGCTTCCTTTCCAAAATTTCTTGAAAAAGAAACAAACCGTACTCTCTCATCCTTTTTTTGTAATTTCTTAATCACTTCTAAAGTGTTATCTTTGCTCCCGTCATTGACAAAAATAAGTTCAAATTGATACTTTTTCATTTCAGCCATCACACGACTCATCTCTTCATAAAACAAAGGTAAAGCCTCTTCTTCATTATAGCAAGATACAATAACACTAATCTTTTTCATTTCATCACCTTTTTCTTAAAAAGATTTTATCAAATTTTTACTATTTTTAATAGTATACAGTAATACTTCCAAACTTCATACAATCAAAATCTGCATTTTTTATTTCTTCTGGAATCATATGTTCCTTTAAGAAAATATAAACATCGTCTTTTTTTATCTCATCAAAGCGAAAGTAATACCTTCCAACTTGAACAACACTTCCACCGTCCATAACAAGACTTTGATTAAATGTATAAGGGTCCATCTCTAAAGCCAAAACTGTATAAATATAAGGTTGATAATTTGGCATATCAATTACATAAATACGTTCTTTATCTAACTGATTTGCGAAGAAAATAGCCTCCTCTACATAATCTTGAGAAACAAAATAAGTAGAGTCATGAACTTCCTTTGGATAAGTCACAAAGTAATATTTACCAAAAAAGCTAAAGAAAATAAGATACATAGCAAGAATAACCACACTAATCCACTTACTCTTACATACAAGATGATAAATACCTACTGCCACAAAATAGATCAGTGGAAAATAAATTGCATTTGCTCGATTAATATTAGGTCCATCTAATAGCATAGTTACTAAAAATACTGCAACAAAGAAAGCTAAAATCATAAAATCCAAAGATATACTCTTCTTTTTCATACTTTGAATAGCATCTTTAACAACGAATACAAATCCATAAATACAAAACGGAATACTAAAATAATACATGGTACCAAACTTACCAAAGGAATTATAAATAAGACCATCCTGAGAAAATAGTATTCCAAACAAATCCCAATTGTTAAGAATATTAGAAAGACTAAACTCTCCTCCACGATAAAAAAACATTTTAGGAATAGAAAAGAAAGGTGTTTCAATTTCGGATAAAATATTATTATTTACCAAAAGCATCAAAATAAGAGGAAGCGCAAGAATTCCTAAAGGAATAGCAAAGCAAAAACATTCACTCCACGTTACTTTCTTATTTATCAAAGAATAAAGAAATACTATTGCTAAAAAGATTGGTAAAATGAGATATGACACTGCATAAGTATAAAGCGTCAGTCCAAAACTAATACCTGCTAAAAAAAAGCATCTTTTTTTATGACTCAAAAAAGCCCAAAATAAACAAAAACAAGAAATGATACTCATCGGAAATAATAAATAAGACTCTAATCCCCATCTCGAATGCATAATAGAAAAAGGTAACACACAAAGTAAAAATAATACGATAACAGCTAGATACTTTCCATGTGCTTTCTTAATCATCATAACAAAACAAAAAACTGCAAGAAAAGATAAGAAGACCGCTGGTAACCTTAAAGTAGTTATAGAATACCCTAAAAAATCAATAACAATAGAAGCTAAATGAGTATATAAAGCATTTTGTCCACCACCAAAATTAATAAAGTATACAGGATTATGGTACAAAAATCGATCTACATTATAAAAGCTTAAATTCAGTGCATCATAAGCCATACCGGCTTCATCTACATGAAGTCCATTTGGAATACTGCCGAGCCCATAGGTAAATAAAAACACTAGTGCACAAGAAAGAATAACAACAGAAACACTGTAATATTTATAATCACACGTTTCATCCTTTTTTCGAAAAAAACATAAAATAAGTCCAGTTGCAATAACAACAAATAAAATATTTAACACCTTAATCATGCTCTTCCTCCAAATTTCTCGCAATATGATAACGTGGTCTAGCCTTCACTTCACTATAAATCTTACCTATATATTCACCAACAACTCCTAAAGATAGCATTGTAACACCACCGACTAACCAGACAGAACAAGCCAAGAAAGTCCAACCATCTACCGTATAGCCAAAAAGTTTTACAACGATACAATAAATCGTAACAAGTAAACTAATAACAAAAATAAGAATTCCGAGATTCAAAATCAACCGAATCGGTCTCACACTAAAAGAAGTAACTCCATCCCAAGCAAAATGAAGCATTTTCTTAAGAGGATACTTACTCTCACCAGCAAACCTCTCGTGTCTCTCGTAAGTAACAACACTAGAAGGATATCCTATCAAAGGAAAAATTCCTCTTAAAAACAAATTAACTTCTTCATAACCCTCCAACGCATCTAACACACGTTTACTAGTAAGACGATAATCCGCATGATTAAATATAATATCGACACCTAAAAACTTCATAATTTTATAAAAAGATTCTGCTGTAAATCGTTTAAAAAAACTATCTTTTTTCCGCGAACTTCGAACACCGTAAACAATCTCTGCTCCCAAAGAATTTTTTTCAATCATTTCATCGATAGCATTGATATCATCTTGCAAGTCTGCATCCATACTAATCACAATATCCGCATAATTTTTTGCTGTCAAAAGACCCGCCAATAAGGCATTCTGGTGCCCCTTATTTCTAGATAAACATAGCCCAGTAAACAGCTTATTTTTTTGATGCAATTCTTGTATTTTCTCCCATGTACTATCCTTACTTCCATCATTGACAAACATCACTTTACTTTTAGAAGAAATCTTTTTCTTTCGAACTAAATCTTTCATCTTAATTTCTAATTGTCTCGCTGTTTCACAAATTACTTCCTCTTCATTATAACAAGGAATAACTACATATAAAATTTTAACCATATTACCCCTACTCCTTAACTGTATTCTGCCATAAAAAAAGAAAAAAAGCAACTAAAAACTTTCTTTTAATTTTTAACTACTTTTTAAATAACTTAATTTTTTTATAGCCAATCATAATGAGGGAAAATAAAACCATTACAATAAAACTAATAATATTTGAGAGTTTGTCCAAAACAGTGCCTGAATAAGTAACTTGCACATTAGCACTACGATGCAAATTTACTTCAATAAAGCCATTTGTATTTTCTACATAAGATAAAAGTTCAGAAGAACCATCCTCATAAGTTGCAACAACTTGATAGCCTAAATAATAAATCCTTGGTAATTCTAATGTAACATCAGAAAGCGCATTGACTTTAAATGTTAAATCAGGTGTATTATTCTCTAAAATAGAAATATCTGCTATGCCAGAAGTAACTAAAACATCATTACTTCTATTTTCATAATAATCAAAATTATCAATAACATTAACAGGAAAATATTCCCCACCACCTGTTCCAGAAGAACTAAAATTTATTTCATTTAAATCTATTTTAGAATAATTCTGCAAAGATAACACTTGAACCGTATAAAACAAACAAGATAAAATACTAACACAAACAAGCACTAAACGTAATTCTTTAGAAAAGGTCATTAAAGCAAAAACAGCTAATATACATAATGAAAATATAAAAAATATTTCTAATCTCCAAGGAAACTGGATCATCTGTAAAAAAGAAGGCATTTTACTCCATGGAAAAAATGTGGACATCATAATTATACATAAAACAGCAATAAGAACAGCGCCTCGAAATAACCAATCATTTTCTTTATAAAAATTCCTTTTATAAATACCATAAAGGGCAAGTAGAAAGGGCACAATATTTATATAAAACAAAAGATGAGTATCAGATCTTTGCTGCCATAAAAACAACTCAAAAATATTAAGAGAATGCCTCGTTAAAATAGGAACACTAGCCATAAAGTTATCAGAAAAAACAGCATAATTTCCTAAAAAACGATGTTCCAAAAGCGGCACTAACAAACATAAAACAGACAAAATAACAATAAAAGTTGCTAAAACCAATCGAAAAAAAATTTTTTTCTTAAATACTTTTTTAAAATTTAAGAGCAAAACGATGCCTAAAAAAATAGTTACATAAACAGTTAAAACTAGATGAGAAAAAAACAATCCAATATATCCAAACACAAATGAAATATAAAATCCCAGATACTTACCTTGAAACAAATAAACAATGCCCAAAAATACTAAAGGCAAAAACGTAAAAACAAAAATTTCTGCAAATGCATCTCTAATAATTGTATCTATAATATGATAAGGCATAGTCATATAAAAACAAGAGCCCACAAAAGAAATTTTTTTATTTTTACATATATTTTGTAATAATAAATACATAAATATTCCTGATAAAAACATAGCAGAAAAATGAGTCAATTTCAAAGCATATGTCACATTTAAATGAAAAGGCGATAAGAGCTTATAAAAAATAACAGCAACAAAATGAGACAATTGAGGATAAAAAATTCCGGATCCATAGCCAAAATCACGAGCAATTATCGGAAATATTTTTAATTGAAACAAATTGTCCCAACGAAATACCTGATCTAAAGCTAATATATTTGATACATGATAATGTGTATCGTGTCCCCAAAAATAAAACTTCGAAACAAATGGCAAAAACACAAAAATAGAAATTCCAAATATCAAAAAATAATACTTATCTATATTTTTTAACTTTTTTATCATTTTACAACTCCCCTTGTTTTAATTGATTTAAAATTTCTAAAGTCTCATATCCATTTTTCTCAGCCAGCAAATCAAAAATTCTTTCTACTGCATGAGCCATAGTTCCATCAACTTGACCACACTCATTTGCAAAATCCAACAAATCGTTAATGGAAAAAAGTTCACGAATAGCATCAGTGCGAGCCCAAAACATAGAACTCACAGGAAATGTCATGTTTGGCTGTAACTTATCTTTAGAAATATGTAATCTCGAACACAGCAATTCCAAATTTTTTTGATTACTTTTACCAACAGAACCGTAAGGATTTACCAATTGATCAAAAACTTTATAATAAATGATAGGATAAATAATACCTATTTGACGATGTGTTCCAAATTCAAAAAAAATATTCTTTACATTAGCCGACGATCCCAATAAATTATGCCACAAATAATTTCTCCATTCATCTCCATAATCTTGGGTAATAGTTTTTTTAGTATGAATATGAAGTAAGTATTCATACTGATCAATACGTTCTTTCATTTGTATTAACATAGGATAAATATCCCTTCCTTTATTAGGAAAAACTTCAACAGAATAATTTTGAAAAGAAAATTTATTCAACATATCTATCAATTTAGACTTTTTTTGTTCGGTGTCAGTAGAAACATATAAATCATATGAATAAGGAATAACCATTAGCTGCTTTAGCAAATCTTCAAATAAATCTTCATAGAAAACATGAGCTTGAATTGCAATCTTAGGTTGAATATCTTTTAAGCTATGCTCAGAATGAAACACTTTAAAATTTGCTTGAAAAGGAATTTTACAAATAGCTCTAGATAAAGTATTAATATTTGCATATCCATATTTTTCATCGGGCTCCAAATAAGTCCCTTCTCCCCACTCATTCCACGCATTTACTAACAAAAACACATCCGAAAACGAATTAAAATTCATCTTTTTTACAGCCATTGTCGTCCATAAATAAAAAGATTCCAAAGAGTAATGATAATAAATTTTAAAATTTTCTTTTCTTCTGGCAGAATTATCCCATCCCATAGTAACAGAATAACTAAATGGTTTTAAAGGATAATGATTTATATAAGTTTCCCACAAATTATGAACCAATTTAGAATAATTAACGACAGAAGAAGCATTAGAAATACCCGTAATTTTATCATTGGGTAGATAAAAGCCATGAGGCGCAAAATCAAATTCCCCATCAACAAATTCTGTATTTTTATAAGAAGGATTGCCAATCTCCGTTTTGCTCCATATTACAATTTCGCCAATTCCAATTTTTTTAGCAGTTTCTCTCCATTTACGACACACAGAAGAAAAATTAGGAATCGCATCAGGATTATAGACTAAAATTAAAGGATGATTATTAATTCTTATATAACGAGAATCCGACACATACTTTTGTAAATCTTTAATAAAATTTTCTGGATCGTTTGGCAAATATTTTTGCTCCATTAGAACTTCTTTTTCCAAACCATCCCAAGTTCTAGTCCAATTTTCATTAGCCCAACAAAGAACAAATGGAAAATCAATTTCTTGATGTTCTAATAATAAATCTAAAGGATTTTCCAAAAGTCTTTTTCCAGAAAACCAATAGTAATAATATATAAAACCATATATTTTATGCTGTTTGGCTAATGCCACTTGTTTTTTTAAAACTGAAACATTACTCAAATCATAATAACCGATATCTTTATGAGGAATTCTGGGTATATAATGACCATCAAATGAGGGCTTAGATTTCTTAGTATTAGTCCACTCAGTAAACCCTTTCCCCCACCATTCATCATTTTCTGGAATACAATGAAACTGCGGCAAATAAAAAGCTAAAGTTTTAATATAAACTGGTAAATCACTAAAATCAATATTATCCTGATAATGACTAACATATGAAGGTTCAGTTTTATAATCATAAGAAAAAGACTTTGAAGGATTTACAGTAGAGGTCGGAAGAACTCCTTTGATAGTGAAACATTTATTTTTTACCTTCTTAGCTTTTTCAAGAAATTTCCAGCCTTTACTTTGTAAAATTTGATTCAAAGTATTCTCTAAGTTGTAATTTTTATTTTCTAAATCTTTCACTTTCTGTCTTAACTCATACACTTCTTTTCGATATTCATATTCTTTCATATTCACACTCCGAGTTTTTTTATTTTTTTAAATTCCATACTTTTTCTAAAAAAGAATAACGTTTCTTAATTTCCTTTTTCTGAAAACTATCAAAAGGAAATTTTTCATTAATATAATGATGAATTCGTTTAATCTCTTTTAAATGAGCGTCTTTTTTCATAATAGATGAAACATTATTACCATGGACTCGATAATAATTTAAAGTTTTAGTATTATATGCTATATCACCATGTTGCATTATATTCACATAAAACAACCAGTCTCCAGATTGTTTAAACTCACCAGACAATTTAAAATACTCTTGATAATTTCCATTCTTTATTAAAGTAGATGAAACATTAGCAATTGTACAATTCAAAAACGAATAGTGCTGAATTTCATCTACACCAGAATTAACAAAATTATGATCCCAATGCCCCGTTTTCATAATATCGATTTCATTTTTAATACTTGGCAAAATCATTTTACCAACTCCATCAATAAATGCTGTATCACAATAAGAAATCATAACATTCTTATTCTTTTTAATTGGTCTTACTAAATACTTCAACATATTTTTATCGCAATAATCATCTGCTTCTGCAATCCAAATATACTGTCCTTTTGCTAATTGGAATCCTTTTTCCCATTGTTTAAAAGCAGAGCCACTATTTTGTTCATTATAAACTTTTTTGATTGTAATATAAGGTGACAATTTTTTCACCAAATCATCTATTTTTTTACGGCTACTATCCGTAGAGCAATCATCTAATAAAAGAATTTCAAATATCTTTACTTTTTGACTCAAAATACTATATAAACGTTCTTCCAAATATCTTTCATAATTATAATTAGGAACAACGACTGAAATAGAAATAATTTCTTTCATCTTTTGATTTTTTTGTGCTAATGAAATCAATTTTTCCATATCAATAGAAGGAATAATTTTTCTTTTTAAATTTTTTTTAAAAAAATTAAGAAATGAAATAAACAAACTAGCTAAAGAATAATGTTTAGTATAAACAAATTTAAATAATAATTTATAATAAATTCGGCTTTTAAAATTCATAGAACTTAAAAATTTCCAAAAATAGCGATTTTGACGCACATTATAATCAATAGAAAGTTCTGCAAATTTTTTAATATATTTTTTTCGCAATTGATAATTATCAATTTTTGGAAATACATAGATAAATAAACAAATAATTTGATTGTAAACAATTGCATCTTTATATAACTCATAATCTTTATGATGTTCAATTCTTTTCAAAGTACTATTTACCCCAATAAAAATATCAAATCTTTTTTCGCTAAAACTAGAATTCTGAATAGAATTATCTCGCTGAACATAATAATAATATACATCTGGAACATATGCTATTTTTTTTGCATCCACTAAAGCTGGAATTACAACTGCAATGTCTTCATTAACTTTTCCTTCAGCAAACGGATATTTTTCTATAATATTTCTTTTGAATAATTTATTACATGCAGAAGCTGCAAGTCCATTATTAATAAAATCAATTTTATCGGTTCCTTCACATCCATGACTAATCTGATACGTATTAGTTTTTTCATAATATAATTTCATATCACAAACAGCAATATCCGCTTGTTTTTCAATAATAGATTCAACTAACTTCTCATAATAATCAGGATCGATATAATCATCAGAATCTATGTATCCAATAAACTCTCCTGTGCTATTTTTCAATCCAACATTTCTAGAATAAGACAACCCACTATTCTTTTTATTCTCTATTAATATTACATTAGATTTATTTTTATATTTTCTTAATATTTCACGAGAGTTATCAACACTGCAATCATCAATTAAAATTAATTCAATATTCGGATAAGTTTGATTCAATATTGAATCAATACATTTTTGCACATATTTTTCTGTATTATAAACACTTACAATTACCGACACTTTAGGTCTTTTCATATATATTCTCCCTTCTTCATCACATCTTCTAATATTTGTAAAGACTTTATAATTTCTTGCGTACGAAATAACATTCGTCGCCTTTGATTAGAATATACTAAATTTAAACTAGCTCCTTCTTTATGAATAATTTCTAAATAAGGAGAATAAAGACTCACACAATTTTGTTGCTGTATTCTTAAATACAAAAAAGACTCTTCATGATATAAAAAAGTTTTTTCACAAAAAACATTTTTAAATTTAGTATAATATTGTTTTGAAAAAATCAATGCACATCCATGCAACGCAACACCAAGCGTTTCTTGATCACCATTTTTAAAAACAGGTTTTTTCACAAATAAATGTTTCAATTTCATATAAAGTACCAAACCAAAATACAAAACAGCATGACGATAAAACAATAACAACTGCTTTTGAACTTTTAACTCTTTTTCAACTTCTTCTATGGTTTTTAATGGAAGATAAGGATTAACAGAGCCACTTCCCTCTTCACATATAATTCGAGGTCCCAAAACATCAAAATGATATTGATGATATTTCAACTGAATAATCTTTAAAAAATCTTTTTGATTTATAATAGTATCATTATTAATCACAATTAAAAAATCAGGGTTATAATTTTTGATAGCAAATTTACACCCAATATTATTCGCTTCAGCAAATCCTCTATTTTGTTTTAAACAAATCAACTTATCACAACAAGATTGCAATTGCTTTTTTTCAGAAAGATTCAAAGAACAATTATCTACAACAATAATCTTCTTGGAACCCAATAGTTTTTCTATAGAAGAAATACATTCTAAAGTATCAGCTAAATTTTTATAATGCAAAATAACAAAAGCAACCATACTATACCTCTTCTGCAAATCCTTTTTCTAATTTTCTAAAAATAAAATAACCAATTCCTAAAACTAACAATGAGAAAATTGCTATAAAAACCAAAGAAGATACATCAGGCATCGTCTTATAATAGAAAATATCACGGTAGGCATCTACCAAATGAGTCATTGGATTTAAATAGAGTATCCATTGAAATTTTGGTGGAAACATATCTACTGTATATAAAATAGGGGTAGCATAAAAAAGTAAATTAAGGAAGAACCCTACAATATATTCAATATCTCTAATGTAAACATTAATAGCACTTAAAATAAATAAAAGTCCTAAACTTAAAATTGTTTGAATAATAGCAATAAGAGGAAGCCATAGTAACTGTATACTAAATCCAATTCCACTAAAGAGTACAAAAAGTAAGATAATCACACAAGAAATCAAGAAATTAATTAACCCCGCTACAACGACACTAATAGGTAAAATTTCTCTTGGAAAATATACTTTCTTAATAATTCCACCATTCATCCATACACAATTACAACCAGTCGTAATACAAGTCGTAAAAAAGTTCCATGGAATAACACCAGTAATCAAATAAACCAAATAATTATCAATATTAGTTCTCATAATATATGGAAATACTATGGCATAAACAAGTACCATAAGTAAAGGATTTAAAAAGCTCCACAAAATGCCTAAAAAAGAACCCTTATATTTTCCTCGTATTTCCTTTTGAACATTTGTCTTTAACAGTTCTCGATATTGATACAAATTCTTAAACATGACAATCACCCGCATTTCTTTAAGTATTCTTCGATAACATTATGAGGTTTACCATCCATAGCGAGGGCACCATCATTAATCCAAATTGCTCTTGTACACAATTTTTCAATCTGATCCAAATTATGACTGACAATCACAATTGTTTTATCACTATTCTTTAACTCTTCAAGTTTCTTAAAACATTTCTCTTGAAAATGTTGGTCTCCAACTGCTAAAATTTCATCAATTAACAAAATATCAGCATCTACATTAATAGCAATGGAAAAAGCAAGGCGCATATACATACCAGAAGAATAAGTACGAACTGGATTATCAATAAACTCTCCAAGTTCTGAAAACTCAATAATGGTATTTAATCTCTTATCAATCTCCTGCTTCGTAAGCCCAAAAATAGCCGCATTAAAATAAATATTCTCTCTTCCTGTAAAATCTTGATGAAATCCAGCTCCAAGCTCAAGCAAACTAGTAAGCTTTCCATGCGTAACTACTTTCCCTTTATTCGGATAAATAATCTTCGTCATAAGTTTTAAAAGCGTACTTTTCCCAGAACCATTAACCCCAACAAGTCCAACAGTCTCGCCTTTTTTTATTGTCAAATTAATATCTTTTAAAGCAGTAAAAACCTCACTTTGATTTCGTTTCCAAAAAAAAGCTTTTTCTTTCAATGTACTAGCTTTATCATAATAAATCTTAAAATTTTTTGTAACATCTATTACTTCAATTGCATTTTCATTTTTAATATTTTTCACGAGCTTCACCTCAAATAACTATTAATAGTATAACAAATATGAAAAATAATATCAATTTATCACTCATAAATAATTTCAACATCTTGTGGAATTGAGTAGTAATTTTTCATCCATTCTAATATATATTCACAGTTTTCATAATATGGCATATCACCACCATAAGTTGGATCAACTAACTTCTTTAATACAATTTTATCTAGTTTCTCTCCTGATTGAATTTTTTGAGCAGAAGAAATAAGTACGCTATCATTATATTGATTCACTTCATTATTTTTAAAATATCCTCGTACAATTGTAGCATAATTAATAAAGGAAATAATACATAGGGTACAAATTAAAATATTAGAAATATCCTTTCTTTTTGCAAGAACATTGCCAATAACATAACTAATCGGAATAAACATAACAAAAATAAAAGGTATAGAAGAACGTGGTGGATAATAAGGAGCAAATAGCATTACTGCCAAACTAGCCAAGCCACCTAAAAATAATTCTAGCATTAAAAATTCACGCTCTTTATAACAACAATAACAAATACTAATCACCATACCCAAAAGTTGCGCCAAATAAATAAAATTTATAAAAAGTAAAATAGTAGAATTAGAAGTCATCGAAGCAAAATAAGTAAAATAGTTATTGCCTTCCATAAGTAATGATAAACACACAATAATAACATTAGAAAAAGAGCAAAACTTGATCAAAAGATTAGAACGATACTTGATTAAATTGATAAAAGAAATAATAAACACCGCGATAAAAAATAGAGTTAAAAACATTCCATTATAAGTAGCAAATACTCCACTGATAATAGCCGGAATTGTTGTCATTAATTTTTGGAACAACCCTAGATTTGCAAAAGAAGAAGTAGTATCCAATCTCATTTGATTTCCAGGCGCAAGCATCAGAATACCAAAACCTAATAAAGAAAATAAAAGAAATACAATTTGTTTCTTATCTTTTTGCCTTTTTAAAAACCACTCTATAACAATATAAAAAATAATATAAACAATTGTTAACGCTGCAATTTGTTCTTGAGAAAAAGCAGCTAAAAAGCTTAAAATCGAAGCGCTTATAATGTATCTTTCAGATTTTTTCTGTGTCACATACACTAACATAAAAAATGGTAGTAAAGGAAACAAATAAGCAGTCGAAGCAGAAGCCCAAAAAATACTATTTCTTAATAGCATAATATCTAAAAAACCATACATTGAAACAACAAAAAGCGCCAATTGATAATCTTTTAATTTGGTTTTTGATAGCAATAACTTATATATAAAATAAAATATAAAAACAAGAACAAAACTTTGGACAAAACGATAAACAGGCAAACCAAATCGCAATAATGAACATTCAACAAAAAAGCAAAGAATCCGGCCTCCCCATTTCATATAATGAACAAACAAAAATTCAAACAATTTTCCTAAACTAAATTGGTTACCAACATTTCCAATATCAACATAGCTTAAAGATGCATAAGCATAATCATCATGATGTAACCATATAAATTGATGTTGTATAAAAACAAGAACAAAAAACACAAAAAAAATAATAGCTATACGATGTTCCTTAATAAATTGCCAAACTTTTTTCATAAAGACCTCCAAAATTTCATTAATAGTATAACAAATATGAAAAATAATATCAATTTTTATAAAATCTATCAAAGCAAAAACAAGGCTACTAACCCTGTTTTATTTCTTATATCGGTACATATAAGATGGTCTATGTCCTGCCCCTGTTTCCATAAATTCTGTCTTTTCTACTTTATCAGCAATAATTCTACGAAAAGCAGGGTCAAGCAGTTTCTTATGCAAAATCACTTCATAAACTTTTTGAAGTTCTCCAAGTGTAAAATACTCTGGCATCATATTAAAGACAATATCCGTATAACTAATCTTATTCTTAAGTCTTTCAATTCCACTCCAAATAATGAGTGGATGGTCAAATGCTAAAGCAGCATTTGAAACAATTTCAAAACGGTAACGGTCCGTTGTTTTTTCGTGCAAAATTTTCTTAATCTCAAAAGAAAAATTTTCTTCCTCACTAGATAGATACACTTTCACGTGATCATGATCTTCTACATAATCGACATCAAACCACTTTGCATTTTCATGAATTTTCTCAGGCAACTTATTTTTATCTACTAAAGCGATATAAGAAGCTGATAACACCCGCATCCGTGGATCACGATGAACACCACCAAACGTATATAACTGCTCTAAATAAATATCTCGTAAATTTGTTTCGGTTGCCAAAATTCTTTTTGGTGCGTCTTCTAACTCCTCATCCATTCGAAGAAATCCACCCGGCAAGCACCACATATCTTTAAAAGGATAGTCATCTCTTTTCACGAGCAAGATACTCATAGATTTCTTCTTACTTTTACGATAATTAGTTGGGGCCTCATCACTAATACTAACAATTAATATATCAGTTGTCACAGAAGGCCTATCAAATTCATTCGGATTATAATGAGCTAAAAACTCCTCTTCATTTTTATACGACATAATATCAACTCCACTACTAGTATACCATTAATCCAAAAGTTTTTCATGAACAACTCGCACGAAATGAAAATCTTGCATCCGAAGAACACTTAATTTCTTGTCACTAATCTTAGTCTCAACTCTTACAACATCTTGGAAAGTCTTATTCACCCCATCAATAGATAAGAAAAGATTAGAATATTCTCCTTCCAAAGAAAGAATAATATGCTTATCAGAAGGAAGAATAAAAGAATTAGATAACGTTTGGTATACTCGATTATTTAAAGGGGCAATCGGTGTAATTTGTAAGGTATCTAAAGTATTATAAACAATCGCCCCACCAAAACTCATATTATATGCAGTAGACCCTGTCGAACTACTAATCAATAGTCCATCACCAACATAATGCTCTAATAGTTCTGAGTAAACTTCTACTTTGAGTTTCAAAGTCCGAAACTCTTTATCACGAACGACAACTTCATTTAACGCTGTAAAAACATACTGACGCATCTTTGTAACCACACGTACCTCAATTAAATTTAACGTTTCAATTTTATAATCATTCTCTTTTAAACGACTTACAAAATCTTTCATCCGCGCCACATCAATTTCTTGTAAAAAGCCAAGTGTACCCGCATGAATTCCTACAAAATACATATTTTCATTAAAGTGACACTGTTTCACCATACGAAGAAATGCACCATCACCACCTACACTAATCCCTAATTGAGGTCGAAGAGAATTAGATAGTCGGTTTTCTAAAAGCTCTTGCTCTAACTCACTAGCTACCTTACGTGCTTTCTCAGTATGATTTACAAACAACTTTACCCGTTTCATAATAACTCCAATATTCTTTCTGCAATAAATAAAATCAAATCTTCCTTATTCTCTTTTTGACTTTTCTTTTGAGCACGATAAGAATACTCATAAAACTGTCCTTGATAAAAAACTGCTACAAAAACAACATGATCATCCCCATATAAATTATACTTATCCACACGATTTAGTTTACCAGTAACTCCTACACCAATAGAAGGATGACTAAACTCTTTAATGCTACGAGCCATTTCTCTTGCAGTTTCTATACTATAAACTGTGTATTTAAGAATAACATCTTGAGGTACACCCATTTTAATTTTAAATTCATTACTATAGGTTACCGCACTAAATCCTAACACTTCACTTGCCCCTTCTACATTTGTAACGGCATTAGCTAGTCCCCCACCACTAGCACTTTCCATAAAAGAAATCGTAAGCTTTTTCTCCGTTAATTCATGTACTAACTTTTCAATCATATCCACAAAAATCACTCCTTATATAATTGATGCTTTAAAATATAATCAGCAATTGACTTAGGAACATAAGAAAGAATTGACTCCTTATGTTTTACTTTTTCACGTACCAATGTAGAAGAAATATTAGATCTAGAAAAAGAAACCATTGTTACATCAAAATTACAACTAGGTACACTAACATTTCCTCTTTCCAAAACAAGCAAAGGATACTTCTTTATTACTTCTAGATGCTTCCACTCATTCATATAACTTAAATTATCGACACCACAAATAAAATAAATGTCATCCTGTGGATATTGCTTATTAAAATAATCTAAGGTTTGATAAGTATATACAGGATACTCTTTCATTTCATAATCACTAATAGAAACGTAATCTAAGTCATAAAACAAAAGATGTAACATATCTAATCGATAACGATTATCCACTAAGTTACTTTTATATTCATAATGAATTCCTGTAGGCACAATAATGATTTTATCTACATATCCCTGCTTTTTTAAAGTCTCTACAATTTGTCTATGAACTTTATGTGGAGGATTAAAGCTTCCTCCAAAAATTCCCATTTTCATTTTACTTCATCCCAATCTTTATAAACCTTGCCATCACATCGAAATATCTCATAACGTGCTTTAGCATTCATGCAGCATTCATCAAATAAAATAGATTTAGTTCCATGATAATTTGAGATATCTTCTTTTAATTTTTGCACAGTCTCATCATCTGCCTTATGAATTTGAATCCATTTATCCACTTCGGTATTTCCCTCAATACTTTCTTGTAACACCTTAAACGTAACTTGTGATACCGTATCAGGAATGTTTGCTAAAATTTCTTGTAAAGATTTATGTGAAAAAGAGTCTGTCAAAATAATAACATAACGTGCTTTCTTGCCACACACCTCTATTTTATCCAAAAGAGAAAAAGAAGCTATACTATAGGCCACAATATCAATTTCTTCATAAAGACGACTAGGCAAATAACGTCTTGTTTGAATTTCTACCGTAACATCTTTTCTCTTTGCTCGAACAATATCCAAAATATCTTTAACACACTTTGGTGTCTGCATTGGTTCATTCGTCCCTGTAATAACAACCGTTTTTAAATCTTTATTTTCTTCTAAAACTTGTTCCAAAGATGTTTTCCATTTTTGAAAATCTTCTTGATAAACATTTTGAAATCGATTAAAGTGTCGATGTGTTTTAGAAATACAAAATGGACAATGATAGATACACGGTTCACTTGGTGTAACTACTTGTAAACTTTTCATAATTCATCTCTCCAAATACTTGCATCAGCATCACTAGGCATTCTAAGGTCTCCTCTAGGAGAAACACTAATCGTTCCAACTTTTACCCCATCTGGCATACAATTCCTTTTAAATTGTTGACTAAAAAATCTTCGAAAGAAAAAATCTAACCATTTATGAATTTCTTCCTTAGAATACATTCCTTGAAAAGCATGATTTTCTAAAAACTCAATCTTCTTTGGACTTGCTCCATACCTCAAAAAGTGATACATCGTAAAATCATGCAAAAGATAAGGACCTACAACACTTTCTGTTTTCTGCGTAATATTTCCGAGTGTATCAGGAGGCAAAAGTTCAGGACTAATCGGCGTATCCAAAATATCTTTTAGCGTCTTTTTAATACATTCATTTTCTTCTTTTTCCACAAAATACTGAACTAAATATCTTACCAAAGTCTTAGGAATAGAAGTATTCACAGCATACATAGACATATGGTCGCCATTATAAGTACACCAGCCAAGTGCCAGTTCTGATAAATCACCAGTCCCAACTACTAACGCTTGATGTAAATTAGCAAGATCCATCAGTATTTGCGTTCTTTCACGTGCCTGCGTATTTTCATAAGTAACATCTTTTTTAGACACATCAAGCCCAATATCTTTAAAATGTTGTAAACTAGCATCCTTAATAGAAATTTCCATACCCGTAACTCCATAAGCTTCAATAAGTTTTAAAGAATTTTCAAGAGTTCTCTTACTTGTTCCAAAACCAGGCATAGTCACTGCAATACAATTCTTAAAAGGAATATGTAACATCTTAAAACTCTCCATAATCACTAAAAATGCAAGAGTAGAGTCAAGTCCTCCAGAGAGGCCTAACACACACTTTTTAATACCTGTTGCTTTCATTCTTTTTGCAAGTCCAGAACCTTGAATACGAATAATTTCTTCACAACGTACTTGACGAAGTCCCTCATTCTTTGGTACGAATGGCATAGTAGAATACTCTCTTAAAAAATCAGTATTTTTATCAACAATCGTAATTGGTATTACACGTGACACCCGTGTATTTTGACCAAAGAAACTCTTATTTTTTCTCCGGTCACTCATAATTCTCTCGACATCTACATCTTCGATAATGTGATTTGTCTCAAAGGAAAATCGGTCGTTTTCTTGTAACAACGTTCCATTCTCAAATATTCCTGCAAACCCCGAGAAAACTAAATCAGAACTAGACTCATTTACCCCACTAGAAGCATATACGTAACCACAAGTATTTTTAGAAGATAACATTTTAAGTAAATTCTTACGATACTCATACTTACCAATCACTTCATTACTAGCAGATAAATTAAATATCATAGTTGCCCCTGAAAGAGAAAGATGCGTACTTGGAGAATTTGGTGCCCAAGCGTCTTCACAAATTTCAATACCAAACGTAATCGCATTCTTTTCTGTATCCTGAAAAAGCAAATCCCGACCAATTGGCACGACTTCATTTTCAATAGTAACCTCTGTCATCTGTAAATGAGCTTCAGAAGAAAACCATCTTGCTTCATAAAACTCTTGATAATTTGGAATATAAGTTTTCGGAACAATTCCTAGAATATGCCCTCTTCCAACCGCTGCGGCACAATTATAAAGTTCGTTTCCAACAAGAAAAGGAAGCCCAACAATCACATAAATGTTTTTATCCTGAGTCGCATGTGCAAGTCTTATCAAACTATCCTTAGCTTTTTCTAACAACACATCTTGTAAAAACAAATCTCCACAAGTATAACCAGTCAAACTTAGTTCTGGAAAAAGGGCAATTTGTACACCCTTTTCTTCCAAAACATCTATCTCTTTTAAAATTACATCTGTATTAAATATAGGATTAGCAACTCTTAACTCTGGCACAACTGCCGCGACTCTAACATAACCAAATTCTTTATTCATACACTATTTTCCTTTCTATCCAACTTTTCTTGTTAAAGACATTTCTTGATGTTTCGCAAGAGTAAGTAACTCTCTTTTCTTTTGAATAAGATCCTTCGTCATATCAACAAAGTATTTTTGAGGTTTTTCATAACGTTTTACTTCTTCTGGAATAGTTAACATTTCCGCATCACAATAAGCTTGTTTTGCGTAAATAGAAGGCTCTTTATAAACCAATTTACCATCTAAGAAAATTGGAACTTGTAGCTCACGAACCCTGTAATTTCGAATCGTTGTTTGATTTAAGTTATTCACCGGATCAATTAAAGTAAATTCATTCTGTGGTATCTCTTCGTTATGAAATGCGAGCACATCCCCTAAAGCCAAATTACTTTCATTATCATAAAAACGATAAACTTTTTTATATCCCGGAGTAATTGCTTTTGCTTCATCATTACTAGCCTTTATCTTAGAAATAAATTCTTCATCTTTCGTTTTTTGTAATGCAACATTTTTATAAACGACACCCACTCTAGCATAATTAGGAAGTACAATATTATCTCCAACCCCAAAGAAATCTATTGGGGCTCCTTGTTCTAATAAAGAACGAATTGCTTTTTCATCTAATCCATTCGATACACAAATCTTAGTTTCAGTAAGTCCTGCTTCATCAAGCATCTTTCGGGCTTCCTTCGATAACTTAGCAAGGTCTCCAGAGTCAATCCGAATTGCTTGTAATTTTTGCCCATTTGGAATTAAAAACTCTTTTGCTACACGAATAGCATTAGGTAACCCACTTGTTAACACATCATAAGTATCGACAAGTAATGTACAAGCATGAGGATAAGCTTTAGCATAAGCTAAAAATGCATCATACTCTGAGTCAAAAGACGTTATATAACTATGTGCAATCGTCCCACTAACAGGAATACCATAAACCTGTCCAGCAAGCACATTAGAAGTAGATTTACATCCTCCTATAAAACTACACTTACTAGCATAAAGCCCAGCAATTGGCGACATACTTCTTCGAAGACCAAACTCACTAATTGCTCTTCCCCCACTCGCTTCACTAATTCTTTTTGAAGCAGTTGTCCAAGCAATGTGAGAATTCAAATAACTTAATAGCACCGTTTCAACAAGCTGGGCTTCTATCAAAGGAGCTTTCACCGTTACAAGCGGTTCTCCTCCAAACACCACCGTGCCATCTAAAATAGCATAAATACTACCATGGAACCGAAAATTTCTTAAATATTCTAAAAATGGTTCTGTAAATAAATGTAATTCTCTAAAATACTCAATATCTTTTTCCGTAAAACGAAAGTTTTGAATAATTCGAATAATTTCATCTAGTCCACCCATAATAGCGTAGCCTGAATCAAATGGCATCTTCCTAAAAAAAGCATCAAATACAGCAACCTCTTCTGTTTTCTTTTCATTAAAATATCCTTGACTCATTGTAAGTTCATACAAATCAGTAGCCATTGCTAAATTAAGTTCGTTCATATTAATCCATCTCCTTTACTAAACGAATACCATTACTTTCCATAACTCGGTATCCAAATTGATTTGCTTCTTCCCTTTCATGAACATTCGGAATATGAAAAGTCTCTACTGCATTTATAGGTACCACAATATCAACATCGACATTCCACTCATCCATAAAATTTCTTAATGCAACAGCAAAATTCATAATACAAATATCGGTACAACACCCAGTAATCACAATTCTTTCTAAGTTTTTCATTTGAAGTAACATCTCCATCATTCCTGGTGCAAACAATGCACATGTAGAATTCTTATAAAAAACTCTATCTGCGTATTCTTCAAAAATACTTAATTCCTTAATTGTTTTTTGTTCTCTAGGAGTAATACAATGCCCTGCGTATCTTTTTATTTCTACGCTATCTTCTGTATGTTTATCATTTACAAAAAACAAAGCACTTTCTCTTTTCAAACCATCCATAATAATCTTTCTAATATTTGGAACAATTCTTTTTATAGTTGGATCTGCAAGTGCTCCTTCCTCACAAAATCCATTATTCATGTCAATCACGAAGATTGCACTATTTACTTCTTCTAAATTTTTCATATCTCTCTTTCCTTTCTTCTTAATATATCGTTAATAACACATTTTAAAAAAATAATTTTATTTTCTAACTAAATTCATTTGCTGAATAGGATTTACAGTAACTTCAATCCCATGAAAATAAGCTCTTGTAACAGTAAGCTCACCATATCCATACCCCTCTGTCGAATCAGTAAGTCCTGAATCAAAAGAAATTCGTAATACCTCCATTTCTTCTAAAGCAAGCATTTCCTTACAAATTTCCTCTAATTTTTCCTCTGTAATTCTCTCCTCATAAGGAATACTTTCACCCATTAACGTTTTCACGCCCCGAGCAACAATAGTTACCATACATCCTTCCTGTTCATAATATCCCATACATTCCTTACTTGCTCTAATATCTGCAGTAATTTCCATGTTATAAAATCTTTGATAGTATTGTTCAATCATATTCTTTATCATTTTACGGTTCATCTTTAATACCATATCTCTCTTTCCTTTCTTTCTAACATTTTGTTAATAACAAGTTTTAAAAAAATTATTTTCTTTCTAATTTGTAACTTAAATAAGCAATTTTAGAATTTGCATCACGCATACCAATTTCTCTAATTAAGCTATCCTGACGTATTCTAAGTTCTAATTTTTTTCTTTCTCTTTCGAATCTCTGTGGATGTCGCTTTAAAAAGTCATATATTACATCTTCTAAAAATTGTCTAACTCTTGTCGGAACTGTACGTCGTCCAAACATTAACTCCTCAATATCCCGTTTTGTTAACAATACATAACTTAAATTTTCATCTGCATCCAATTTAGGTTCCCTAACCTTTTTACATCCTTCTGCTAAATAAGTTGTAATAACTGCCTTACTACATCCTTGATCTTGATAATGTTCCTCTAGTTTAGAAATAGTCTCTGGTAAATACCCTGTCTCTTCCATCAGTTCTCGAACGGCTGTAATTTCTCCTACCTCTTTTTCATCTGCCATTCCGGCAGGAAATTCTATTGCCACCGTTTCTTTCGTATTAGGTCTTGACTGTACAACAACTAGAAACTTATGATTATGAGTAATTGCTAGAATAACCGACGCATTTCCATGATCTTTTCTCTTAGTAATTTGGTCACTTATCATCGTTTCCCCATTCTCTAACGTAACTTCATAAGTATTCTTTCCTATGTAACCTTCTTGAATGGACGAGACTAACTTTTTTTCTTTAGTTTGATATGCCTCTATGGACTTAGCTAAAACGTCTCTTGCTTCAGAATTCATATCCTTCCTCCTTTGTGTTATTATCATTTTGTGAATAACATATTCTAAAAAATTTAACAGCTTGGCCATCTGTTATTAACATTATATGAATAACGTGCCAATTTGTCAACTACTTTTTAGCAAAAAATTAAAAACAGTTTAAATTTCTAAAAAAAAAAGTAGATAAACACTACTGAATTTTTCTTAAATAATCACGATATTTGAAAAATTCTTTTAAAGAAGGCTCGACTTGTAAAACATAGTTCACTTTACCAAGTAAAGATTTCAAATATACATATTCATCCATATCTTGATGGTAATGTTCTAAATGACTTGTCACTCCATATTTACGAATATAATACATTTCTTGACGAATGTTCTTTTTATAGAAATTCGGAATAGACACTTTATTATTCACTAAAACACCTGTAACAAGTTGTCTTTGATGATGACGAACCACATGAATTTTTTTATAATTTAATTCCAATCCTTGCTTTTTTAAAAGCTTAGAGACAAAAGAAATCACTTCTCGTACCTCAAAATCACCAGAAAAAGTTAAATCATCAGAATACCTTGTATAAGAAATATTTCTAAGTTCACAAAAATGGCCAACTTCTTCATCAAAATCTTTCAAAATCAAATTAGAAATCATTGGTGAAGAAACTGCTCCTTGAGGTAAATGTTCATCATAGCAAACCAAATAAGTAAAAAGCATTCCAATACTTTTAGGAAACTTAGAAAAACAAGTACGATACACATCCATAAAACTAATGTTATCAAAAAAATCTTTAATATCCAATTTTAAAAGAATATGCTTTCCAACATGAATTTTTGCATTATCTTTTAATGAATAACCTTTACGATAAGCCATTGCATAAGAAGAAATAGCCTGATCCATCAAAACATGTTCCAATAAAATTCGTTGAATTCTTTTTAAATGATACTTTGGTGCAGTGATCACGCGTTCTTTGCCATTTCTCTTTTTTAATTATCAACCACCCTGCACTGAAAGTACAGGGTTTGCATGGATGACTGAAAGTCATACTATGCTAAAGCATACCGTGT
>CALVOL010000016.1 GCA_944350285.1 uncultured Bacilli bacterium | reverse complement strand
TGCGATTTTTCCCGATTTTATCGCATTTTGTGGGCAACTTAGCTACTTATCCACTTTCATCAGCTGTGAATTGTAACCAAGAATTTATGTGCTGAAGCACATGGCCTGAACCCTTTTCCGATACGGTCAAATACGAAAACAAAGAAGTTGCATTAGAAAAAGAATAATATTCCTCTGGATAGTTGACTCTTTCTGCATCTTATGAAGAATACGCATTAAAGTATCCGTGAACCTCTCTATAATAAATGCCTAAACTTTCATTTCTTTTTCTTCGGATATATCATAAATATCAGCAACAATCAAATCATTCAAGGAATAAGAAATAAGACTTTTTTCTTCTAACTCCTCTAACTTTTCAATTTCTAAAGCCAATTCTCCTTGTTTCTCAATACTTTCTTCTAACGAACGGATTACTTCATTATAACGATTCTTTATACGCAATTTCATATTTATAACATTAAACTATATGAAAATATTCTTTGAAAACTAAACTTTCTTTCTCTCTAACACAACTGGAGAAACTTCATTTTGTAAGAGTGCTTCTTCATTTTCTTTTTCTAACAATATCGTTCGTAAAATTGCTAAATATTGCTTAGTTTCAGCTTCAGTAAGTCCTTCTTCCTCAGGATATTTTTGAGAAAAACGTCCAATATTTATTGACAATGTAATCGTTTGAGACCAAGAAAATGGTTGCAAAAACTCTCTATATGTATCATCTCTAACAGCTCTTCTAAACTTCTCTATCCTTTGTAGCAACAACAAATCATTTGCTTGCTCAATCTTTCTAACTAACTCTTGTTTATGAAGAGAACGGGCAACAATAATGAGACATTCTCTTGTCGTTTCCTTCATTGGACGCATAACCGTGGCAATTTCTTCTATAGTACTATATTTTTCCAATGCATAAACTTCAGCCTCTAAAGGGCAATTCCAAACTACTTCTTTTCTTTCCATCATTTCATCCTCTCTTTTCCTTTTTCATCATAAACTCAGGCTTCCAACCATAATTTCTAAATTGTAATGCATACTCCATTAAATTTTCATCAGAAAGTCCTAAAAAAGCAAAATCTGGTTCCTCTTCCAAAGGAAAATCTGTACGAATATATGCTTTTAACAATTCCAATCCTTTCTTAGAATTCTTTTTCCACTTATCATAAATAGCATAACCTAAAACTTCTGACAAAATAGAAGTAAAAGCACGATTTAATGCACACATATTTTCATAAACACGTTCAAAAGAAAAGTCTTCGCGAATCAATTCTTCTTCAATACTTCTTTGATGTTCTAAAAATGCATCCGCTTTCTCCGTTACTTGATTATTTTTCCAAACTTTCAATTTCTCTATCTCTTCTAATTGCTCTGGATTGTCAGAAAATCGTTCTTTCAAATAATCAATAAACAAATAATCCATAGTATTTGCCGGAACACTTGCTAATTCTACATGATTATTCCACGGTTCTTTAGCATGCATACCTAAAGCAATACATTCCATAATTTCATGATTTACAAAAAAATAATCTAACAAAGTATTTGTCCCTTGAACAAGATACAAAGAATGTCCTCTAAAATAATCTGGATACATTTTATAATAAACATTTTCTTTTTCTTTTAAATGAGTTACAGCATATCCTGCATTGTATTCCTTAGTAAAAACACGAGCATATTCTGCCAATTCTTTATCTTTAAAAGAATCGAAAAAATCTAAAACCATCATTTTAACAAACTTTTCATCATATTTTAAAGATTGAAAATCATCTACTTGAATATCTGGCACAGCCCAGTTTCTAACACAATCAGCCATATCAGTCATAAAAAAGCGATCTCGAACAGGAGTATTCTTAACTTTGGATAGAAGCTCTTTTTTTAACTTGATATCTTGGTTATGAAATAACATATATTTCTGATAAATCAACCAACCTTTTCTATTTTTAGGTTTTGCCTCAGAACAATTCAAAAAATCATAAACTCCTTCTTTCATATTCAACACCGAAAGCTTATGGCTTAATTGATAATCTTTTCTCATTTGTAATTCGCCACTAAGAGACTTCCATAACCCATTTAGCTGACGAATTAATTCATCATTTTTTAATTTTGCATAGTAAAATTCTTCATCAAATATTTTCATATATCTTTTCCTTTCAGGTTTCTCTATTATATGCCTGAACTATAAAAAAAGTCAATTTTTTTAACTTAAAAAAATAGCATGTTTTGTAACATACTAAATAATTATAAACTTAAAGTATAAGGATTAGACTCACTACCATCTCCACCAGTTATTTTGACATTAGAGGAAAGATATAAGGAAGGAAAAGCTGCATAGTATGTGTTATGCCCACGCCCAGTGATGCTAATGCTCCCACCCAATATATAAATCTTACCATATGATAAACTAGAGCTCAAGGTTAAAGTCCATTGAGAAGTTCCGCTCTTATATAGCCAGTCATTAGTATAACAATCACTATAACTACTCCAACTACCTAAATCATAAGATAAACAAATTTCTCTTCCCGTGCTTCCTCCGCTTGCTGCATATCCATAATCACTTGGATATATTAACCCTATTTGTCCTGTCCATTCTGTTGGTCTTCCACTATATACAGTAGTTCCTCTTTCAGATGTATAAAGTTCCGATGTTAAATTTAAAGTGGAAGATACTCCTCCTAAATTCCATACGGAATTTTCTATCATCTCCTGATATGGACTTTGAATACTATTTAAATACGTTGTATTTAATTCTTCTTGTAAGCTTGCATTACTCCAATCATTTGCAGAACTTGCATCCCATGCTATTGACTCATTATAGGGTTCATTTTTTATAATTTTAAGCCTTGTTTCTTTTATGTTACTTCCGTTATCTATATTTTTAAATGCTCCAATAATTTGCCATAATTCATTATTAAATGATACATAGTTATTAGGGTTTGCTCCGATATATCTTGCATTGCCATCTGGATCATCCGTTACTATTTCACTTGATAAACTAGCATTATTCATAATACAATTGGCCGCTGTATCATTACACGCTAAGATAGTATCTGCAAAGGTTTGTTCTTTAAAATACATCGTACATTTGGTTCTACTCATTTCACCAGCAGAGTAATTAGAAAAATTTATTAATGCACTCCAAGATTCGTTATCCCATGACACAGTTGCTCCATTTGTACAGCTACTTTTCTCTGTATCTAACGTGTATCCACTATCCTTAGATGGAATGATATTCGTAATCTTTCCATCCACATACACCGCGAAATACAAATCTCCAGGATCTTGATAAGTCCCGTTAATCACATTAAATTGCTTTTCTTCTGTAAAAACAGCAAAGCTTGTATACAAAAATAATCCGGCTAACAAAAAGATACAACAAACTGTAAAAATAATAATAAATGTTTTCTTCTTATCTTTCTCTTTAAATCTTTCTAGTTTCATTACACTCACCTACTTTAGGCATATTGTAAGCTATACACCCCCCTCCCTGTCAACATTTTTCAAAAAAATTTCACAAAAAAAACAAGTCGTTAAAATAAACTTAACTGACTTGTTTCAGGCATATTACCAAATATACCCATTACTCGCATTTTATCAACAGTTGTTTGATTCACTTTCCCACGATTTTGAAAATCTTCAATACTATAGAATGCTTTTTGGTTTCTTTCTTCTATAATTTTTGTAGCAACAGCATCTCCCAAACCATCTAAACTTCTAAATGGCATAATTAAACTATTATCACTCTCATCCATAATAAAGTTATTCCCATCACTTTTTTCAATATCAATATTTTTAAATTTAATTCCTCTTGCAGTTGCTTCTAGGGAAAGCTTTAATGTTTCAAGCAGAGACTGCTCTTTGTTAGTCGCATCATATCCTTTGCTTTGAATTTCTAGCATTTTTGTCTTTATGGCATCATAACCTTTACACATTGCTTCGATATCAAAATCTTGGAATCTTGTTGAGAAATATGTTGCGTAATATACAAGTGGCTTGTGAACTTTATACCATGCAATACGGAAAGCACTTGTAACATAAGCAGCTGCATGGGCTTTTGGGAACATGTACTTAATTTTAAAACATGAATTGATAAACCAATCTGGAATATTCGCTTTCTTCATCGTTTCTACATAACCACTCCAAGTTTCAGGATCCTTACTAGCTTTTCCTTTACGAACAAATTCCATAATTTTAAATGCTTTATATGGTTCCAAACCACCATACATAAGCTCAACCATGATGTCATCACGACATCCAATAACTTTTGAAAAAGGTACAACATTTTTCTGAATTAACTCTTGAGCATTATTAAGCCATACATCTGTTCCGTGAGCAAGACCTGAAATTTTAACAAGTTCGGCAAACGTTGTTGGCTTCGTATCTTTTACAAGTTGAATAGTAAATGGCGTACCAAACTCTGGAACACCAAGCGTTCCGGTATCACACATAATTTGCTCTTTCGTAACACCCAAAGCCTTAGTACTTGTAAAAATACTCATCGTTTCCTTATCGTCTAGTGGTACTTTTGTAATATCATCCCCTGTTAAATCTTGGATCATTCTTAGTTGAGTTGGGTCGGTATGTCCTAAAATATCTAGTTTCAAGACGTCTTGGTCAATCGCATGATAATCAAAGTGAGTCGTTCGCCAAGCACTCGTTGGGTCTTCTGCCGGATACTGAAAAGGTGTGAAGTCAAAGACTTCCATATAGCCTGGAATTACAACAATTCCACCTGGGTGTTGTCCAGTAGTTCTCTTACAACCAGTACAACCAATGGCAAGGCGTTCTATTTCGATGTTTCGCATTAAAATGTTTTTATTTTCACAATAGCCTTTGACATAGCCATAAGCAGTTTTTTCAGCCACAGTTCCGATGGTTCCAGCACGATAAACATTATCAACACCGAACAATACTTTCGTATATTCGTGAGCACTAGCTTGGTTTAAATCAGAAAAGTTTAGATCGATATCCGGCACTTTATCCGCGTTAAAACCTAGGAATGTTTGGAATGGGATATCATGGCCATCTTTATGCATCAACGTTCCACATTTCGGGCATTTATAATCCGGTAAATCAAAACCACACTTATAATTATTACCAAGTGGCTCCCCATTCTCATCATTAAATTCACTAAACTGGCATTTTGGACAACGATAATGAGGGGCTAAAGAATTTACTTCTGTAATTCCCATTAAGTTAGCTACAAAAGAAGAACCAACAGATCCACGAGAACCTACCAAGAAACCTTCATCATTTGAGTGTTTTACTAATTTTTGAGCAATCAAATAAATTACGTCGAAATTAGCACCGATAATCGCGGTCATTCGCTTTTTCGCTTCTGCCATCTTCTCTTCTTGTGTCATCTCATCGTCAATACTGAGCGCAATTTCTGTTTGAACAGCATCAGGTCCTTTTGTAACCACATCATGAAGTCTTTTATAAATAACTGCATCCTCATCACTATTCGCGTTTTTCTTAACTGCATCAATAAATGGAGCCCCATAAAGCTCTAGAGCAATTCTCTCTTCAATATGATAAGGCAAAGGTTCACCATACCACTCTTTTGCTTTATTATAAACCATCTCTGTTACAGTCATCTGAGAGTTTTCAATCTTAGGCGCAAATGGAATTCCCTTTGTATCAATAATAACCTCGATTTCCTCAACCATATCTGCAATTTTATTGGTATTTTCTACAACAATTTCATATGCTTCTTCTGAGTCTAAAAATGAAAAATCCTCAAGCATTTCTGCGGTTGTCTTTAAATACATATTTGGAATTTCCATTCCTCTTCGATTAAGAGGATGGAGTTTACCATTGAATTTTTGATTTACAATAATTTCACGATAAATCTTATCATCCTTCGTAAGATTATGAACATCTCCCGTTGCAACCACTGGCTTTCCAGCTTCTTTGGCAACACGAATAATTCTCTTTAAATATTCTTCTGCTTGATAAACACTTTGAAATTTACCATTCGGGCCAATCAAATGAGAGAAAGCACTAATAGGTTGAACTTCAATATAATCATAAAAACTCATCATATTAACAAGCTCTTCATCTTCCTTACTGCCCGCCTTATCAAAAATCTCTCCATTAATACAACCAGAACCAATGAGTAGCCCTTCTCTAAGTTTACTAACCTCGCGTCTTGGAATTTTTGGCTGTTCATTTTTATAAAGATATTTTGTATTTGCAATAGAAATAATTCGAAATAGATTTTTTAATCCATCGCGGTTTATTGCTATCATCGTCGCATGGAAAGGAAAAGCAAATCGCACCAAAGAATCCACATCAATATTATCTAACAATTCCGTTGTCGTACTAATATTTTGATCATACAAAGACTTACTCATTTTATAAAAAGCAATGGCTGTTCCTTCTGCATCATAATCAGCACGATGGTGTTTATCTTCATCCCAAGGCACATCAAGTCGTTTCGTTAAAGTCTGTAATTTATGATTAGGCCATTCTGGATGAAGCATCCGAGCAATACTCATCGTATCTAAAACAGTATAATCAAAATCTGGTAAATTATATTTTGTACAAGCAGCCTTCATAAAAGAAATATCAAACTTCGCATTATGAGCAACCATTGGACTTTCTCCAGCCCACTCTAAGAAACGTTTGGTAACATCTTCTTCACTATCTTTTCCCGCTAACATTTCATCGGTAATGAATGTTAACTCGGTAATCTTTTTAGGAAGTGGACGATGTGGGTCAATTAATTCATCAAAGCGGTCTAAGATTTTTCCATTCTGAATTTTAACAGCACCAATTTCAATCATCTGATCGCTACCAGCATAAAAACCAGTCGTTTCGGTATCGAATACAACAAACGTATCTTCCAAAAGATTATACTCACGGTTATTAAAGATAATATCCACATCATCGTTAACGATATTCATCTCCGCTCCATATAATACTTTAAAACGATCTTTTCCTTCTTTACCTTTATTATATCCTTCTACTGCATGAAATAATTCTGGAAACGCTTGAACACAGTTATGGTCTGTCACGGCAAAAGCCTTTTGTCCCATGGAAGCAATCTTAGAAACTAACGAACTTGCTGGAATAACCCCATCCATAGCGCTCATCATCGTATGCATATGAAGTTCAACACGTGGTACCTCAGCATCATCATGATTACTTGCGTCTTTCGAATCAATCTTTTCCAAAGAACGAACAGACATCACTAAATCTTTAGAAAAATTATCAAACTCTACATTGCCATAAAACTTATACCAAGCCCCTTCTTTTAAAGAGCCTAAAACTGCTTTATATTCTCCTTTATCCTTCTTAAAAATCTTAGCTAAAATAGAATTTGTCTTATCACTAATTTTTAACGTAATAATATTAATATTATCTCTTTCTAACGTTTCAATCCCAAAAATATAAGCTTCAAACACGACCCCTTTCGTATCCCCCATGATATTATTAATTGCCGTCGCTTCTCCTGTAATTTCTTTACCTAAAATCAAATTTCCAACAATTTTAGGTTTTTCTTCTATTACTTTTTGCTCTTCCCGAATAGAACGAATTTCTTCTTGTACACTTTTTTGTAGTTCTTCATTTAGATAAGTATTAAATTCATAAGTTCCCAAGCCATATTGTAACAACTTCTTACCAATTTGCCGAAGTTCTTTTTTTGTTTCCACTTCTACAGTCTTATTAATACATTCTACCGTAATCACATCATCATCAATACGAGGATCTTGTTCTAAAACGGTAACCAAAGAAGGCTTTTTCTCAGTACTTTCCTTTAGCATACTTTTCACATAATCTAAAACATCACTTTCCAAAACGGCTAAATAATGAAAAGTAATAATACATTTCTCTTTCCCGTGAATTCCTTTTTTACTACAATCTACTAATTGTTTAGAAACTTCATAAGGTAATACAACATCATGTTTTAAAATAACTTCAAAAAATTCTTCTTTACGATGCAAAAGAACTTTTTCTATTTCTACATTTTGAAGTTCATCCCGTGCTTCTGGATAACCTATACTATCTAAAAATCTTACTACATCATTTTGCATACTACACACTCCCTAAAGTTTTATATCATTTCTAAAATCATTTGTCTAGTAGAGAGACATAAGCTTGACGTTACATCTCTCCTCCTATTTTTTCTATTTTATTCACATTAATTTGATAATCAGAAAAACGTCTAGCAACGCGTCCCATCACATGAACAACATCCCCAACACGAATTCCCTCTAATTCATTCATTAAACTTGCAAAGACAACAAAATTTCCAATATCTGTTTCATCACTTGCCGTAACAAAGGCCATCCGTTCCTGTTTTTTCGTCGTAATTTCTTTAATCTTTTCAATCATAACCACACATGTAATTCTCTTATCATAATTCTGCTTGATATTTTCAAGTTTCATAATAGATGGATCAATATATTTACTAGCTGGATGATTTGTAATGTAAAAACCATATGTCTCATATTCTTCTTGTCTTTTTTGCGAATCAGGAATTTCCTCCATAACAGCCATTTCTGGTTTCATCACAAAAGACTCATCCAAATCACTTGTAAGCATTGCATAGTTAATCGCATTATCTAAATTATTCAAAAGCGTATTATGATTATATCCGAATTCTGAAAATGCCGAAGCATGAATAAGTGCCTCAATTGTTTTTTTCGTAACACTCTTTCCATAAGTACGTGCCACAAAATCAAAAAAGTCATGATATGGTTTTTCTTTTCTTTCTAAAGTAATCGTCTTCGCAGACTCCATCCCTAAATTTTTAATAATCGAAAACGGAAGCCTTAAAGACCTATCAGAAATTTTATACTCAAGTTCACTATCATTAATACCAATCGGTAAAATCGTAATATCATTCTTTTTCGCAAGTGCAATATACTCTCGTGTTTTCACCACACTATCAATATTCATATTTAAAAGATTAGCAATATAATAAACAGGATAATAACATTTTAAATAAGCCATTTGATACCCAATAATCGCATAGGATACTGAATGAGATTTATTAAAGCCATAATTAGCAAATTTTAAAATAAGTTCATAAATATTTTGTGCTAAAGACATTTCATATCCTCTTTGAATAGCCCCTTTAATAAATTTATCACGACCACTTTCAATCACATCTCGTTTCTTTTTACTCATAGCCCTTCGAATGACATCCGCTTCTGCAAAAGAAAATCCTCCAATAACACTTAAAATTTGCATAACCTGTTCTTGATAAACAATAATCCCATAAGTTTCTTTCAAAATAGGTTCTAAAACCGGATGAAGATACGTAATAGCCTCAGTGCCTTCTTTTCTTCGAATAAATGCTGGAATATTTTCCATTGGTCCTGGTCGAAACAACGCAATCGCTGCAACAATATCCGAAAAATTATTTGGTTTTAATTGTCGCAAAAAGTTTTTCATTCCTTCGCTTTCAAATTGAAAGACTCCAACAGTATCAGCAGTTTGAAATAAATGAAGCACTTTTGGATCATTTAAATTAATCTGATTAATAGAAATTTTATGACCGGTATTTTGTTCAATCAATTTTAAAATATTAGCCATCGTAGTAAGATTACGAAGCGACAAAAAATCCATTTTTAAAAGTCCTAAATCTTCTAAATAATTCATCGTTATTCCAGTTAACAACTCTTCACCACTATAATGAATTGGAATAATATCATCAAGAGGCTTTGAAGAGATTACGACACCCGCTGCATGAGTAGAAATATGTTTTTTAAAACCTTCTAATCTTAAGGAAATTTGCACCATTTTTTTAATATCGTGATTATTTTCTGCATAGTATTTAATTCTATCATTTAAAAGATTTTCTCGTAGAGTAAGTTTAGGATCAATAAAGGCAAGAAAATGATCTATAACATTTTGGTTGATTTCTAGAGCTTTTCCAATGCTTCGTAGTACTAGTTTACTCTTTAAAGTACCAAAGGTCATGATATTCGCGACATTTTCTTCCCCATATCTTTTTTTAACATAACGGACAACTTCTTCTCGTCTTGTTTCTTCAAAATCAATATCGATATCAGGCATAGTGACTCGTTCAGGATTTAGAAATCTTTCAAATAAAAGATGATACTCTAAAGGATCCACATCAGTAATTCCCAAAGAATAACTCACTAAAGAACCGACGGCACTACCACGGCCTGCACCAACCAAAATCCCGTGTTTTTTTGCAAATAAAACATAATCATATACAATTAAGAAATAATCAGCAAATCCCATATTTTTAATAACAGCCAATTCGTATTCTAGTCTTGTAGCATATTCTTTATTTACAACACCATGACAACGTTTGGTAAGACCTTTTTTAGCCAAAGAAGCTAAATAAAGAGAAGAATCCTCTATCGCCTCGTCATACTTAGGAATATAACAGCAATCTTTAGGAATATGTATATCGATAGACTGAATAAATTCATTAGTACTCTCATCTTCTATATATTCATTTTTTGCATATTCCCAAGAATTTTTTTCATAATCTTTTTTAGGAATAAAAGCATAAGGTTCTACTCTTTCAATAGCTGTGAGCATATTTAAAGCATCACTATCACTTCTTTTAAAACATTTAATATCTGGACAAAACACAACTTTAGTTGTCACAAGATAAGCATTATTTTTTTCATATTCAGTTGTATAGCCAATATAAAAATGAGTAAAATGAGACTCATAAGTAGAATACTCTTCTATGTATGCATATGGAAGAACAATATTTAAATTCTCTTTCCATGTTTCAATATCAATAATTCCTAGTTCTCCCTTTTCATTTTTAGTATGAATTTTTAAAAGACCTAAATACCCTTCATAATTTCGAGCATACAAATAAAAAGGAAGGTGATTCATCTCTACTTCTAACCCAATAATTGGCTTGATATGATGCTCCAAGCAAGTATTATAAAACTCCATCACTCCATACAAATTTTCATCACAAATCCCACAAACAGGGATTGATTCTTCTTCTAGTTTATTTATTAAGGATGATACAGTTATTAAACTTTTCATCATCGTGTAATCTGTTGTTATTTTCAAAGGTACAAACAAAAGTATCACCCACCTTACTAAAAACTATTATAACAAAAACTATATTTTTTTACTAGAAGAACAAGAAGAAATTCATAGAAAATAATTTTTTTCTTGAAATATTTTCTATGAAATAAAACAAAAACGACCATAAATAGTCATCATTTATAATAGAAGTTCCTAAAATTTCTTTTCTCGCTTCAAAGAATAGATAAGATGCGATTGACTTCCTAAAACATCTGGTGGTAAGTTTTGCACACACTCAGAAAACTCCTGCTGATAACGTCGATATAACAAATATCAAAAATTATTTAGCAAAGAAATAAAAAACTTTGCTATTTTTTTCTATAAATCTATTTTTACAACGACCCCTTTAACTTCTTGATGAAACTTTTGGTAATACTTGTACTCTACCACCTGAAATCCTACCTGATTAAATAAAACTAATACTCCTGGTCTATCTACTTCAAATTCGTCATACAAACTAGAAATCCCTTCTTTTTTCGCATGTTCACATAACAATTTTAAGCCTTCTTTTGCGTAGCCTTTTCCTCTTTCTTTTGCATCAATAACAATCCCACATTCATATCGATTTTCCTCATAATTAAACTGATAATTTACATAACCAACAAATTGACTTTCATCTTGTAGATACGCAAAAAAGCGATGTTCTTTAATTCTTTTTTCAAACATTTCCTTCCATCTACTTTCAGGGAAATCAATACATCCTGTATCATAATGATAGCCAAAATAAGATACATCATACCCAGCATTATAACACATTGTATCTTTATCACTTTGTAATTTTTCTTCATACCAATAATCTTCTATTTTAGGAATATATAACTTTAACATAACATTGCTCCTTAAATAATACTACACTATCATTTTATCACAACAAAACCATTTTTTTAAACGAAAAAAAGAATGCCTCAAACAAGAAACGTTCTCTCTATTATAATTCAAATTGAGAATTATATAACTGAGCATAGAAACCATTTTGTTTCATCAGCTCATCATGGTTACCAGTTTCAATGATATTACCATCCTTCATAACTAATATTAAATCAGCATTACGAATAGTCGATAAACGATGGGCAATAATAAAGGATGTTTTTCCTTTTGTTAATTTATCCATTGCCTCTTGTACCAACTCTTCTGTTCTAGTATCGACATTACTTGTCGCTTCATCCAAAATCAAGAATGGTGTATCTTCAAGCATACTTCTTGCAATGGTTAAAAGTTGTTTTTGACCACTAGATACAGTATCATTATCCCCAATCATAGAATTATATCCATTTGAAAGTGTTCTGATAAAATGGTCTAGTCCAATCTCTTTACAAACAGCTTTCACCTCTTCATCGCTAACACCTTCCTTGTTATATACGATATTTTCCTTGACAGTTCCTTCAAATAACCATGTATCTTGTAAAACCATCGTAAATAGCTCATGAATGTTTTCACGTGTTAAATCTTTAGTAGAAACTCCATCAATTTTAATATCACCTGAATTAATATCATAGAACTTCATCAGTAAGTTAACCATTGTAGTTTTTCCCGCACCAGTTGGTCCAACAATCGCGATTTTCTCACCAGATCTCGCTTTAGCACTAAAGTTTTTAATCGTTGGCTCTGGATTACCATCATATTGGAAGACAACATTAGAAAATTCAATGTCACCTTTTACTTCACTCTTCTTAAGAGTTACTTTAGCAGTTTCCTTAGGCATTTCTTCTTCATCTAAGAATTCAAATACTCTTTCACTCGCCGCAGCGGTAGATTGTAAAGAAGTAAATGCTTGAGCAATTTGAGTAAGTGGAGACGTAAATAAACGTACATAAGTAATAAATGCAATAATAACACCAAATGTAATTGTACCATTCATAGTTAACATGGCTCCCACAATACAAACTGCAACATATCCAAAGTTACCAATAAAACTCATCATTGGGTGCATAAGCCCTGATAAGAATTGACTCTTTTTATCACTATCTTGAACATTTTGGTTATATTCATGAAATTTTTCTGTAACCTCACGTTTTCCGTTATAAGCTTTTACAACATTAAGTCCTGAATAAACTTCTTCGATATGACCATTTAAATTACCTAATTCTACTTGTCTTCTTACGAAATACTTCTGAGATTTCGAAAGAACAAAAGTCATACCAATAAAACCTATAATACTAGATAACATAGCTGTTAAAGCTAAAATCCAGTTTGTCGCAAACATCATAATGACAGTACCTAATAGCAAAGTAACACTACTTACCAAAATACTTAAAGATTGGTTCATAGATTGCGCAATCATATCAACATCGTTTGTAACTCTCGATAACGTATCACCAATCACGTGTTTATCAAAATATTTAAGTGGTAATACATTAATTTTATGAGAAATTCTTCTTCGTAATTCTTGAGCAAAATGGTTAGATACATAAGTCATAATTAAACTTTCACCAAATGTAAATAATCCACTACAAATATAAATAACTGCTAAGAAGATAACAATGCTCTGAATTTTATCCATATCCATAGAAGGCTCTACAATCACGCGAATACTTTCTGGCATCTCATCAATCTTTTGATATAAAAAAGAAGTATCCATATCAGCATTTAAAGTACTAGCAACTTTAATAAAATTATATTGGTCTTGACTAGAAATAGTCACTCCATCAATCGTCACTTCTGGGAATAATATTGTTTGAATTGCCTCAGAAAATTCAAAATTTTCACTAGTACTTTGAAGCAATAACTTCTTATCCTCTGTTGTAACTGTAACTGACTCATAAGTAGAGTCTGGTAAAATATAATTTAAAATACTATCTGGCATCTCTAATAATAGACTAGTATTTTCAGTGGAAAGAGATCCTAAAACCTCTTGGAAATTTCTCTTATCTTCTGCACGAATACTAGAGTCTGCCATGATTTTTCTAATTGTTCCTGCATCCATCTGAATATCTAAAATCTCTGGAATTTTTTGAGAGAGTTCTTCTTCAGATAATCTTTCGGATACAGTTGTTGTAAGTTCTTGTAAATTTTCTTGATTAACAACTAATCCTTCTGAAATAGTATCTGTTAAGGTAGCTAAATGATCTGGTGCAATAATGGACAAGATAGATGCCACAATCGCTAAAATAAACGAAATCACAATCAATACATGGAACCGCTTTAATTCCATCATTAATCTTTTCATTGCACCTTTAAAGTCCTTAGCTTGCTCTGTACTTTGTTTTCCTCTATGCATTAGAAAGTTCCTCCTCTGATACTTGTGATAAAGCAATTTGCTTATAGACATCACAATTCTTTAATAACTCTTTGTGAGTTCCCATACCGACACACTTCCCGTCATCTAAAACGATAATCTTATCAGCATTCATAATCGTTCCAATACGTTGAGCAACAATTACCATCGTGGCATCCTTTGCATACTTTTTAAGTTCATGACGAAGACGAGCATCTGTTTTATAATCCAAAGCGGAAAAAGAGTCATCGAAAATATAAATTTCTGGATCTCTTGCAATCGCTCTAGCAATAGAAATTCTTTGTTTTTGACCACCAGAATAGTTTGCGCCTGATTGAGCTACATGAGAGTCCACTCCATCATCAAGTTTATCTACAAATTCTTTTGCTTGTGAAACCTTTAAAGCTTCTTCCATCTTCTCTTCACTTACTTCTTCTTTGCCATTATCTCCATAAATAATATTACTGCGGATCGTTCCTTGGAATAAGACAGCTTTTTGAGAAACATAACCAAGCTTATTATTTAAAGCTTCCAAAGTATAATCTTTGACATTGACTCCATCAACTAATACTTCTCCATCTGTTACATCATAAAATCTTGGAATTAAATTAATAAGGGTACTTTTCCCAGAACCAGTAGAACCAATAATCGCCACAGTTTCTCCTTTATTAGCCTTAAAGGAAATATTCTCAAGCAAATATTCCTCAGCATCCGGATATTTAAACGATACATTCTTAAACTCAATGGTTCCAACCTCTTTCGTCTTACCATCAAATTCACCTTCATCAATGGCAAAATCAGTATCTAAAACCTCATTAATACGTTTTGCGGAAACATCTGCTCTTGGTAAAAGCATAAATATCACAGCCAACATCAAGAAAGACATGATAACTTGCATTGCATAAGAAGAGAACACTACCATGTTACTAAATAACGTTAACTTCTCTACCATCATCGCATCACGAATTAAGTAAGCACCAATAAAATAGATTAACAAAGTAAGAGAATACATTACTAAATACATAACAGGTTGCATAAACGCAAACTTATATTGATTTGATAATTGTAAATTGGTCAAATTTTGATTGACCCCTTCAAATTTATCTTCCTGATACTTTTCAGCATTAAATGCTCTAACAACACGAATACCAGTTAAATTTTCTCTTGTAACACCATTTACTCGGTCAATTAACTTTTGAACAATCTTAAACTTAGGTAATACAAGTGCCATAATAATCGCGATAGTAGACAATAATATTACCACTGCAACACCAGTCACAGCACTCCATTGCCATCCCTTATTCAAGATTTTCGTCACGGCCCAAACTGCTGTAATCGGTGCTTTAATAAGAAGCTGTAACCCCATCGCAATAAGCATCTGAATTTGTGTCACATCGTTTGTTGTTCTAGTAATTAAACTACTTGTAGAAAACTTCTTAATATCTTGGATGGCTAAATTTTCTACCTTCTTAAATAACTTTTCTCGAATTGTCATAGAAAAATTAGAAGAAAGAGACGCCATCAAATAACCAGTAATGACAGCAAACACCAAAGACCCAAATGCACACAAAAGCATATAAACTCCTTGCATAACAATATCACTCATCGCACTACCTTCTGTTTGTACTAAAACCGTAATCTCAGACATATAATCTGGTAGTTTTAAATCCAACCAAACTTGTGCCACAATAAATACAATTCCAACTAAAATAGTTAGCCAATCTTTTTTTGAAAAATCTTTCAGTAATTTTAACATACATTCATCCTTTCTATTTACTAAATTTTTCTTTTAAGAAATCGATTGTACTTCGATATTCTTCCTCTGCTTCCTTCGTTGTTTTATATTGAAAACTAGTTGCAAGCATCCCACGTGTAATAAAGAATAAAATTCGATTCAATCTTCTAATATCCTCTTCTCCTTCAATATTTAATAACGAACAGTCTACTTTCCGAATAAACTCATCTGACTCTAAAGGAGCTGGCATTGCTTCTTTATCCTTAGATAACCTAAGATAATCAATCTCAGAAACTTTTACATTTCGAAAAACTTCTTTCGCAAAATTCACATTTTCCTTTTTTCTTAACTTACGAATCAAATAAGTATAAATCGACGTATTAAAGTCAAATAAATCAATTTTTTCTTGTTCTAACTGTTTAGAAATATACTCTTTAAATTTTCCGAGCTCTTCAAAGACAACATCAAATAAATCTTCTTTCGAATCAAAATATTGATAAAAACTTCCCCGTGCAATTCCACTATTCTCAACAATATTTTTAATCGAAGCTTCATGAATAGGAACTCTAGAAAATTCTTCCTTTGCAGCTTCTATAATTTTATTCCGCTTCTCTTCCGGCAAATTATAGAAAGTTTTCTTAGGCATACAACACCTCCAATTACTATTCTATTCTTCTTACTCACAAAATGTGACACAGCGTCACAATCAACAGTATATATGACATCGTGTCATAAGTCAAGAAAAAAGCGAAACTTTACATTTCACTTTTTCAAAAACTCATCATAAAATTAAAAATTAGAATGAAGATTACTATCTTCCACATCATCAAAACTTGTTTCTACCTGATAACGATACTCTATCTTAGTAATAGAAGAGGCATTGACATAGAACATTAAAGAGGTATCTCCGCGAAAATATTCATAACCATCATTTCTAACTTGATAGTTCTCTCCATAAACTCGCAACATTCTATCTACCGTATCAGATACTTTCACACCCTCCATAGTAGAAACTTGATCATCCAATAAAGTAACTTGATAAATACGTTCTAAATCTTCTACTAAATACGTAACAACTTCATAATGCTCATAAGTATAAGTTCTTTTCTGAGTATCTTCCCTCCCTTCTCTGTATCAATTTTTAAAGCATCTCCATAAGTATCTTTCAAAAAAACATCACCCAAAGGAAACACCATATTATCATGCACAAATAAAAAAGCTCCATCTTCCACCAATGAAGTTTCTTCTTCTTGGTTAGTACATCCTACACTAAAAAGTGTAACAAAACACAATAATAAAATCATCCACTTTTTCATTCTACATCACCTTCTTCTATTGTATAACGTTTTAAGAAAAATTCCTAGTCTCCGAAAAAGAAACCCTTGTTTTCATCAAAACAAGGGGATTAAGATACAACTTTTCCAATACATTCATCATTTTGTATATCAACAATCTCTAAAGTCACCAAAGTATTATTTGAAATATCTTGATCTGATCTCACTCTCAAATAATTTGAAGTAAATCCTTCATTATTTTGTTCAATTAAAACATCTACTTCTTTTCCTAAAAATTTCATAGCATAATCTCGTTCCAATTCCTTGGATAACTCTGTAAGTCTTTTACTACGTTCATGTTTTTCTTCATTGGACACATGCCCGTCCATAGCAGCAGCCTTTGTTCCTTCTCTTAATGAATAAGGAAAAACATGAATTTTACTAAATTGAAATTCCTTCGCAGTTGCCATAGTTTTCAAAAACAATTCCTCCGTCTCACCTGGAAATCCAACAATAATATCTGTCGTAATCGCAATATCTGGACGTATTTCGCGGATGTGCTTTAATTTAGCCCCAAATTCCTCTAAGGTATACTTTCGGTTCATTCTTTTTAAAATTTCATCAGAACCCGCTTGCAATGGAATATGCATATGATTACAAATTTTTGGATTATAAGCGAGTTCCTCTAAAAACTTATCGTTTAACTCCGTAACTTCAATAGAAGAAATACGAATCCGTTTTAATCCTTCAAATTGACTAATTTCATGAATTAAATCTGTCAAATCATGCTCCGTACCATATCCATAAGAACCTGTATGAATTCCTGTTAAAACAATCTCTTGATGACCATTCAGCACCAAAGTTCGAACTTCTTGAATTGCTGTTTGAAAATCTTTACTGCGAATACTCCCTCTCACATAAGGAATAACACAATAACTACAAAAATTATCACAACCATCTTGCACTTTTACATAAGCCCTAGTATGTGTAGTAAATTTATCAATTTGCATATCCTCAAATGGAAGCAATCGACTTTTAGAAAAGAATACATAAGGTTGATGACTTTGAAAATATTCTTCTAATAATTCCACAATTTGACTCTTCTTTTGATTACCTAACAAGATATCAATTCCCATAGCTTGATATTCTTCCTGTTTATAAAAAGAAGAACACCCTGCAACAACAAGCACCGCATTAGGATGCTTTTTCTTAAATTGTCGCACCATTTTTCTTGATTTTTGGTCTGCTATATTCGTAACACTACAAGTATTAATAATAACAATATCAGGAGAGTCTTCTTCATAAACATAATTACTCGCCAATAATTTTTCTTTCATCACTTCTGACTCATAAGCATTTACTTTACATCCTAATGTATAAATATAAAATTTCATAACAAGCACTTCTTTCTTAGGTTATTATCTAGAAAAGGCAAAAAAAAGTCAAGAAAAAAAGTGATCAGATCACTTTAAGAGTCATTTAACAATTCACTTAACTGTTGAAGTGCTTTCAAAAAAGCCTCTTCTTTTTCATAGGAAAATAATTTAACTTGAGCCGTCGTTGGTGGTGGTGGAACTTCGGTATCTACCTCTAGCTTAGGCTCTTTCTGTGGTAATTCCAAAGAAGAAATTACTGATTCCTTTTCGCTTAACTTAGGTAATTCCATAGGACTTACTTGAATTTTTTTGACTGGAATAACATCATCTACTAATTCTTCATTATCATAACTAAGACTACCTGTTTGAGCTGCTTGAATTAATTCATCATAACTAATAATAGCCTTTTGTTCCTGTTCTTCTTCATAAGCTGTCATATCTACTAAAGGTTTTGGGTTTTCATCAATGATATTTACAATATTTTGTAAATCAATCTCCTCTTCTTTATTAGTTTCTTTCGGACTTTCCTCAAACATATCTTTTTCTTCTTGTTCTAATTTCTCTGTTTTTAATATATATATTAACGATACTATTAAACATATTAATGTAATAATACCAAAATACAAGATATAATCCACTATAGATAAACTACTTATAATAGCCCAGATGTCTTCTAAAATATTCATACTTCGTCACCTGTTATTAGTTTACCAAAAAATACAAAAGCGAGTCAACGAATAGAGAAAGTTTACATCACGTTAGACACTAATTTACAATTTTGCATTTGACAACATATAGACACCCAAGACTATAAACTCAAAGTGAATAGATCACTTTCTTGACCTGATCCCCCACTAATTCTTACATTAGAAGATAGATATAAGGCGGGAGAGACCGCAGTGCTCGTGAAGTACACACCGCTGTAGGACACGTGCCCATAACTGTAAGCAATATACACGCCGAGCGAGTTCCTGGAATACGGGGTTAATGTCCATTGATAAGTTCCACTATATAGCCAATCATTATTGTAACAGTCACTAACGCTATCCCAATTAGATAAATTATAAGATAAACATGATGATCTATTTGTTGTACTTCCCCCACTTGTGGCATATCCATAATCACTTGGATACATTAATCCTATTTGTCCTATCCATTCTGTTGGCCTTCCATTATATACTGAGTCACCTCTTTCTCTTTCATAAAACATGCTTGCTGTGACATCGTTATCTGTACTGCTTCCTCCTAAATTCCATACGGCATTTCCTATCATAGATTTAGCTTCACTCGTTAATCCATTGGAAGTAAAATCAACACTTATTGCTGTTGTACTATTATTATAATAGTTTCCTATTGTTCTATTATAATATGCCCCATTATTTAATAAATTCATTAATGTTGATGTTGTCCAATCATTATCATATCTATTAGAACCTGCTGTGCCATCATAATCCCAACTATATACTCCTATTGATTCATCTCTTATAATTTTTAGTCTTGTTTCTTTATTTCCTGTGCCATCCTCTATATTATTCATGACTCCGATAATTCGCCATAACTCATCATTAAAAGATACATAATTGTTTGGGTTTGCTCCTATATATCTTGCGTTACTATCTGGGTCATCTGTCGCTATTTCTTTTTGACAAACTAGCATTATTTTTAATACAATTAGCCGCTGTATCATTACACGCTAAGATAGTATCTGCAAAGGTTGTTCTTTAAAATACATCGTACACTTCGTTCTACTCATATTTCCTGCAGAATAATTAGAAAAATTAACTGCAGCACTCCAACTATCATTATCCCATGATACGATTGCCCCATTTGTACAACTACTTTTCTCTGTATCTAATGTATATCCACTATCTTTAGAAGGAAATGTATTCGTAATTTGTCCATCGATATACACCGCGAAATATAAATCTCCTGGGTCTTGATATTGTCCATTTATTACATTAAATTGGTTATCTTCAGTGAAAACTGCAAAACTAGTGTACAAAAATACTCCTGCTAATAAGAACATACAACAAACAGTAAATAGGATAATAAATTTTCTTTTATTATCTTTTTCTCTAAATCTTTCTAGTTTCATCTTTCTTAACCCTATCTTTCTATCTATATCCATTATAGCATGAACCTTCCCGCCAATGACCAAAAATTCACTTTTCAGCATTTTTTCTACATTTCTTTAATAATTTGAGGTATTTTTGACAAATGGGTGGTGAAATTCCTTAAATAAAGTGCAACACATTTACTATATTCTTATTTGTGTCCTCTAATTATTATAGATTCAAAAAATCTTTCTTGAAATTCAGTCAATGCTCTAATCGCGTCGTCTGAATAATTAACTCCTTCTGGAACCACAATTAATTTATCGTCATCATCATTTATTCTATGAATTATTGCTATCACATATCCTTCAAAACGTTTTACTGGTACAAATTCTCCTAAAATATAAGCATCCAACTCTTCCCCATCACCACTTACTGTATTTGGAATAAATCCATAATTCACCATATACATAAATCCATGTTTAGGATGTTTTGAGCCTAATGGTCTGTCTATCTCAACAATCACTTTTTTTCCTAAAAAATCTTTAGCATCTGTATGTTTCATTTTCTCACTCTTTCTTAATTCTCCAAAAAAGAACAGCTTTACTGTTCTACTAAAATCAGATCATATTACTCTACAATGTTATAGGGATGCTCTATTGTTCCATCTCCTGTTACCATAACTTGACGATCCAATGATATAACTGGCCTTAAAAATAATGTTGTAGCCTCAGGAATATCTCTTTGTAATATACCGTCTTTTCTAACACTAATATAGCTTGTAACATCACCATTTCTTTTGCTAGGAGTCATTGTCCACCAATCTCCTTGGAATGTATCAGAATTTAAATAACTTGTACTAGAATCAATCCCTCCACCAGCATACATTGCTTCATCAGCCGTTAACAAAGCTACCTTTAAAGAAAGAGATGTACCATTACAAAGATTCGTTGGAATACGATCCGTAAATAAACGATAAGAAGATAAATACTCGATATCAACTCCATTATTGGTATAAATACTATCATCATAACAATAAGTCGTACTTGCGATAAACCTATCATAAGTTTCTAAATCATTCGAATACCATTCCAATAAAGATGTATAAACGTTACTATTTTCAAAGGCAGAACTACTCATCTGCTCAGCATTCGTTTCCATCGAAATCATATCTTCTGTAACTCCATCTAAAATCAATTTTACTGTACCATCTGGATTAATTCGAACAATTCGCCACATCTGATTAGCAAAAGAAACATAATTATTGGTTATATTACCCCGAAAATAATAACTTTCTACAGTATCATCGCTTACTTTAATTAACCCTTCAACATTTTCTAGTTCAGCACTATTAGCATCCACTTCCGTATTTTGTGCTATAATCGTATCAGCAAAATGGGACGAATTATTTTCTAAATCAACATGAATTGTAAATGTAAACGTCTGATTATTAGGATTATGAACCGTTAAAGTATACCGCTTTGTTTGTCCTGCTTCGATAGTTTCATCTAAAACGGAAGAAGCACCAAACTCATTAGAAATAGTATCTGCTTGACTAGCTTCAGAAAGATCATAAACCACACCTGTAATATCCCCATCTACCTGATCCATTCGGATATAATACTCAACATCTTCATCCGTTAAATTAGTCACGGAAAATGTAATCTTTTGCTCTGTACTATTCACTTCAAATTCTTTCCCATCAACATAATTAATTGACAAGCCTTCTTTTACCTCTACGATCGCCACCTCATCTACTACTTCTTGTATATAAGATTGATAATCTGCTTCAACAAAACATAATAGAAGAATTAACAACGCTAAAAATGTCAAAAGACCAACATACTTTACTTTCACAGTATCTCCTACCTTCTATTATCTATTACTATAAGTATACAAAAGCACCAAAAATATGTCAAATATCACCTAATTTTTTTATACGATTTGACATATTTCGATGTTAATAACAATTCTACGTTCCTGTAATTTCATTAATTTTCACAATAGCTTCATTAACACTGTCATCCGGAATCATAACTGCCGAATATAAATCCGGAAATGCTGCCGTAAGTTCATAAGAATCAGATCCTGATAAAACCATAGTCTCCACACTCCACTCCGGCATTTCATCCAATTGCTTTTGAATAAAGGAAGAAATATTTTTCATACTCATATTTGTCACAAAATTTCCTTCCATACTTTTTAAAATATCTGCATATTTCGTAAGAATCGTCGTACTAGATACCTTATGAATCAAAGCTTCGATCACTTGCTGCTGATGTCGCGCTCTAGCAACATCCCCTTCTCTTAAACTATAACGTTCTCTAACATACGCTAAAGACTCATGACCATCCAACTCATTTAATCCTTTTTGAAATTCATAATATATATGTTCTTCTTCTTCATAATCAGCAGTAAAAGCAAATGGCGAATCTACTGTAATACCTCCAACAGCATCGACAAGTTCTATTAAAGCCGTAAAATTAAATTTAGCATAATAATGAATATCCATCTCTAAAAGACTCTCGATTGTCGCTATACTCGTTTCCACACCTTTAAGCCCAGCATGTGTGAGTTTATCTTTTAACCCCGTTGTTCCAGAAATTTGCACATAATAATCTCTAGGAATAGATACCAACAATATTTGATGTGTGTTCGGATTCACTGTAACAACCATATTCACGTCACTTCGAGCGATACTATTAATTCCATCATAAGTATCCACACCGGTCACATAAATACTAAAAGGCTCTTTTGTAACAGAAACATCTTTCATAATAGATTCTTTTTCGACTTGAATATCTATTGAAGTTAAAAGTCTAGTGCTTTCTTTAAAATCCGTATTCATTTCTTGATATAACATTGCTTCTGCTTTTTCTAGTACAATCGCATCACATTCTTCATTCAACAACCCCTCCACTAAAGAACTAATATTATCTACTTCTGTCATTTTTGGTTTAGATGATTTTTCTATTTCATGAATCGCTTTTTCCATCCCACTTTGATTAGGTACATATCCAAACACATTATTATTCAAATCACTCAAATTTTGTGCATCTGCCGTATTTTTTACATAAACTTGATACGTCTCTGTTTGAATTTCTAAGGAAGTAACATTCTCTAAAAAACTTAACGTTGCATTCTGATAATTAATACCAACAAAATATAAAACAACAAAACAAATACTAAAGAAAGTTCCAACCATTCTCTTTTTATAATTTTTAGAAGCCAATAAAAAATATAGCCCTAAATTAATCGCTACAAGTATCACAAAAATTAAAATAAGATACTTCCAAGGTAGTAATCCCAATCTTAAAAATTGAATAAATACTATCAAACTAAAAAGTCC
>CALVOL010000015.1 GCA_944350285.1 uncultured Bacilli bacterium | reverse complement strand
TATACGTTTTTCTGTTTGTCTAATTTATTTTGCAGATTTTTTCTTTTTTTAATTTATTTTATTGTGCTGATCTATAATCGAAATGAAAAAGAGAAAAATTTTAGGGGGGGGTATCTTAGAAAATTAAGATATCCTATTATACTAATATTTTTTATCGGAATAAGCATTATAATGTTAAATAAAACTAATAAACAAACGATTTTAAAAGAAGAACAAGAAGAAAATACTTTCGCAATTTATTTAGAAGATGAACCAATCAATTATATTCCAGCAAAAGATTCTGGATACACTTTAGATTTAGAAAAAAGTAGTTGTAATAATGGCGTAGAACTAGATTTTGATTATAATACTTGGACTATAAGAGCAAATTATAGTAATTATGAAAGTACAGATCATTCTAGAGTAAAATGTAGCTTATATTTTAGAGTTGCTGAAGAATATACTATTTCCTATGATCTTAATGGTGGAACAGGAGACATTGTAAGTCAAATAAAGATAGAAGGAAAAACACTTGTGCTTACAGAACAAGTGCCAACCAAAGAAAATTATACCTTTTTAGGTTGGAGTACAACTAAAGGTGGTAATATAGAGTACAGATCTGGTGCGGAATTTGAAAAAAACGAAGATACCACTTTATATGCAGTTTATGGGATAAATACTTTATATGATTCCGGAAATCAATACAAAGTAGATACTGGAGGCTGGACATATACAAAGCAGTTTTATTCTACTGGTACAACCCTAGAGAATGATACTGTTTCCTTTACTACACAATATATAGAATGGGATGAGTTAGGGGGCTTTAATTATGATGTTACTCCGATAACAGGTTATTATGGTGATGGGTACTTTGAACATAATAATTTTGTAACGATGGAAGGTGCCAAACAAGTAGTGTTTCAATATACAGCGCCGACAGCAATAAGAGCTACCGTAAATAATGAAATTTTGTATCCAGCAATCTATTTTTCTATTGTAAATGAAAGTGATCAAGAAATTAAAACAGAACGAGTTTATTTAACCGAAAATCAACCAGAGTTACAGACTTTTACATTAGATCTTTCAGGAATTGATGATACAAAAATAAAAATTCGAATTAGAGCCACTACTACCGCTACAGCAGAAATAAAATTAACTTTTCGCATTTATAAAGTATTTATGACATATTAAATTAATAATTTATTCATAAAAGCTATCACAGGATATAGTTTGAACTATAATTGAAAATACTTGAATTTTCTTTCAATTTGTTGTATTATCTCTAAGTATTTTATATGAAAGAGAGGGAGTTATATGGATAAAATTATCAATATAGCAGTTGTCGCTCATGTCGATGCAGGAAAAAGTACATTAGTGGATGCGTTATTAAAACAAAATGGAGCATTCGCGTCTCATGAGGAAGTGGGCGAACTTATTATGGATAGTGATTCCATTGAAAAAGAAAGAGGAATTACCATCTATTCAAAAAACTGTTCCATTAAATATAAAGATTATAAAATTAATATTGTCGATACTCCAGGCCATGCCGACTTTTCAAGTGAAGTAGAAAGAGTCATTAAAACAGTCGATACCGTTGTTTTAATCGTGGATTCATCAGAAGGACCTATGCCTCAAACAAGATTTGTTTTGAAGAAAGCTCTAGAACAAAACTTAAGACCAATTTTATTTATTAACAAAATTGATAAGAAAGATGCTAGACCTACGGAAGTAGTCGATATGACATTCAATTTATTTATGGAATTAAATGCAACCGATGAACAATTAGACTTCCCAATTGTTTATGGAATTGCGAAAGAAGGAAAATGCGGACTTACCCCAGACAAAATGGAAGATACCGTAACACCGCTTCTAGAAACAATTTTAAATCAAATAAGCGCGTATCCGGGTAGTGAGTCTGATCCATTACAATTACAAATTAGTAACCTAGACTATGATAATTTCTTAGGGAGACTTGGTGTTGGACGTATTTCAAAGGGATGCATTAAAAATGGTGAAACAGTATCTTTGGCTAGAAATGACGGGAAAGTAGAGACTTTTAGAATTTCAAAACTCTATGTAACAGAAGGAATTAAAAGAGTAGAAAAAGAAATAGCTTATTATGGAGATATCGTAACGATTGCTGGCTGTGCAGACATCTCTATTGGAGATACGATTTGCGCGAAAGACCACATTGATCCGCTTCCTCCAATCCATATTGAACGACCAACACTTTCTATGAACTTTCTTGTAAACAACGGACCATTTGCTGGAAAAAGTGGTAAATACCTAACTTCTCGTCATATTAAAGAAAGACTAGAAAGAGAATTACAAACTAATGTAGGATTACTTGTAGAAGAATTGCCAGATTCAGATGGTTTCAAAGTAAGTGGTAGAGGAGAACTGCACCTATCTATTTTACTTGAAAATATGCGTCGTGAAGGTTACGAATTATGTGTATCCAAACCAGAAGTGTTATTAGAAGAAAGAGATGGCAAAAAATATGAACCATTTGAAAGAGTTATTGTAAATTGTCCAGGAGAATACCAAGGAACTGTTATTAACGATTTACAAGAAAGAAAAGCAATGTTAGAAGTAGTATCTACAACAGATGAAGGATATTCACACTTAGAATTTTCTGCTCCAACAAGAGGACTAATTGGTTATAGAAGTGCCTTTATTACAAACACCAAAGGCGAAGGAATTATGGTGCGTAGTTTTGAAGACTACAAACCTTATGTTGGCCCAATTGCCCGAAGAAAAAATGGTGTTTTAGTATCTATGGAAAACGGTAAAGCTTTAGGTTACTCATTATGGAACTTAGAAGACAGAGGAACCCTTATCATCGAGCCAGCTACGGAAGTGTACGTCGGAATGATTATTGGTATCCATAATCGTGATAATGACTTAGACGTCAACCCATGTAAAAACAAAAATTTAACAAATACTCGTTCTAGTGGAGCTGATGAAGCAATCGCTTTAACAAAACCAAAGAAATTCACATTAGAAGAAGCTTTAGAATTCATTGAAGATGATGAATACGTCGAAGTCACTCCAGATGACATTCGCCTAAGAAAAGCTATTCTAGATCCAAAAATGCGTTTTAGGATGAACAGATAACTAGTCGCGCAGGCTAGTTTTTTTAGTGGTGATTTAGACCTTTAAAAATACATAAAATTACGGTATAATGAATATACAAAATATCAGATTGAGGTGAATAAGTTGAAAAAAATTAAAGAACTATGGAATAGGAATCGTGTAATGTTTGTTCTAACAACAATTGTAATTATCTGTTTTATTATTATATTAGTAGTTATATTACAAATGTTTTTTGGAGTAAGCTCTTCTCCTTATGGGGATCGCCTAGACAATATTCAAGATATGCCATTTACTGATGAAAATGTAAATGCTATTACAGCAAAGATTAATGAAAGTCAAGGTGTAACGGATGTGAATGTACATACACAAGGAAAAATTATTTATATTCGCATTACATTCTCAAATGTTACAATTGACAGAGCCAAAGAAATCGCGGCCTCTGCCTTAGAAGTTATTAGCGAAGATTATCAAGCTTTATATGATGTACATTTTACTATTGTTCAAGAAGAATCAGAATCTACAGATGGTTTTACATTGATGGGATCAAAAAATATTAATAGAACCTCTATTACTTGGAATAACAACACAGCTTTTACCGAAGAATCAACTGAGGAGTAATGTATGAAAAAAAATAGAAAAAAGATCATTATTATTTTAGTAGTTTTAATATTACTAGCTATTATTGGTATCTTGTTCTTTAGAAACCAAGAAAATAGATTATCCAGAGATGAACGAGAATGGATTACCAATAATCAAGCAACAATTCAAAACATTAATATTATCAATGATGTTAACTTCTTTGGAAAGAATGGCGAAGGAATATACTATGATTTTCTAGATGAATTCGTTACGGATTATAACTTACAGTTAAATAAGATTACAACTTCAAAAAATGATACTGCAACAGCTTTATCCTTTATGGTTGGAAACACTATGCCTGAAAATGCTTTCTTATTTTATGAAGATCACTATGTGTTAATTGGTAAACAAGAAGAAAATATCACAGATCGTAAAGATTTAACAAACAAAACAGTAGGAATCTTATCTACAAATGTTGCTTATGCACAAAACTATACAACCGATATTTCATTGAAATTTACATCATATAAAACAGAAGAAGAATTAGTATCCGCATTAGATAGCAACGAAGTAACTTATATTTTAGTGCCTAGAATGGAATACATTGACATGGTATTAAATAAAAAATATTGGATTGTATATCATTTTGGAGATATAAAAAGAGAATACTACGTAACAGATGAAAGTAATGGTACATTGTATCAAATATTAAAAAAATACTATAATAATTGGCAAACAGAGCGTTTAAAAGAAAATTTATATGAAGAAGAATTGCGGGTATTTAAAGAAAATTTAGATATTTCAGATACAGAGCTAGACGAATTACAAAGACAAGAAATAGTATATGGCTATAAAACATATACTCCATACAATGTTTATGGAAGCGGTAGTTTTGGAGGAATCATTGGAGAATATCTAAATGAGTTTGCAAATTTTGCAAATTTAGATTTAAAATATAATAAATATAATACCGATCGAAGATTTACAAGAGCACTAGATAATAATGAAATTACCTTATTTACTAATTTCTATAATATTTCTTCAAATGCAACAACGATAAATACCAATATTCCGTTAATTGCTGGAGTGTTTGTAAATAATGAAAATCCAATTATAATTAATTCCACCGCGACATTAGTAAACTCAACGAACGTATATGTGGAAGAAAATTCTTTATTAGCAAGCCAACTTTCTTCGTTAAATATTAATGCTCAAACATTTCAACTGTCAGATATCAAAAAAATCACAAAAGAAGAAGAAAATATCATTTTATTAGATAAAGAAGTTGGCAAATATTTACAGCGAACAACATTAGAAGACTATGATTTACGTTATCAGATAAATATAGATACTACTTACGCATTTAAGTCAACAGGTAATGAAGTATTAAATGCCCTACTATTAAGATATGTAAACTACTTAGATAATGAAAGCACAAAAATTCAAGGATATTATAACGGGGTAAATTTAAGCGAGAAAGGAAATCTATTAAGTAGTTTTGCTACCTATGCAGTCTTTGCCTTAATCATAGTTTTAGCAATATTATTATTAATTTATCGTTCTAGTAAAAAAGTAAAGTTACAAAAAAAAGTAAAAAAAGAAGATAAGCTAAAATATGTAGATCACTTAACCACTTTAAAAAATAGAAATTATTTAAATGAAAATTTAACAAGATGGAATAAAAATACAATTTATCCACAAAGCGTAATAGTGATAGATCTAAACAGAGTTCAAGAAATTAATGATACATTAGGATACGAAGAAGGAGATAAACAAATTCAAGCTGCAGCAAATATTTTAATTAAAACACAATTAGATAATACAGACATTATAAGAACCAATGGCAATGAATTTATGATTTATCTTGTCGATTTCAATCAAAAACAAATTACTAGTTATATTCACAAATTGAATAAAGAGTTCAATAATTTACCATATAAATATGGGGTATGTATTAGTTATAGCATGATTATGGATGATTTAAAATCAATTCAGGATGCGATTAACGAATGTGTTGAAGACATTAAAAATCAAAAATCAGAGCAAAAGGATGAAGAATAATGAATATATTAAAGAAAGTGAAAAATGGCATAAAAAAAATTTTTAGGATTTTAAAACGACCAGATATGTTAGTTTTACCAGGCCAACTCGCTTTCTTTTTGTTATTAGCGATGGTTCCGACGATTACATTAATTGCTTATGGAGCATCCTTCTTTAATGTATCGATGGACTTCGTTTCTAATTTTATCTTGAAAGCTTTTGGCGAAAATGTATCAGAACTTGTAATGCCAATTCTTACAGATATCAAACTAACCCTAAGCTTTCTCATTCCTTTACTAATTGCATTTTATACTGCAAGTGGAGGGGCAAGTTCTATTATTGTAACATCCAACCAATTATATGGATTTAAAAATACAACATTTTTAAAAAGAAAAATTAAAGGTTTAATTATGATTTTTATCTTAGTAAGTTTAGTTGTATTTTTACTTTTAATACCAGGCTTTGGGGATAAATTTATAGAACTGATTCGCTACGTAAATATGAATGAAAAAGTTACTGAAACAATCGTCTTTTTTATTAATTTGTCCAAAGGCCCAATATCATGGTTATTAATATTTTTGTTAATAAAAATTATTTATACCTTAGCTCCCGATGGAACAATCTCGAGTAGTTGTACTACCAAAGGTTCTCTATTTACCACGTTTGGGGTTACAGTAGTAACCGCGTGTTATTCGTTTTATGTCAATCGTTTTTCGCATTATGATATCCTATATGGAGGATTAGCTCATTTTGTTATATTAATGATTTGGCTATATTTAATTTCATATACTGTAATTATTGGTATCGCCATAAATTCTGAAGAATATCAAAATAGGAAAAAACTGGAACAATAAAAAGGTTATACACGGAGATAATATAGTTATGCACACCGATATTACTCGTGCATCTTGATGTGATTTTCGTTTTGATGAAAACAAAATTACAAGTAATATCGAGAAGAAAGCACTAGCTTTCTTTTTTAATAACCTTTAAGGGTGTTATCTGCGTAAGCAGATAATCAAAAAAACACTAGCTAAGCTAGTGGGAGTTAAGTTGCTTAAAGCAAAATGACATCTCGTATGCTATAATTTATTACGTTCAAGCTCATATTAGGCACGAAAGGAGAGATGTCATGGCTAAAAGTTTAGCACATACAAAATATATATGCAAGTATCATATTGTATTGTCAGAGTCTAAAACACAAAAGCTTGTGATAACAAGCAAATTATGATAAAACAAAACAAAAAAGATAAGTCGTAAAAAGGTGAAAAAAGATGAATAAGAAAATAACAGTTTTAATAGTTCTAATTTGTACGATGGTAGTAGGCATAGGAGTTTCACTTGCATATTTTTTGGCAAATAATAATAACGACGGTAATGAAACAAACTTAAATATTACAACCGAACAATTAGGAAGTATTCTATGGACAGGAACCAAAGTATTTACATCGTATGATTTATTACCCGGCCAAATAGGAATTCAAGAATTTACGATCGAAAAGAATTCAGATAATGGTACAGGAATTTATGAAATAGATTTAGCGGGAGTATTACCAGAAGAATTTAGAAGTGATATAGAAATCTCATTATATAAAACAACAGAACCAGAAACAAATAATGTAACAGTGAATGTAGCAGATCCAACATTAGAAAATGAGACTCTCTATCAAGAAGATAGTTTAAATATCACAGGAACACCAGAGCTAGTGTATCAAGGAACATTAACAAATAACTCCCAAATTATATTAGAACAAGCAGACTTTGATGTGACAACATTAGAGAAAACAACTTATTATTTAGTATATCATTATAAAAATAATGGCAACCAAGACGATCAACAGGGCAAATCTTTTTCAGGTACAATATCAGTAAGGCTTATTGAAAACAAAACTTCTAACAACATTGCCGTATCTTATATTACTGCATTGGCGGCAAACTCTAATGAATTAATTAATGATGAATCAGCTGATCACAATATTCGGTATGTTGGATCAAATCCAAATAATTATGTTTTATTTAATAATGAATTATGGCGAATTATCGGAGTGATGAATAATATAGATGATGGTAATGGAAATCTTGAAAGCAGATTAAAATTAATTCGAAATGAATCTATAGGTGAGTATAGTTGGGATTATAATAGCGATGGAACCTATGATAACGATTGGACCACATCAACATTAATGGAATTATTAATAATGGGGCATATTATAATCGTACCAGCGGAAATTACTATAATGGAGATACGAATCCCATTTTGGTTGATTTTAGTAGTAACGGTTTAACCGAACAGGCAAAGTCTTTGATAGCACCTGCCAAATGGAATTTAAGCGGTGTTTCTGAAGAGGCAGAGAGTATTCCAGTTTTTTATTCTTTAGAGCGAGCTACTAGCATTACTTGGACAGGAGAAATAGGACTTATGTATCCAAGTGATTATGGATATGCTACAACTGGAGGTAACAGCACAGATCGTGCAGGATGCTTAAATTTATCGTTTGAAGATTGGCGTGGGTTAAATGATTGCTATAGTAATACTTGGCTATATTATGAAGAAGAATATCGATGGACAATAATACTTTCATCTGAGGTAAATATTGATGTTTTTCGTATTAGTGAAAGTGGTCATATTAGTACTAATTTTGTATATAGTACTGCTGTTTCAGTGTTGCCTAGTGTTTATCTTTCTCCTGATGTAAAAATCGTTGGCGGAGATGGCAGCGAGATCAACCCGTTTGAATTAAGTCTTTAAAAAAGAATATTTACATAATCATATACTAGTGCGTAAATAACAAAACGGACTAGTTTTTTCATTTTTATAATAATTTCAAAGTAGTTATAAACATAATAAAAATAAATGATATGTTAAAATTTGTGATATAATAAATAGGACTTGATAAATCTTTGTGGTATTATAGGATGATAAGGAGTTGATTCATATGTTGGCTTATGGAAAAAATGTCCTATACATGACAAGCCCAACCAGTATTAAAAAAGTATATGTAAGCAAGAGTAAACAAGATAAAGAATTATTTGATTATTTAAAAAAGAATAAAATTCATTATGTAGTAGTAGAAAAAGAGTTACTAAGTAAAATGACAAAGGAAAATCATCAAGGGATTATACTAGAAATAGAAGATTTTTGTTACAATGAATTAGAAGACATTTTAAATGGCGACTTTTTAGTGATGTTAGATCATATAGAAGATCCTCATAATTTAGGCGCAATTATAAGAAGTGCTGAGGCTGCTGGAGTCACAGGAATCATTTTACCAAAAGATAGAAGCATTACAGTAACAGATACAGTGATAAAAACTAGTGCTGGAGCAATAAATAATATTAAAATAGTCAAAGTAACCAATCTTGTTGATACGATAAAAAAATTACAAAAAGAAGATTTCTTTGTTTATGGGGCCGATATGGAAGGTACAGATATTAGAGAAACTAAATTTGCTGAGAAAAAAGTACTAGTAATAGGAAACGAAGGAAAAGGAATTAGCAGAATTGTTGAAAAAAATTGTGATGAAATGATTTCCATTCCAATGAAAGGACAAGTAAATAGTCTTAATGCATCTGTCGCTGCAGCTATACTAATCTTTAAAATGGGGGGACTTTCATGAAATATGATGAAGAAGACAATATGTTAGTAAGTATGCTTTCTGATGCCAATGAAGATATCAGAGATTCACTTTATGAAAAGCATTTACCAACGATAAAATACGTAGTAAAAAAATATGTTGTAAGTGCCAAAAAGCTTGGTCTAGAACAAAGTGATTTAATGCAAGAAGCAAATGTGGCTTTTACTGATGCAATAAATACTTATGATCAAAATAAAGATGCTAGTTTGCATACGTTTATTGTCCTTTGCGTACAAAGAAGGTTAAGTAATGTGATCAGCAAAGCCCAAACTATGAAAAGTAAAATAGACCAACAAAACCTTTCGTTAGACTATGATTATGATGATGATGGACTTCCACTAAAAGAGGTACTAGGAAGCAAACTATCAGATCCATCATTAAAGTATAGCGAAAAAGAAACAACAGAAGAAATTAAAAATAAAATAAAAGAACAGTTATCACCTTTAGAGCTAGAAGTATTTTCTTATATGATAAATGGTTTAAATTATCAAGAAATTGCAGAAATACTTGACAAAAGTCCAAAACAAATTGATAATACAATGCAAAGAGTGAGGGCGAAAGCGCGTGCTTTGCTAAAGGAGATGTAGATAATGAGAAAAGACAAGTGGAAAAAAACTTTAATTGCAGTAGGAATAATAGTATTATTCATTTTAATTATTCTTACGGTATTTGCTTTCCAACACGAAAGTGAAGAAGTGATAATTGATGATCGGAGCCCTGAAGTAGAAGAAGAAATAGTCTTTGAGAACAATAGTGATTATACGGAAGAGGAAATCAGAGATATCACAGAAAATCTACGAGAATCTCTAAGAGATTTATTATCAAACATAGAATATTATAAAATTAGTGAAATCAGTAGTACCTATACTACAGAAGAAGATAAAAATTATATGGTTTTGCCAGAAACATTTTTTACAAGTTTACGAGGATTAGTAACCGAGGAGTTGTATTTGATTTATTGGAATCAAGCTACACCAATTCTTCCTGATGAAGATTTAGCTATAGAAGAAACACTTTACCAAGTACCAATGTCTATCTTTGATGAAGTCTATTCTCATAGTTCAATTGCGTTAGTTAACAGCCAAATACCAGAATATGCAATAACTCAAGAAGAATTGATTTTAAGAAATGCGACAAACGAACGAATTGAGGCAACAGAAAAAATAAAATGGTGCAATGAGTCAAATATCTGTGTGAGAGACGATGAATACCCATTAGTGATAGAACAAGAAGAAAATACTTGGAAAATCACACAAATAAACTAAAAACACTTGCAAACTGTGCCTGTTTGTGTTAACTTATATTTAACAGACACGTAAGTGTTTTTATTTTGGAAAAAAATGAGGTGAAAGAATGGCAAAAACAAATGAAGAAAAAGAACATAAAAAGACAAAGAAAAACAAGAAAGAAAAGAAACAAAAAGAGAAGAAGACAAGCTACTTAAAAGAAGTAAGAAGTGAAATGAAAAAAGTAACATTTCCAAGTGCGAAAGAAGTAGTAAAATACACAATTGCAACCATTTGTATTGTAGCATTCCTAGTAGCATTTTTCTTACTATTAACGGCATTAATGTCAGCTATAAAGGAGGTATTCTAATGGAGAAACTTTGGTATGTAGTAACGACATATTCTGGTCATGAAGAATCAGTGAAAGAAAAACTAGAAATGCGTACAGAATCAATGGGAATGCAAGATCATATCTTTAGAGTGATTATTCCTGAAACAACCGAAATTGAAATCAAAGATGGCATAAAAAAAGAAAAAAAGAAAAAAATGTTTCCTAGTTATGTCCTTGTCGAAATGATTATGAGTGATGAAGCTTGGTACATTGTTCGTAATACTCCAGGAGTAACAGGATTCATTGGTTCCAGTGGAAAAGGTGCAAAACCAACTCCATTATTACCACAAGAAATTGATCATATTCTAGTTCAAATGGGTATGAGTAGAATGGATATCGAATCAGAACTTGCGGTCAATGATCCTATTGTTATTGTCGATGGGCCATTTAAAGGAATGGAAGGAACGATTAATGCAATTGATTTAGAAAACAATCGTATTACAGTCATGATCGATTTGTTTGGTCAAGAAACAAGTGTAGAAGTAGAACCTTTCCAAGTAAACAAAAAATAAGCTGCGTAAAAAACAGCTTTTTAAAATGTAAAAAAAGAGAAAATTAGGTAGTTATATAGTATAATAAAATACATAGGATGTGGTATCATGGCAAATATTTTAGTAATTGGTGGTGGACCTGCGGGATTAACCGCGGCAATTTTTGCAAGTAGAAATAACCATCAAGTAACCATAATAGAAAGAAATTCTAGTTGTGGAAAAAAATTACTATTAACAGGAAATGGGAAATGTAATTTTTGGAATGAAGAAGAGAGTATTAGCCATTTTCATAGTAATACATCGGACAGATTAGAAAAAATCATTACGAAAGAAAATCTAGAACAAACGAAAAAATTTCTTCGAAAGATCGGATTGATACCTTATATCAAAAATGGTTACTATTATCCCTTCTCGAATCAATCTTTTACTGTAAAACAAGCTCTTTTAATCGAGTGTCAAAAACGAAACATTACTATTAGAACCGGAGAAAAGGTCGAAAATATAAAGAAGCAAGAAAATAAATTCTATGTTACAACGGATACTTTAAATTATGTGTTCGATAAAATTATTTTGGCTACTGGTTCAAAAGCCTATCCCAAAACTGGATCGGATGGATCAGGATATATACTTGCCAAATCACTAGGACATACCATAACCAATGTAACGCCTTCTTTAGTGCAACTGTTATTAGATTTTCCGGATTTAAAAAAATGGGCTGGTATTCGTACACAAGCAAGAGTCTCGTTATTAGATAAAGATCAAAAAATAGCAGAGCAAACAGGAGAACTACAGCTAACTGACTATGGAGCAAGTGGCATTTGTATTTTTAATTTAAGTCGCTATGTAAATAGAAGTGATTCCAAAGACTTAACATTAGAAATTAATTTTTTGCCTTTTGTAGAAACGGATACCTTAACCTTTCTAGAAAAACAAAACGAATTAGTGGAAAACAGATCGATTGGGGAATTACTAGAATGTATCATTCATTACAAATTAGTAGAAATACTATTAAATTTGGGAAAAATATCGTATAACAGCAAATGGCTCGAATTAAAACCACAAGAAAAGAAAAAAATAGTCGAAATATTAACGAAAATGCAGATGAAAATTACTGGTACCAAAGGGTTTGAACACTCTCAAGTATGTGCAGGTGGCATCCCACTTTCTGAAATAAACCCTATCTCATTAGAGTCAACGATCGTAAAGAACTTATTTATAGCCGGGGAACTATTAGATATCGATGGTGACTGTGGAGGATACAATTTAATGACCTCATTTCTAACCGGTACATTAGCAGGAAAAGGAGCAAGTGAAGAAGTTGATTAGAATTCATAACATAAAAATAAAAGTGACAGAACCAGAAGAAGCATTAGTAAAAAAAATCAAACAAAAATTACATGTCAAAGAAATAGAAAGTTATAAAATAAACAAAAGATCCATTGATGCGAGAAATGAGAGTGAAATTTACTATGTCTACGAAGTGGATGTTGCTATAAAAAACGAGGAAAGTATTTTAAGCAAAAAGAAAGAGTTCACAAAAACACCAAACGAAACATACCAATTTCCATATAAAAATACAAAAAGAGAAATATTATCTCCTGTGATTGTCGGCTGTGGACCAGCTGGGCTTTTTTGTGGGTATTTCTTAGCATTAGCAGGTTTTCGCCCTATTTTAATTGATCGAGGTGAAAGCATCGAAAAAAGAGTAAAGACCGTTGAAGAATTTTGGAGTACTGGTACTTTAAAAGAAAATTCTAATGTACAATTTGGCGAAGGAGGAGCCGGAACTTTTTCTGATGGAAAATTAAATACCATGATTAAAGACAAAAGACATATTGGCAAAGAAGTGCTACGTTTATTCGTTCGGTTTGGTGCGCCAGAAGAAATATTGTATGATAGTAAACCACATATTGGGACTGATTTACTTCGAAATGTAATTAAAAATATGCGTGAAGAAATTATCGAGTTAGGTGGGACGTTCCATTTTGAAACTACCTTAACAGATATTGAAATAAAAGAAAACAAACTTTGTCAAATTGAGCTAAATCATGAACAATGGATAGACTGTCAAAATTTAATTTTAGCAATTGGTCATTCTGCTAGAGATACTTTTGAACTACTCTTAAAAAGAAAAGTGAAAATAGTTCCTAAACCATTTGCTGTAGGGGTTCGAATTGAACATTTAAAAGACATGATTAATGCTTCACAATATAAAGAGTTTATGAACATTTTACCACCAGCAAGCTATAAACTTACGTATACAACCAAAAAAGGTCGTGGTGTATATACATTTTGTATGTGTCCAGGTGGTTATGTGGTAAATTCGTCAAGCGAAAAAAATCACTTAGTCATTAATGGTATGAGCAATTACAAAAGAGAGTCTTCCAATTCCAATAGTGCCATTATTGTGACCGTAACTCCAAAAGATTTTGGACCTTGTCCTTTAGATGGTGTTAAATTTCAAAGAGAGTTAGAAAAGAAAGCTTACGAATTAGGAAACGGTTCTATTCCTTCTCAAAGATTAGAAGACTTTTTTGAAAACCGTCCTACAACAGAATTTAAAAATGTCGTCCCGGTTCACAAGGGAAGTACCATTCCAGCTAACTTAAATGAAATTCTTCCTGAATTTATGAGAGAAGCAATCAAAGAAGCATTACCAGAGTTTGGTAAAAAAATCTCGGGTTTTGACTCTAAAGACGCTATCATCTCAGCGATAGAAAGTCGTTCTTCTTCTCCTGTAAGAATAGAAAGAAATGATTATGGAGAAGCAAACATCGAAGGAATTTTTCCTTGTGGCGAAGGATCAGGATACTCGGGTGGCATTACATCAAGTGCTATCGACGGAGTTATAACATCAGAAAAAGTTGCTTATAAAATGTGTTATAAATAATTTGACAATATTCACCTTTCCATAGCAAAAAAATTATGTTAAAATGATAAAGAATAAAGAGGGATGACAATGGAAAATATCACAATTACATTTTCAAATGGTACAACCAAAGAATATGAAAAAAATACTGACTTTTATACAATAAGTCTTGATTATCCTATGGAGAACAAAGTGATTGCAGCGAAAGTAAACAATGAAATTTTTCCATTGGATACCAAAGTAACCAAAAGTGAAACGGTAGAATTTATAGATGTAACATCACTTGCCGGTTATAAAGCGTACCAATCTGGACTAAAATACTTATTTTTAGTAGCCGTATCAGAAATTTATCCGGATGCCGATGTCCACTTCCTCCATAGTGTGCCAAGAGGGATTCTAAGTGAAATAAGAATGCCACATAATTTAACAAGTGATGACGTATCAAAAATAAAAGGAGCCATGGCGGCATTAGTGGAAAAAAAAGAACGAATTTACCGTTACAACATGGAAGTAAAAGATGCCAACAAATATTATTTAAAAGTTGGGGAAGAGGAAAAATCAAAAAATATTCAAAGTATTCCAAATGATGTAGTAACAATGTATCGACTAGAAAATAAATTAAATTACTTTTACACAATCATGCCTTATGATACGAGTGTAATAAATAGGTTCGAACTGGTCTTTTTAGGAAGAAATAGAATTGTTCTAGTTTGTCCAAATGTTACCAGTGGTGCGAATGTTCCAGAATACGTCCATTACGAAAACATTGTCGCCAACTTTATGGCGTCAAAGCAATGGTTAAGAAGAATGAAAGTACCTTATCTATCACAAATGAATGAGCTAGTAAGTAAATCAAAAGTGAAAGATTTTATTACATCAAACGAAATTTTATATACAGAAGATTTAATTAAAGCCAGTGATAAAATCATATCCATGCGTGACGTTAGAATCATTTTGATTGCCGGTCCTTCTTCCAGTGGAAAAACGACGACCATGAAACGATTAAGTTCCATCTTAAGAAGTCGAGGATATGAACCAATTGGGTTATCTACGGATGATTTCTTTGTGGATCGAGAAGACACTCCAAAAAATGATTTAGGAGAAAAAGACTTCGAATGCTTACAAGCGATAGACCTAGAATTATTTAATAAAACACTACAAGATCTATTAGATGGAAAAGAAGTGGAATTACCAGAATACGATTTTGTCAATGGGACAAAAGTCTTTGAAGGAAAAAAAGCAAAATTAACAGACAATAGCCTACTATTAATTGAAGGATTACATTGCTTAAATGATGACTTAATACCATATATTGATCAGAAATATAAATTTAAAATTTATTTAAGTCCATTTATCCCGCTAAATATTGACCGTCATAATTACATATCCACATTAGACTTAAGATTAATTAGAAGGATAGTAAGAGACAATCGTACTCGTGGAAAAAAAGTCGATGATACGATTAGAGAATGGCAGTTAGTAAGATCAGGGGAAGAAAAATACATCTTTCCATATGTCTATCAAGCAGACATGATTATTAATACAGCTTTAGCTTATGAAGTAGGAGTATTAAAAGTGTATGCCGAACCACTTTTATATTCCGTGGGAATTGATAGTATATATTTTAACGAGGCTCGTAGACTGATTTATTATTTACAAGTGTTTTTTCCAATACCAAGTGAATATGTGCCGAAAGATTCGGTACTAAGAGAATTTGTAGGATAGAAAGGGTGAAAATATGATAAAAGTAGCAATTAATGGATTTGGAAGAATTGGGAGATTGGCATTTCGAGAAATGATTACCTCGACAGCTTTCGATGTGGTTGCGATTAATGATTTAACTAGTGCAGAGGATTTGGCATATTTATTAAAGTATGATACTAACCACAGAAGATTCCATCCAGATTTAATAACAAGTGTGGATAACTATTTAGTTATCAACAATGCCAAAAAAATTCCTGTCTATAAAGAGACCGATCCGGTAAACTTACTATGGAAAGATTTAGGAGTAGACCTAGTATTAGAGTGTACAGGGCATTTTACAAAATATGAAGATGCTTTAAAACATATAGAAGCTGGTGCAAAAAAAGTTTTGATTTCTGCTCCGGGAAAGGGTGATATGAAAACCGTTGTTTACGGAGTCAATGATAATATCTTAGATGGAACGGAGCAAATAGTGTCTGCAGCTTCTTGCACGACTAATTGTTTAGCACCTGTATTGAATGTATTAGAAAATAATTTTGGAATTGAAAAAGGATTTATGAGCACCATTCATGCTTATACCAACGATCAAGTAACGTTAGATGTCGCTCATAAAAAGGGATATGCATCAAGACGTGGTAGAGCTTGTGCTCAAAATATCGTGCCAACTTCAACAGGTGCAGCCAGCGCTATCGGCAAAGTAATTCCGAGTTTAGAAGGAAAAATGACAGGTATGGCCTATCGTGTTCCAGTAAGTGATGGTTCTATGATTGACTTAAGTCTCGAACTAAAGAAAAATACAACAAAAGAAGAAATCAACAAGATTTTTGAACAAAATGTAAGCGAATGCTTGCAGGTAACAATGGACCCAATTGTTTCAAGTGATGTTATTGGTGTAAAAACGGGTGCATTAGTAGATGAGAGAATGACAGAAGTACTAGAAGTGGATGGAAAACAACTAGTAAAAGTTGTAGCTTGGTACGATAACGAATACGGTTATACAACTCAAATGATGAAAACCGCGGAAAGAATGTTTCAGTAGCATTCTTTTTTTCTTTAAAAAAACAAATAAGCTAAAACCTATTTGTTAATTTTTCATACTTTTTAACGTCTCTTTTAATAGATACGGATATAGTTTTGTATTAAAATCCTTATCTTTACTTTCTACAAGTTCACCTTTATCTTCATAACATAACATTGTCTTAGAATGAAGAATATCGACAAGCAAATAATAAGTTTTTCCTTGATAAGTTGTTTTACTTACTGTTCATCATCTAAAGTGATAACATCTTGAATATCAATATTCATCGTCCCATACCCATAGTATTATCCATATTATTTTCTTTTAATTGCTCTAATTCTGATTGAATTTCTTTCAATTCTGCCCTTAATTTTTCATTCTCTATGGTATTACGAGCAATTTTACATCCTTGAACCAAGGAAGTAGAACCAAAAAGAAGACTGCTAGCACCGTAAAACAAGATTTGAGCCAAATCTCCATTATTAAAACAGTTACTAGCACAAAGAAATCCACTTGCTATGGCCTCTATAAAACAGGCGCCGGCTGTAAAACTGCCAGTAAAACCCATATCTTTATTTCTTCGAATAAGATCTTCATATCTTTGTTTTTTAACCTTTAAAACTTTGTATCTTCTTTCCTTTTCTTTTGTCATACAAACTCTCCTTTCAGTAAAATTTATTATATATAGAAAAAAAAAAGAATTGTCAGAATTATTCATACTAGAATAATTGCTAATTTTCTAATTATTGGTTATAATATACATGAATGATAAGGGGATGTATTATGAAATTATGTTTACAAAATGTGAACGTTAGAAATAAAAGAGTAATCTTACGAGTAGATTATAATGTGCCGGTTCAAGACGGCGTAATATTAGACGATTCTAAAATAAAAGAAACCCTAGAAACAATTGGCTATTTATTAAGTGAGAATTGTAAAGTTATCATATTAAGTCATTTTGGAAAAATTAGAAATGAATATGACAAACAAAAATATTCCTTAAATATTGTTGCTGAAAGATTAAAAGAGTTACTAGGAAGAGAAGTATATTTTTCTAAAGAAAACTTTGGCGAGGCTGTAGTAGAACGCGTTAATGTTTTAAAACCAGGTGAAATACTAATGCTTGAAAACACAAGATTTATGGACCTTCCAAATAAATTAGAAAGCAAATGTGACCCACAACTATCCATGTTCTGGGCAAGTCTTGGCGAGGTATTCGTAAACGATGCTTTTGGTACAGCTCATCGTCGCCATGCATCAACTTATGGGATTTCAAATTATGTTGAGTCTTGTATCGGTTTCCTAATGCAAAAAGAAATAGGAATGCTAAATCGTTTAGTACTTCACCCAATTCACCCTTTTACAGTCATTATGGGTGGTGCAAAAATTGACGATAAGATTAAACTTATTGAAGCATTACTTCCGAAATGCGAGCACTTATTGTGTGGTGGTGGTATTGCTAACACTTGCTTAAGCGCACTTGGTTTTAATACTGGAGAGTCACTAATATGTACAAATCCAGAAATCATAGAAAAAGTCAAAGAAATGCTTTTAAAATACAAAGATAAAATTATGCTTCCGTTAGATGCAATAGTTGGAAATACTTACGATAAAAATTATGTAAGATATAAATTGATCCAAGATGTAGACCAAAATGAAGTGATTTTAGATATTGGAACTAAAACACTTCAAAAATATAAATATGCAATAGATGGATCAGAAACTATTTTTTTAAATGGAACCGTAGGCATGTACGAAAACGTAAAATTTGCTAACGGAACGAAAGAACTCCTTACGATGTTAACAAATTCTAAGGCGATTATCGTAGCTGGGGGTGGCGATGCCGCCTCTAGTGTTCATAATTTTGGATTTGGCAGTAAATTTACATATATTTCTAGCGGTGGTGGAGCAACCTTAGAATATTTAGCAACAGGACATCTAGTTGCTTTAGATGCCATAGAAGAGGAAGGTGAGCAAGTTGAAACCCTTGATATGTAATTTAAAAATGCATGGTAATTTTAAAGAAATGATTGATTATAAAAAGAAAATGGATACCTTACAAGAAGAAAATATAATTGTATGTCCTTCATTTCCTTTTTTAGTCTTAATGCATTCAGAATATTTTCAGGTTTGTGCTCAAGATATTTCGAGTTTTTCTGATAATTTTCATACCGGCAGTGTTAGTGCGCAAGCTCTAAAAAGTATTGATGTACACAATACACTAATTGGCCATAGCGAAATGAATGATACCTTTGAAATAAAAGTAGCAAAGTTAAAACAAGCCTTAAACCAAAATATGCATGTATATATGATTTTAAGTGATACAAAAAAAGATTATGATTATCAATATACTTCAACAAAACTATTAAACCAAATAAGAGGAATGTTATCACAAGTGTTAAAAAGCCAATATGAAAATATTACTTTCATTTATGAACCAACATGGACAATTAACACAAAAGAAGCTGCAGACCTAAAAGATATTGAAAATATTTTTTACTTTATGAAAAGCGAATTAGAGAGAGAATATCATTATCAATTTTCCCTTTTTTATGGTGGAGGTTTGACGGAAAAAAATATTTTAGATTATTATCAAAATGAATATATTGATGGATTGCTTTTAGGAAATTATAGTTTTAATCCAGAAAATATTGTGAATTTTGTGCGAAATTTTAAAAAATCGACACGATTAGACAAAAGTATACACAACTAGACAATATCTTCTCTAGTATTTCGACGAAATCTCTGTTACTATAAAGATGCGTGTTGTATAGGAAGTACTAGAAAAAGGAGAGAAAAATGAAAACAAAAATTAACGCATTAGTAGTAGATGACAGTATGGAATTTACGAGTAGTGTCAAGGAGTATTTCAAAAACAACGCAGTAATCAAAATCGTAGATGTTCTAAATGACGGTGAAAAAGCTGTGGATTATATTAAAGAACACCAAGATAATATTGATGTAATCCTTATGGATTTAATTATTCCTGGAAAAGATGGATTACAAATATTAGAAGAACTAGAAGAATTAAAAATCAAAAAACATTTAATTATATTATCTAGTTATCGCAAAGATTACACAATTAGAATGACAAGTAGATATAATGTCGATTATTATATGTTAAAACCAGTAAATTTAAGCTCATTAGAGAACAGAATGAAAGAAGTAATGGATGAAAATAAAATTGAATTATATACAGAAAAACAAGTAAATCCTAAAATACAATTGCAAGTAACAGAACTACTGCACAATTTAGGAGTGCCGTCACAAATAAAAGGATATCAATATTTAAGAGAAGGAATTTTAATGCTTTATGAGTCAACTGGACTAATTGGCGGAATTACAAAAGAAGTGTATCCAGAAATTGCTTTAAGATATAATACAACACCATCAAGGGTAGAAAGAGCAATTAGACATGCGATTGAAGTGAGTTGGAATAGAGCTGATTATGAAATGATGAATAAGATTTTTGGACATAGTATTGATTACGATCGTGCTAAACCAACAAATTCGGAATTTATGGTAACATTATCTGATGCATTAAGATTAAATCAAGTAACATTTAATTAAAAAAATAGCAAAAATACCAATCATCATAGAAGAGTTATGGTGATTTTTTTATGCAATAGGAAAGTAATACAATATTTCATGATTTGAAGTTGGTAAACATATATTTACATTATATAATTTGATTAATCAAAGAAAGCAAAGTGATATATAGCATCAATTAGAGCTGGCCAATTTAGACTGGTTTCAATCAGAGAATAGGAAATATTTATTCATAATCATATGGATGTATAAAGATAGCAAGGTTTATGAAAGAAAAAGGCAGTGCAACATCATATAAATTTAAAAATAAAATAGGACGGGAGCGATACATCACGAGCGTGGTTTTTAGTAAAAATAAGAAATAGAAAATTTATTTTCTATGATCACTTTTTGTTATGCAAAAAATCAATAAAAAAGAAATAGATGATACTATTCCTCTTTTGTAACCACGTTAGATGACTCTTTTAAATGATTGATTTCTTCTGTGGATAATCCTGTTATGTCTTTAATAAAAGGGATATCACAGCCTTTTTCTAACATGTTCTTAGCAATTTCTATACTTCGTTGTTGTTGCCCTTCAAGTTTTCCTTCATGTTTCCCAGTGTTATAAAAGTCCATCTTTTCACTTTCATGATTCTCTTCATAGTTGTAATAATTAATGAATTCGGTACTCTTTGATAACTCTTCTGCTTTATTCACAAATGCCATCATCTCACCATCCTTATACTTTTCTTTTAAGTTAGCTATTGTATCTGGTTTGTTTTGAAAAAATTCCATGAAATTTCTAACTCTTTCACTTATAGTATACTTAGGATTGTCAAAGTTTTCAAGAACAAGATGAATGGATGTATATAACTCTGTTTCTACATGTCCATCCTCATCTCGAATGTTGAAAATAAGAATTGGTTTCTCCGTATGAAAGTGATTGAACCCATCGACATTGATAATAATGATAGAATGATACAAATTGCTTCCTACGTTCGATTCCATATAACTATTTTTAAAAACATAAGAAGCATTTTTATCGAACATGTTTTCACTATACTGTCTATTTGCTTCAATGATTATTTTATTTTTATCTTGCACCCGTACAACGATATCAGAAACCATTCCCTTTTCTTTTAGAATATCTTTTGGAACTTCACCACCTGTAAATTGAGACTCTTTCATCACTTCTTCTGGAATGGGTGTTAAATCGCTCAATACACCGGTGACAACATCTCTAGTTTCTTCTGCCCTGATTAAACTTTTGAAGGCTGCATCGTTCATCGGATCAAAAAGGAATTCTTCAGAAGAAGAAGCATAATGATTCAATGTATTTCCTCCTTTCCATGGCCATTAAAACATAAGTACAAAAGGAATGCAAATCGCTAATTTAGATATTTTAGTAGGTTATTTTTTACAAATTTTCAAAATTGGTATACCAAAGATATAAAAACTGCAAAAGAAAACTTTCTAAAAAATTAAATTGAGCAAATTTTGTTTTTTTAGCCAATTGTGGTACAATCATTACTGAAAAGGAATGATGCTTTATATGAAAAAAATATTGATGGTTGTATTAGATGGCTATGGTTGGAGTAATAATACATTAGGAAATGCTGTAAAAATGGCACCTCCTAATAATTTTTTAGAACTATGGAACAAATATCCACATACTACATTAGAAGCAAGCGAAGAAGCAGTTGGATTAGAACCTGGGCAATTTGGGAATAGTGAAGTAGGGCATATGACCATTGGAGCAGGTCGAAAAATATTGCAAAGTATTACATTAATTAGAAATTTTCTGAAAGAAGAGCCTGAAACAAACGAACAATTTAATGAGATGCTAGAAAATTTGGAAAATGGTGCCAACCTTCATGTGATCGGATTACTAAGTGATGGAAAAGTACATTCCAGTTTTGATCATTTTATCAGTTTAGTAGATGTGTTAGAAAGAAACAATATAAAAAACGTATATTTCCATGTGATAAGCGATGGTAGAGACACAGATACAAAATCACTCTATACTTATATTTCAGGCTTAGAAGAAAAACTAAAAGAAAAAGGCATTGGTGTAATTGCATCTATTTGTGGAAGATACTATGCAATGGATCGAGACAAAAATTGGGATAGAACAAAGAAATATTACGATTTATTAGTAAGAGGAGAAGGATTTGTTGCCCCAAATATTCCAACAATTATTCAAAAATGCTATGAAAAAGATATTACAGATGAATTTTTGCCTCCAATTAAAACAAAAGAATTTGAGAGCATTAGAGATGGTGATGTTGTATTATGGATGAACTATAGAACCGATCGCGCCAAACAAATTATATCCACTTTTGTTCAACCAAATTTTGAAGATTTTACTATAGTTCCTATGCCAAATTTAAAGGTGTATTCTTTCCTGCCAATTGATCCAAAAATAAAGACAAGAAATTTCTTAGTACGAGATACAATTAATAACCCTCTGGGAGTTTACTTATCTCAATTGGGATTAACACAAGCACGAGTAGCCGAAACTGAAAAATATGCTCATGTGACCTATTTTTTTGACGGAGAAAGTAATGCATCATTAGAAGGTTGCCAAAAGTTTCTAATTCCATCTCCAAAAGTGGCAACTTATGATCTAAAACCAGAAATGAGTGCGGTAGAAGTAACTAAAAAAGCTGTTCAATGTATGGAGAAAGATTACGACTTCATTTTTATGAATTATGCTAATCCAGATATGGTCGGACATACAGGCAACCTAGAAGCTACGATGAAAGCAATTATTACAGTAGATCTTTGTTTAAAAACCATTTATGAAAAAGCAGAAGAAAATTTTTATACTATGATAATTCTAGCTGATCATGGTAATGCTGATCAAATGTTAGATGAAGAAGGAAATCCAGTAACAACACACACGACTAGTCTTGTTCCATTTATTATTACAGATCCAAAAGTAAAATTAAAAGAAAAGGGGAGTTTAATAAATGTTGCACCAACCGTTTTAGAATATATGGATATTGCATTACCAAAAGAAATGAAAGAAACACCAAGTTTATTAGAAAAATAAGAGGGAAGAAAACTCTCTTTTTTAATTGCTTTATCGAAACATGACATATTTTGTCGACTATTATTTTAAAAAAAGTTATTGTACAATGAAAATAATGAAAGTAGGTTGTATAAATGAAAAATATGTCAGAAGAAAAAGCCTTAGAAAAGCACAGAAATACCAAAAAGACTTTGGGAATAAGTGTTGCTATTCTTCTATTGCTAATAAGTGTCATAGGGATTAGTTATGCTTATTGGAGACTTACATTATCTCAAACAGGAACGAATAGAATCACGAGTAGTTGCCTAGAACTTACATTAACGAAAGAAGAAAATGAAATTAATTTAGAAGATGCCTATCCCCTAACAGATGAAGAAGGAAGACAAACGACTCCATATTCCTTATCGGGGAATTAAGATTATCAGGGAAATTTTTAATCAAGCCTTTATTTAAGGCTTTTCTTTTGTATAAAAGGAAAGTCGTACTTTTGATAATCAAAGTAAAAATCAGAAACATTAGTTCGTTGTTTAAAAAATGAGCATGCAAAAACAATTGAGAG
>CALVOL010000014.1 GCA_944350285.1 uncultured Bacilli bacterium | reverse complement strand
ACAAAAAAATTGCTCTTAAGTCCGATAATTTCTAACTTTCTAAGCAATTTTTATTTTTTTTCATGTCTTTGACCTGGTTGACAGTTTATTTTTTAGTTTGCGTTAAACTCAATGCTTCTTCTCTTTTAGAAATGGATTGTTCTGGAAATTTCGCAAAGATATTTGAATCGACTACCGTGTAGACTAAATATCCATTTTCAAGATGGTATTCTTCTAATGCGCCACATTTTGGAATTCTATTTTGTTCCGTTAAATATTTTTCTATAGTTACATATTGGTATTCCTGGTCTTCGATACCTGAAAAATACTCGTCTGATGTTACAAACTTTTTGGCATAATAATTTCCCGTTTCATCTATATACACATATTCTTCTTTTCTTAACTCATCGATTGAGTCTATTGGTCTTAATTTATATAAAGGACGATTTTCATCTATTATATTTAGAGGAATTCCTTGTGTTTCTTTATTATGAACTTGGTTCATTTTTTCTTCATTAAAATAAATCCGATTGTAATATAACTCATCTTCTATTGTTGGTAATGTCTCTTTATATGTTAACAAAGCTTTTAAATGGTCATCTTCATATATAGCCCTTCCATATTTATTATAATAAAGTTTTTTCAAGAGATTATTTAGATTTTCTAGATGATTTGGGAAGTCTTCCGTGTTTGTATTCAAAATTCGCATTAAGGTTTTATACTCTTCTGCCGTTAAATATGGTTCTATTGCTTCTTCTAAAGCTTGCGAATTTTCTTCGAAATTATATCTCCATATTGGCTCTGGTCAAATGATTTCCATAAGTATTTTTGTGTAACGAACTTCTAAAGAGTAAGTTTCTATAGGTTGATCGTAAAATTCTTTGCAAATGATTTCTGTACTGCCTTCTGTGAGTACGCGATAATCACAGTTTGCTTGTAATAAATGGATATATTCATGATAAAGTGTAGCAACGTTTTCCTCATCGATTTGCATATCTAATTCATAATCCCGAACGTGCAACACATTTGTATCATGAACGTAATACCCTACGAGATTGTATTCATCTCTTTTTTCTCCTTCCAAACCTGTGATATCAATATTGGTATGTCTAGTATAAACATCATCTACAGATCCAGAAGTTTCATAGTATGGAACAACATTCTCAATTAGATTTTCGTTCCAAATTAATGAATTTTCTTCTTCATTTATATTATTAGATGCTTCAATTCGTGATTTTATTTCTTCTTTGATGGTTTCCAATTGCTCTGTTTCTTTGTTAGCTTCTTCTTCCAAATCATCATCGGATTGTTCTATTGTCATATCATTTTTATGTTTTCCGTTTAATTCAAAACTAGTCAATGTAGCTAGACTTTGAATAGCAAGTAAAACAAGTTGTAGACTAAGCAATGCTTTTTGCTCCGCTGTTCTTTTTTTCTTTTGTTTCATTTAAAAACCCCCTTTGGTAGGAGTTATTTTAGCATATAAGGTTTGTTTTTTCAAGGCTACCTTTCTCTTTTCGGAACAAGGCAAAACGGGTGTCCTGATGGGTCTATTAAGACTTTCCAGTCGCCAGATTGATATGGGGCTAATACAGCTCCACAGTCTAGGGCATGTTTGACGCTTTCTTCTAAATCATCTACATAAAAATCTAGATGTTTCATTTGTTGTTGTGAGCCTTTTTCTTCTGGCCAAACTGGTCTTTGATAAGTCTCTATCTCTTGAAACACTAATCTTGTTGTACTTTCTTTTTTGTTTTTCAAGGTTACCCAAAGGCCATCCTCGCCATGGTCATAAACTTTTTTCTCCCAACCAAGTAAGTTTTGGTAAAAGTTAGAAAGCATTGCTACATCATCGGTATCAATTACAACGGAACTTAATATCATAAAATCACTTATTTCTTAAATTTATTATAACAAAAAAGAAATGCTTTCGCACTTCTATTCGCTTAAATAATCTTCTTTTACTTCATCGATGGAGTCTATTTCTCCTTCATCTATTATTTCTTCATAGTCATCAAAATCATCTTCTACTGGCACTTTGATTTTTGTGTCTCCCACGATCTCTACTCCTAATTCTTTTTCAATATCTAATGCGATATTTCCATCTTCAGTGCCAACATTTGTCACGGTTGGTTGTTTTAAGCCTCTTACAATAATCTCAGAATTGTTTGTTAGGGTTGCTTCATCTTTTAATGGAACACTTAGTAATTCATTATAGCCAAATCGTTTGGTATTTACTTTGGTTTTGGTATCATTATCATACGCATACCAGACGTTGACATCAAACGAACCATTTACACCTACTTTACCATTTTGGTTTACACCAGAAAAGTTATGATTAATTACCCAACACCCAAGAATCGTGCTTACTGTTTCATCAGGAGTAAAAGAAAAGTGCATTGTATTTGTTTTTTTGGCTTTTCCAATTACAGCTTTGGTTACGATTTCTTTAAAACCTGCCATTTCATTCACCTCTAGTTTAATCTATGCAAAACACCCAAAAAATGTGCAAAAGAAAACCTCTATTTTGCTGAGGTTTCAGTTTTTTCTAGAGTTTTTGGCTTTGCTACTAAAATTGTTAATTCTTTTGTAGAGATCTTTTCCATAATCTCTTTTATTTTTGGAATGGTTAGTTTTTCTATACTTTCTTTTTCGTTGTCCCAAATATGGCCAAATTTCGCAATACTATAGGAGATAAAGTCATTGACACTTTCTGGATCTTCATAACCTAGCACTAGATTTGCAATCACACTTTTTTTCTTACGTTCAATGTCTTTTTCTAAAATTTCTAAATGACATAATTTATCTTTTAATATCGGAATTACTTCTTCAGGATATTTTGTTTTTGCTACTACTTGTAAAACTAAGTAATCTCGATCAAACCAAGAAATTGCACCTAATGTAGCTATTAAATTTTTATTTATAAGTTCTTCTTTTAATAAAGAGGTGGTACCAAAATTGGAAGACAAAACCACTTGTGTCGCATCTAAAATGGTATTGATATCATATTCGCTTAAATTTTTTAGAGGAACTTTTGCAGCGAGATATACTTGAGGCACTTCCACCGTTGTTTCGAATTCCTTGTATTTTTCTACTACTTTTTTGGATTCGCGATAGTTCTTTTTTTGAGGTTTTTGGTATTTTGGAAATTTTTTATGACTTTGATTTTCTTTCACAATACGGATGATTTCTCTTGGGTTTACATTTCCTGTAACAGTTACAAAACTATTTTTTGGATGGTAAAATGTTTCATATAATAATTTTAAATCATTTAACGTGATACTTTTAATTTCTTCTATGCTTCCTACACCTGACATGCGGTTTGGATAATTTGCAAATAAACTTCTATTTAATTCTAGCATGATATCTCGACTAGCATTATCTAAATTTCGTCTTGCCTCTTCTAGAATAGGTCCTCTTTCAGAAGCAAAAGCCTCGTTAGAAAACTCTCTTTGAGCTGTAATATCTAACAAAAGTTTTAAAGCGAATTCTATATTTTCTCCACCAACAAATTCATAAACGGTTTTGTAGGCATAAGTCGATGCATTACTGTAACATCCTAATTCTTGGAACTTTCCAAGTAAATATGTTCCATCTTTGCTTTTACACATCATATGTTCTAAGTAATGGGCGACTCCAAAAGGTATTTTATAGTTTGTTTTGCCCACTTTAAACTCGACATCTTCACTGCCAACAATAACTGTCATAGAGCCTTTTACGGTATTGATTCTGGGATTTACCCAGACATAGATTCCTAAACCATTGTCGCATTCATCGTAATATATTTTTTCGTCTAATCCTTTTAATATAATTTCCTTCATTTACTCACCTTCTTCTATTACAAATGTGTAAGCTAAGTGTAATTTTTTTGCTAAATTCATTAAATCTTTTTTTGTAACTTTTGGTATTTCTGTCGCAGTTTCTTCAAATGAGGCACGTTTGAATACTTCATGATAGTAGTATTTATCTGCGATCATGTAAATATTATCTTGCTGTAATACGTTATCTGATAGGTGTTTTTTCTTCGCTGTTTCTAATTCGCTATTTTCTACTATGCCATCTTTCATTTCTTCATAAGCTTTTTTTATACAAGATATGGCTAATTCCACATTCTCTTTGGACAAGCCTGTACAAATTAGTAAATAAGCATCTTTGATTACAAAATCAGTACTATATCCATAACATAAGGAATTATCTCTTCTTAAATATTTTCCTAGTTTATCGTTTAATGCTCCATACCCAAAAATGCGATCAAAAATAGGGACAACATAGTTTTTTTCAAATTCTGATAATTCCTCCATTTGATAAATCATTGTAAGAATGGTTTGGTTATAATTTTTTTTAATCGTTTCTTCTTTATCTTTTACAATCGGATTTTGAATCACTGTAGGAATGTCTTTTTGAACAATCGACGCTTTATGAAATTTCTTTTTGATAATTCTTACTACCTCATCCATATCTAGATTTCCTACTACAATGATTTCGCATAATGAATTTCTAAGCATATTTAAATATTCTTCATAGATGTTTTCTCGCGTTACTTTTTCGATTTGTTCATGTGTACCGATCAGTCTTTTGCCTGAAAATGATTCATGAAAAAGACGTTCTAAAGCCGTTCTCGATGCATAACTCGATGGTTTTTCTTTATAAGACTCTATTTCAATATGAAGTCGTTCTTTAACGATCTCAAATGTTTCTTCTTGCCACAGGTTTTCTTTTACATTCGGATTGTTAATCATATCAAAGAAAAAAGTGAGAGATTTTTCTAAATAATCTTTTTCGGTAATGAATTTTGGATCTAACATATCTAAATTAAACGACGAGATAATGTTGTACCCATACCGACTGGTGCCACCCCCGAATCCAATGTTATATAATTCTTCGGTTGCAATATTCATATCTCTAATCGTTGGATATTTTAAGGAATTATAGAGCATCGCGATATTTAAGAAATTTCTTTTACAAGCATCGACATTTCTAATATCATCCCGGAAATTTAATTCAATATAACAGTTTTTGAATTTATCTGTTTTTACGGTATATATTTGCATATTTTCTAAGTCATATTTTTTGTACTTCATTTTTTCACCTCTTTTTTATTATGTTCTAAATCTTTTTTTCTAGTACATTCAAAACACTCTTCAAAATAATCATCTGTCATTCCTGCAATAAAATCAATTACTCTTCTTTCTTTTGTTGTATTTTGAAAGTAGATTTCTTTTTTAAAGTTTAAGAAATTTTGATATATTCTGGATTCTTTGTTCTCATTATTTACATCTTTTAGGAAGTAGTCATATACCCTATAAAATTTGTCTTTGACAAGGGTACGTTCTTCTTCGGTCATCGACGGCATGTAAATATGTTCATTATTAAATTTTTTTAAATCTACAATTGCTTTGAACACTTCATCACTCAATTTGATGTATGGTTTATCTAAACTATTTTTTATAATATCTAAAATAATGGTATTTACAATTTCTCTATTTTTTATACCTAAAATCTCACGAATGTGCTCTGGAATATCTTCTTTCTGTATCATGTTTAACATGCACGCATCATCGATATCGCGGCCTAAATAGGCAATGATGTCACTCACACGCACCACACAACCTTCTAGGGTCATTGGCACTAGGCTTTTTACCATAGCTTTTTTGTGATAGGTACTTTGATATTCTGCGAGAAATTCTTCTTTTGTTTTCTTTTTGGGATAATAGCACCCCATCACAAATTCACCATTATGACACATGATGGCATCTAATACTTGAAGGGTTAAGTTTCTTCCTAATCCAGCATTGTCAATTTCCATTAATAATCTTACTGATTCTACGTTATGGTTAAAATATCCTTGATGTTCTTTTAAACTAATTTCATTTAATATGCTTTCCCCAAAATGGCCATAGGGAACATGACCTAAATCATGCCCAAGACTAGCGGCTTCGATTAAATCTTCATTAAGTCCTAACGCGCGGCCAATGGTTCTCGCTATTTTGCTTACATACTGCACATGAAGCATTCTTTTGGTAATATGATCGTTATATTTTTTGGAAAATACTTGGGTTTTATCGCTATATCTTACGTAAGCATAAGAATAAATAATGCGGTCTATATCATGAAAAAAAGGACTACGTACGTCTTCTTTTTCTGGATTTAACCTTATTGCCTCTTCATCTTTTGTCGCATATTTACTAAGATCAATATTGTGTCTTTGCATGTTTTTTTCTAATAGATTTTCTTGCATATACTTCACCTAAATTTATATTATCATATATTTGTTCGTGATTCAATCATGAAAAAGAAGTAGAATTATAAATCCCACTTCCAATTGGTTATGTCTTCCATATCTACACCATATTCTCTGATATAGTCATGATGACGAGTCAGCATAGAGTCGCAATAGTTTTTTAAGGCTTCCGTATCAAACTGTGGTAAATATTCTATAGCTAATAATATTAAGTGGAACCGATCGATTTTATTTTGAACACGCATATCAAATGGTGTGGTAATCGTGCCTTCTTCGATGTAACCACGAACATGCATATTTTGGTTTACTCTTTTATATGTTAGTTCATGAATCACATTTGGGTAGCCATGGAATGCGAAGACAATTGGTTTACTTTTCGTGAAAATATAGTTATATTCGGTATCACTTAAGCCATGAGGATGACTTGGTTCTAATTTCATTAAATCAACCACATTTACTACACGAACTTTTAAATTTGGTAAATATTTTCTTAATATACTTGTTGCAGCCATCACTTCAAGGGTTGGAGTATCTCCAGCACAAGCCATCACTAAATCCGGTTTATTATCAATGTCGTTACTAGCAAAAGACCAAATTCCTAAGCCTTTTTCACAGTGACGTATTGCTTGACTCATAGAAAGCCATTGTGGTCTTGGATGCTTGCTTGCCACGATGACATTGACATAATTTTTTGTTTGTAATACGTGATTCATTACAGAAAGTAATGTATTGGAGTCACATGGCAAGTAGACTCTGGACATGCTAGTTTTTTTACTAATCACATGATTAATAATTCCTGGATCTTGATGAGTGAAACCATTATGATCTTGTTGCCAACAGTGACTTGTCACTAGCAAATTCAAGGAAGAAATTGGTTTACGCCATGAAATTTCACTGGCTACTTTCATCCATTTTGCATGTTGACTAATCATAGAATCGACAATTCGGACAAAGGATTCATAACTATGAAATAACCCGTGACGTCCCGTAAGTAAATACCCTTCTAGCCATCCTTCACACATGTGTTCTGATAAAAATGAGTCCATAACGCGACCATCGTAAGATAAAAATTCATCGGTTTTTAGAATTTTATTATCCCATTGTCTATTCGTTACTTCGAACACGTTATTTAGGCGATTTGATAAGGCTTCATCTGGGCCAAAAATTCTAAAGTTACGGGTCTCTTGATTTTCTTTTATTACATCTTTTAAGAAAGTTCCTAATACTCGCATATCTTCTTTTTCTACGCTACCAGGATATGGAACTTTTACAGCATATTTTTTAAAGTCAGGCATTTTTAAATCTTGTAACAATTCGCCTCCGTTGGCATGTGAGTTTTGTCCCATCGCATGATTTAATTCGGGAATAAATGTGCGATATTCTTCTTTCAGTGTTCCGTTTTTATCAAATAGTTCTTCGGAGTGATAACTTTTTAACCAATCTTCTAGTCTTTTTAGACTTTCAGGATGCTCTTTGGTCACTTCAATTGGCACTTGATGAGCACGGAAGGATCCTTCTATTTGTTTGCCATCAATTTTTTTAGGGCCTGTCCATCCTTTTGGGGTTCTAAGAACGATCATTGGCCATAACGGGCGCTCGGTCACGTTTTCTTCACGAGCCAGCTTTTGAATTTCTAAAATTCTTTCGACTACTTCATCCATTGTTTTTGCCATTAATTCATGCATTTTTAATGGGTCAGATCCTTCCACAAAGTATGGAGTCCAACCATATCCTTTTAACAAGTTTTCTAATTCTTCATGACTAATTCTTGAAAGAATGGTAGGATTCGCGATTTTGTAACCATTTAAGTGAAGAACAGGAATCACTGCTCCATCGTTTTTTGGATTCAAAAATTTGTTGCCATGCCAACTCGTTGCAAGAGGACCTGTCTCTGCTTCCCCATCACCAATGACAACGGTTACAAAAAGGTCAGGATTATCTAGCACTGCTCCAAAGGCATGGGCAAGACTATAACCTAATTCTCCACCTTCGTTGATACTTCCTGGAACTTCTGGCGCAACATGGCTAGAGGTTCCACCTGGGAAACTAAAATGTTTCATAAATTTGGTTAGTCCTTTTTCATCTTGGGTAAATTCTGGATAGCGGTATCCGTAGCTACCTTCAAAATAAGTATTGGTCATTGTTGCTTGGCCAGAATGGCCCGGTCCACTAATCCACATCATATTTAGATTATATTTTTTGATCACTCGATTGCAATGTGCATACACAAAGTTTTGTCCTGGAGCACTTCCCCAATGACCAATTAATTTAGATTTGATGTCTTCAAATTTTAGCGGTCTTTTTAACAATGCATTGTCTTTTAAATACAATGATGCTGCAGATACGTAATTTACTGCTCTAAAATATCCATCTATTGCTTTTAATTCTTTCTCATTTAAAACTTTTGTCATACTAGCAACCCTCAATTCTAAAATTAGTATACAATAAATTACACTAAAATACAAAACAAAAATAATCAATCAGGTAGGAAATTTATCTATTTTTAGTGAAGTTTCCTCTAACATTACTCGAAACAATTTATTTTTTTATTACAAACATGTTTTTGCTTAAGAAAAACTATATTAAAAAAGAAAGAAAATACGTCCTTTGTTTTCTTCCTTTTTCTCTTTATTTTTTTCCATTTACTACTTGGTGAGTGGATATATATTTTATTAAATCATTATAATTTGTATAAACATTCTCTATTTTTAGAGTTAAATTATAAAATAATTTATTATCACTAGCTCGTAAGCAATCGAAATGGACTTTAGTAAATCTTTTTTTCTTTTGAATGGAATAAACTTTTAAGATTTCAAATACTTCTACTCCAGGTACATTCGGAATATCCTCAGCTATTTGTTGCACTATTTCCGGATCGCTCATATACTTGGCTGCAATTTGCATCACGCGTATATCTGAAGCCATACCGGCCACGTTTACATTGTCATTTATTTGTGATTGCCTTCTTAAGTGATTTGTTGCCAAGTCTTCTTGCACAATATTTCGATTTATTAGTTCGTAACCATTGTTCTTGGCTATCAATCTGTAAATTCTTCCATTTTCTAATACTACCCATGCAGTCATTTTGTTTTTTAAGCTTTTTATATAACGAAGACACATCAAAAATATCATAATTAAAATCACACCAAAGAATATTATTATAAGTGAATGATTTTCTTTATCTCCAAAAAAATATAGACCAATTAGGAAGATCAGACACAACACTCCGAATACAGTGAAAGAAATTTTATTTTTGTTTTGCTTAGCTATCTCCTCATTATAGCAAAAAATGTTTACAATCATTTTTACCCTTCATTAATAAAAGACTCAAGAATAGATAAATCCATATTATCTGATGTTTCTATTCCTACTGAAGTATTAGAATATTTAATAGAAGATACCGTTGGAGCAAGTACATCTAAAACATCATAGTTATGTTCGTTATACAAGTCATAAATCATCATATAGACAACATGTGTAGCATCCATAGCAGCATAAACGCACAAATAGTTAGCGCCATTAAACGAAACTTCAATCGTAATATATTCTACTCCGTTTATTGTTTGTTTTTGAGCTGGTTCTGACGTTGCTCCTCGTTGTTCAAAATAGCTTTCTAATTGATTCATCCGATTTTCTACTGTAGAGAAACTTCCTTCCTCTACGGCCATTCTAGTAACCCAAGTATTTTCTGCATCACCAATTTCTAAATACTCTCCGGATATAGAATAAATAAGATCATCTGATATTTCATAAGTGTAATTTCCTACTTTTACTTTATAGGTGTTGCTTGTAAATGTTGGTGTTGTCGTTTGATCATTAGTTGTTGTATTATTATCTTCTTTATTATTCCCAGCAATTAAAGCTGCGACTACAAAAATCAAGATGACTACAATAACCACGCCAGCAATAAAATATGGTGTGTAGTTTTTTTTCTGTGGAATATTATAATTGTTCATCCAAGGTTGTGTATTAAAGTTTCCATTATTCATATTCTGAGTCATTCCGGTGTTATTACTTGGTGTTGTCATATTTGTGCTATTTTCATTAAAAGAAACATTCGTAGCTGGATTTGGCACTGCATTAGCATTTCCTTGAGTTGGAGGGACAATAGCCATCCCACAATTTTTACAAAATTTATCATTCTCGCTTATTGGAGAACCACATTGTTTACAAAACATAATTTTTCCTTCTTTCTATTTAATTTTTTGTTTCAATCACAAAATTTGTGGCTTCTTGTAACATATCATCTGTTATTTCTTTATCGTTACCACTAATTTCAATCAAGAGAAATCCGCCATTGGGTATAGCATATGCCAGAACGGTTTTGTGAATATCGTACAGAAAATAGTCTATCGTTGTAAACGGAATCCCTCCCCGATATCGATAACCTCCTTGATATATTTGAAAATTTTTATTATTTAAAGTTTTTTCTTCTACCCAAATGAGATCTTGTTTGAACCCGTATACATCTGTAAAGAAATGATTTAAAGTGTTTATTTCATTTTCTAAATCCGTAATCGAAAAAGCTGTTAATCGATAAGAGATTTCATAATCATACCATTCTTTTTCTTCGTTATAATTTGTATGAAAATAACGTCTTTCATAAATATTGTTACCTTCCTCATACTCTGAATATTTATCCGGCAGGAAAATTGTCACTATATCCATATTTTCATTCTCATAATCTTGAAATCTTTTTAACTGAGCAACCGTGCTACCATTTTCCTTTGTGCTTGTAATATAACTTGCATAATGTGTGATAGAAGTTAATTCTATCCTATCTATTAATTCTTTCGATAAAACCGAATCATTCCCTACCATATTCATAATTAGAATATGTTGTTCATCTAAAGCAGTTATGATTTCCACTTTTTCTTGCTTGGAACTTGAAGCATTTTCTTTATAAGTCCGCTTATAAGTGAATTGTAATGGATTATCGTTCGTTTTTTCCAACGCCTCCTCACACTCATACTCTTCCTTTTCTTCACAAAAATTATATGATAAGCTTACGATTTCTTCAGGATCTAAATATTCATAAATATTTTGAGTATAGATGCTGACATCTAAGGAAATACTTTCATTTGGTACATCTTCTAAAGTTAAGTAATGGAATGTAGAGTTCAGCGTTGCCTGTTTAAACACACTTGGTAAAGTATATGTTACCTCGTAATGATTATTTGCTATTGTATGCTCTGTTACATCAGTTAGGTATGGTGTTAGATTTTCATTTTGCTCCCATCCAATAGAACTGGTCGGTATATTTATTTTTTCGTTTGAAGGAAATATTTCTTCCTTCACTTCTAAATTATATAAAATATTTTCCATACTTGAAAACAGTATATCAAAATAATTATGGGTTGCCTCATAAGTAAATATGATTAATTTTTCACCTTTTTTAAAAGTTGCTAAGAAAAATTCTGTATCGTCTTGTTCATATAGAAGCTTGTATCCCTTATACTGATAATCGGTAAACGTTGCTTCTTCTTCTCCTAACAATCTATATCCGGTATTCTGTGTTTCGATAAGATAGCGAATTTCTTCAATAAAATCTGATATTTCTAAGTAATTGGAATCGTTTTCTAATTCTTGAATTTCAATGGAAATTTTACTATCACTTTGTTTATGTTTTAAATTTACTTTTTGAGCGGTTTGTTCTGTAATATTCCAAGTATTATCATAAGAAATGATATAACTATCTGTTTCTATTTTTAAGATTTCTTGTTTGCTAAAAGCCCGATGAAATATCATAAGCAATATTATCAGAAATATTAAAATGCCAAAACTTACGATGTAGCCCTTATACCTTTTTAAAATCACATATATTTTTCGTTTCATAACTCCACCATCACTATCACTAAATATTGAAACTCTTCTGTGATCATTATTTGATACTGTTTATTTTTATATACACACTTCGTTTCATTTTTTTCTACTTCTTCATACCCATCTTTTTTTAAATTAGCAATAAATTCTTGAGCAAAATCCATACTGTCTATCATACTATTTATATCATTTTTATAACGTAAACTCAAGACTTTATTTTGATAACTGCCTTTTACTAGAGGTAAACTTATTGACTCTTTTATGTTTCCAATTTGACTGTAAGTATTCCATTTTTTTTCAGGAATGTTATTTTTTATAGATTCTTCTTGTTGTTTTTTGTAATATTTTTCTTTTAATGTATCAAACGCAACTGCTTCAATAGATTCGTGTGGGATACTTTGAAATTTTTCTTTCACTTCTTGTAATGCTTCAAATGGATAAGCTAGTGATATACTACGATTGGTATTTTTTCCACTAATGTAACCTACTATTTTCCCATCTTTATTTAGTAATACTCCACCTGCATCTTCTTTAGAGACGGGAATTGATGTTTCTAACATTTCATTATTATTTAACACTATCCCCCTTTGTATTGTAAAGCTTACTCCAGATTTACTACTCAATAAAAATACAGGATCTTCTATTTCTGGAAAGCTACTATTTAATATTCCACTAGTGGAGGATTCTTCTTGGCATTTTAACACAGCGATGTCCGCATCAATATTTATTGTTACAATTCCTTCTATTTCGCGGTTTTGTCCGTTGGCATCTATCATACTAATAAATTGCGAAGTCTGAAGAGCAGTTTCTAAAAAACTCCAATTTGTCACTACAAGGCTATTTGTTATAAAAAATCCATTTGCATTTCCTGTAATTTGGTTATTGTAAAACGAAGATAGGTATACTACATTTTGTTTATTTTTTTCATATATTTCAGTTGTTGTACTTTCAGGTAGTTCATTTAATTTTTGAAAATCATAAAGATTGGACAAATAAGATGTATAGGATGTAGTTAAAAGGCGATTTTGGGTTTCACTTGTTTCTATCTCATCTAAGTAATTTATTATTTCATCTGACATTTCTCCAAACAAATAACCAAGATAGTATTTATTTTCAACAGAAACAAAATAGTAATAAATGGTTAAATTTGTTTTTTGTTGTGTGTATTCTTGAGGATTATCTTGGGACTCTGTGTTTACAAAAACATCTTCTAGTGTAATACTACTAACGGTGATATCCCCGTCTGACATAATACGAATATCGCCATAAGAGTTGTAGTCTACGTCTATTTCATTAAATTGAGTGAATAATTGGGGAATGGCTAGTTCTCCGGCAATCGCATAAATATAGCTTGGAATCGTTTCGTCATAGCCACTTTCTGTTGTACTATCTTTTGGAAAATAATTGTAAAGAGCATTCTCAAAATATTCCTTTTTACGCAAGAAAAATTCTTCGGAAGTTTCGGATTCTTGATTCATTTTTCCAAGTAAAAGATATGTAGTTTTTTTGGTAAGATTTCTTATTTCTTCTTCTCTATCAAATTTTGTATTTTCTAATTTGTAGGATAAGCGATACTCTTCTTTAAATTCATTTAAAATAACTGCTTGGTGTTCTTGGTTTGTTAAAGAAAAATTGGTAATAGAAAACTCAAACGAGCTTGCAAAAACAATCATTATAGAACAAAAGAATAATAAAAATAAGCCTCCTAATCCTAATATTTTTTTCATAATCTCCTCTAACTTTCTAATTTTTCTTGTAATACTTCGACTATATATTTACTTGCTTCAGCTGCTGCATCTTTATTTAGGTATACGTCGTGAAATGCCTCTGCTATTGTTTCATCATAGATATATTTCCCATAATTATCTTTGGCAAGAGCATAATCCGAAATTGTTCCACGCCACTCATCAAATGGAAGTGGTGATGTTGTAGACTTTTGGTAGTTGTTGTATGCTTCTTCAATCATTTCTAGAGAAAATGCCCCATCATTAAAATCTTTTATAATCTTATATAAAAGATTTGTTTCGTTATTTTCAATTAATAAAATAGAACTCATGTTATAATTTTTCATCATTGCAAGAAAGGACAGATAATGTCCAAACTCATGCGCAACGGGAGAATAAATAGTTGCATTAGGCGGAAAATGTCCTGTATTTACACTTTGATTGATAGCTGAAGACAATCTTTCTAAATTAAAAAAATAAGTTGTATTTAATAATATTTGTGTTTTTATCACCCACGGAAATCCATCTTCTTGATCGGAATATGCAAAGTTAAATACAGGCATAAAAGCTGCGATATAATTATTTTCCAAATTTCCGTTTACTAAAGTTATGTTGGTAAGTATATCACTAATACTTGGGTATTCTTGATAGATGATTTCTAAAACATTTGTTAATTCTTGGGCAAATGATACATCTAACTCGCATAAGTTTACGGCAGTAATATTATAATTTTGAATCCATTCTTCTTCTATTGCCTCTATTTCTTTTGGACAAGATGATTTTTGACTTATGGAATCTTCTATAATTAAATTCTTTGCATCCTCTTCTGTTTCTAGTGCTACTCCCGAATATACATTATCATAAATGATTGCAGTATGATTTTTCTTTGAATTATTTTGGCTTGATAGTTCCGAATCGTTTTTATAATTATTGGTATCAATATATAAACTATTTTGATTCAGGATAGTCACAAGAAAGAAGCTAAGGATCAAAGCTATTATTATAATGCTTATACCACCGATAATGATTTTCTTAGGTATTAAAGGAGTTTTTTTATTTTCTGGCATTAATCTATGACCACATTTGTTACAATATTTTTCGTTTGCTTCTATTGGATCTCCGCATTGACTACAAAACCTCACACTTCACACCCTCTATCTTTGTATATTATAACATACCTTTTTGGATTTTTATCCACAAGTTTTGTAGTTTTTATTTAAAATTTATGCTTGCTTTTTCCTTTTTCTTATTATATAATCATAATGCAACAAAGAAATGCACCCATAGCGCAATTGGATAGAGCGTTAGACTACGGATCTAAAGGTTAGGGGTTCGACTCCCTTTGGGTGCACCATTTTTATGATTCACATTTTCATTTTTTTGGAGTATAATACTTATAGGAAATCGAGAAGTAGCACAATTTGGTAGTGCACTTGGTTTGGGACCAAGGGGTTGCAGGTTCAAATCCTGTCTTCTCGACCATTTTTATTTAATAATACATCTCATTTCATAATGAGATTTTTTTATACCTTGCAACTCCTTGGCTTAGATTTTAAAAAATTAACAAATTGTGCTAACTTCCGATTCTCTATGATTCACATATTCCACCACGTGATATCACTCGCTTTTCTACATCTTCTAACATCTTATCCACACTATTATACATAGTAATGTCTAGGTTCATTTCTTCATCGTTTGTATAAAAGGTTTCGATGATATTTGGAGTTTCATATTTTGTCCACACTTCATAAGTATATTCTTGATTGTCTATATGGCACGTAATGCTTTTTCCTGTTGAAGTTGGATGGACATCAAAGTAATCTTTAAAATATATGATTGCTACTAGTACAAGAAGACAAATTATTAAAAATAATAATATTATTTTTAATATGTTTAATATCAATTTTGTAGATATGATTCTATTGCCATTTTTAGATGATATATTATTTTGTACTAATTCATCTAAGCTCACATGAAATATTTGTGCTAATTTTTTTGACTGCTCTATGTCTGGTGAAGTTTCTCCGAGTTCCCATTTACTTATTGTTTGCCTTGCAACACCTATTTTTTCTGCCAACTGTTCTTGAGACATATGCTTTTGTTTTCTCAATTCTAATATTTTGCTTCCCATATAAATTCACCCTCCTTTCTACCATTATTTTAAATTTACATTTTATAATATTCTACCTTTTTTGCTTGGAACTTTCGCCCGAATTCTTAACAATTGTAAATTTCAAATAAAAAAGATATAGTTTCCTTGCTATATCTTCTATAAACTTTTTATCCAGTTTTCTAGTTCTATCTGTGAATTTTTACGAATTGTGTTTTCATCAAATTCTAAATTCACATAGCTTTGTAAAGGGACATAGTTTTCTATGTCTTCTTTAGAGTGTCCTATCCATCCACCATTGGTAATAAATGCTCTACAAGTCTTTTTGTTTAATTTTTCTTTGTTGTTTTCTAAAAATGACCTCATTGGAGGAGTAACGGCATACCACCAAACTGGTGTTCCTAAGATTACTTTGTCATATTTGTTCCAATCTATATTTATTTCTTTAATTGGTACAATTTCTTGTTTGTCCATTTTTTCTTCTTCCGTATCTACTAAAGCGTTATAGTCTTTTGTGTATGGTATTTCTGGTTCAATCTCAAATAGATCTGCATTGATACTTTCGCCTATATTTTTTGCAATACTTCTCGTGTTATTCCCATAAGAATAGTAAATAATTGCTGTTTTCATTTTATCACTCTCCTCTTTTATTATACTCTACTAAATTAAAAATACATAGATTTTTTAGATATCCATGTATTTTTTGTAAAGTGGAAGTAATCCTTCTTTTTGGTGACTAATGCTTGGTTTCATTTGGAAGACTCCAGAGTATTCGTTTCCTTCAATCACATCTACGCCATTTTTTGTAATAGCAATATCCCATCCTACATATCTTACATGAGGTTCTACTTTAGCAAGTGTTTTTACATATTCTATTACTTTATCAAAATTTGGAATCTGAAATCCTGGAATCTTTGTTTTAGTAATCGGGTGTACATCGTAAATTGTTCCTTGCTCGTCAATTGCTGGAATTAAGACTTTCCCATCATTACCAACAAACGTGTATATGCCACCACTGCTGAAGTTATCTACTTCGCCGCCATTTCCTATTCTCAAAACAATATTTAGTATTTCTACTTCACCATCATCACGAATAAAACTGATCATTCTTAAAGAGTTTACACTTTTGGCATATAAGGAATTCATTTTTTCATGTTGGGGAATACATTCTTCTACTAAGTATTGTTTATTTTTTCTTAATTCTTGGTATAATTCTTCTGCTTTATAGTCTTTTTGTTCATAAATTTTAATTCCTTTACCACCACATTCATCAGTTACTTTACCAACTATTTTTTCTTTCCCTTTCAAGAATGTTTGGAATTCTTCAAAAGAAGACTTTTGTAAATCTATAAAGTCTCTGTGTATGTATTCTTTGAATGTTTGGTTAAATAGAATTTTATCTTTAAATACTTTGGTATATTGTTTATCATTATATTTTGCAATTATTTTGTTATTGATAGTAGAAGTTAGATATGTTTTTCTTTCTTTTCCTTTTAGTAAATAGAATTCAAATTCAAAATAATCCATGTAGCCTGCCCCATAACGAAAACCACACCAAATACAGTCAAAGAAAATCACGATTTTTGAACGATTTGTCTTTTTGGCTATCTTTTTTACTACGTCTATAAACTGACGCCATTCTAAATTTTTTAATCTTTTTAATATGTACTTCATTTTTTTCATATAAACCACTAAGGACAGTATACCATATTAAAAAAATAATACTAGGTTTTTTTTAGTATTATTTTCCTACAATTTTGTCACATTTTATTTGTCATTTTTAGAATTGTATTCTTTTAAAATTTTTACTTGTTCTTCTTCTAAGGCTATCTCTTTAATTCTTTTGGCTGATACTTCGTCAATTAATAGCGCGCCAGCTGCTTCTTTGATGATAATTGAAATTGGATTTCTTTTTAATGTTTTTACTTCAATTTCTTCATTTGTATCTAAAATAATGATTTTTCTCTTATTTTCTTCTATAACTTTCATAACCTTTTCTCTTTTCTATATCAGCATTATAACAAGAAAAAATTAAAAATTTTGTAGAAATAAGGGATATTGTAATTGGTAATTTTTGGTAACTAATATATTTTACTCATGTTTCATTTATGTATTAGGCTACTGTCTTTTTTTGTAGTCATGACTCATTGTTCGTATTCGTTTTAAATCTTCTTGTTCTACGGAAATTGGATAGTAACCTTTTTCTGTGTTATTTAAAATTCTTAGAATTTCTTTTAATTCTTTTTGTACCTCTTCGATGTCATATGTTCCTGCTTGAATGTTATGAATAGTTTCTAATAAATACATCCCTAAAAACTTTGTGCTATCTAATTCTAAAGTTCCATTATTAGTTGGTGTATAGAACGTGCTTGGTGCTTCATCTAATATTCTAAAAATACTATGGGCTTCTTCTTTTGGTATATCCATTAGCTCTGTGCATACCGCATTATGGTTTTCGTTGATTATTTTTTCAGAGTTTTCTAGTTGTCCTTGCCAGATAAATGGCATTTTATTTTCTTTGAAACTTTTTGTAATATCTATATTTAAAGAACTATTTATTGTGTAATTTATGCCTTCTTGACAATAAATATTTATGTCTATCTTTTTTTCTTGCATTAGTCTTTTTAGAAAGGCGATCATCATTTTTAACTCGGGAATATTTCGATAATTATCTAAATCTTTTTCTTTGTATTCTTTATTTATTAAAATCATAGAGGAAGACACTTCTAAATCTCTTATTATATTGTTACGTAGACTATAGGTAAATGTCATAACTGGATAGATTTCATTTTCATGCATCCTTGGAATGGCAATTTTACTTTTTTTCATTGTCTCATATAAGAGACTGTCTTTTTCTATTAAACTAGAAGTATCTAGCACGTGAATATGAATATCGATACTACCGTCCTCTTGATAGGTTATTGAGAAAGCATAATTATTTATTTTGGAGAACTGAAAAGCTTCATAATATGGATATTTTTTTCTCATAAAAACTAGTACGATATCTTTTATTCCCGCTTGTTTTAAGTATTTGATTTCTTGGTTTATCTTTTCTTGGCTTTGTTCATTTATCTCTATTTTTCTTTTATATGCATTTTCTATTTCTGTGATATCTTTAAGAACTTCTTTTAGCATAGCATATCTTCTTTGGCTCGCATATTCTTTGAATTCTTCTAGTTTTTTAAAGAACTCTATTTCTTCTCTTTGGGAAAGTTTTAAGCCTTTTTCTAACATTAGGAGAATTATTTTTTTATAAAATTGTGGTTCAATCCAATCTTTCTTTTGGTTTATTAACTTTTGATGATACTGGTAGATGAATTCCTCTACGAGATGTAACATAATTGATTTCCCATTTTTTCTTGCACTTAGGAATTTAGGATTGTGTTTGATTAGTTTTTCTATGTATGGATAATTATAATCTTCATTTAAAAGAGAAATTAAAATATTATAATATGGCGTTGTATCTATTTGCTGTTCTTGATATGGGATAGTATACATCTTTTTGAATTCTGCCATTATTTTATTTAAAAACACTTTTTCAACATTAGCTAACTCATCATCAGAATTAAGAGAGTGTTTTTTGTTTGAAATAATATCCATTGTTAAAATAGAGATGATATTTTTTTCTTCTATTGATAGTTTTTCTATTTTTAATAATGCTTTTTCTATTTCTACTGGTATCATGTCATATAAAGCTGTGGAATATTCCTCAATAAATCTTCCATTTTTAATTCTAACTAGTATTTCAGCATATAATTCTCGCTGCTTTAATGATGAAAATGGTAACATTTCCTCATAATTTGGTATTAAATCCAAATTGAAACGATCTATTATTTCTTTTGGCAAAGTAGAATTGTTTTTTTTCTGTTTATTCTTTATTCCTGTTTGTAGTGTTTTTGATAATTGTCTCTGTCTTTTATACATTTTTCTTACTAAAGCTAATTTCTTCATTAAGTTTTGTAGTAGCAATAATTCTTCACCATACATTTTTGTATTCATGGCATCTTTTTGATTAGCATAAGTAAGAATTCGTTCGTTTATACTTTTACATTCTTTTTCTAACATTCTTTTTAGTTCTTCTAAAACTTCTAAATTTACTATGTCCTCAAAAAAATCAAAATCGTCTTCTAAAAATTCATCTAAATGTGCCATTAAAAATCTTGCTCTTTCTTTTACCTCATTTTTTTTCGTAACTCTTTTACTCATAATACCCTCCCTCAATTTAAAACTAGTATAACACTAATTTCAAAAAAGGAAAGAAAAAACAACCATATTTCGGTTGTATTTTGTAATAATTATTTCATTGCTCTTTGATAATAATGATGATTCTCTCATTCATTTAAAATACCAGTTTATTTTTTATTTCAGCCACTAGCCAGTAGTTACCCTCATGAAATAGCGACTCTCAATCTTCAACTACCTACGATCACTACAGGAGACTTGCACTCCCAAATTTCACACGCATAGGAAAATTCAAACGAATCGAACGTTATTTTTTTTACCGCTTTAACCATTCCAGGTTGCAGATTTGTGCTACTTTAACCAGTTTCTAATCTTATAGTTTATCACTAAACATCAACTGCAAAATGACTTATTGGCTAATTCTTTTCTTCTCTCTTAGAAGCCGCCCAAGTAAGAAGAAAAGTGAATCTCTTTGTTTTCTACCAAAGAAGTTTGTGGTTGTCACGATTAGGACTGTGCCTTATAAACCAATACTTTAAACGACCCATATCTCTTTTCTTACTTTGTAAGTCCCGACAATAATATTGCTATTATTATCTACTCAAATCCCCTAAAAGACCTCTCTATTAGGTAATAAGCACGAGATATAGTCCGTCCAAGGTTGCCTCCTTGTTTTTCATACGGTTCATTATCTAATTATCAAAGAGCAACTTTCGAGTTTATTAGATTTCGTTGGTGTATTAGCATTATATGCGATAACGTGCGAAACCGCAACTATTTTTGATGATTTTCTGTATATTTCTTTCGATCATATTTCTATTAGTATTTTTATATAGAAAAAACCTCGATCATTCGAGGTTTATTTATAAACTGGTGGCTCGCTCGAGGTCTACAATTAATAACCAAAGCCCTTAAATAAAGGGATTGTTTATCATAAAAATTACTCTCATTTCACAAAATTACGGTCTTTTCGCCTACTTCGGAGTAATTTTAGAGTAATTTTTTGAGCCAAAAATTGACATGAATTGCATCTATCTAAAACAAAAATTAAACAGAACTTTAGAATGTAAAAAACAAAAGAAAATCGTAAATATAAAAGAATGTAACAATTGCAAATATAAAGAATATAAATGCACTGAATTTCAAAAAAACAGTGCAAATAGTACTTTAAAAAATAGTACTTTGCACAATAAAAGTGCAAAATTGACAAATTGTCATACATCTAAAAAAATCAGACAAAAAACACCGAAATTGGCGAAGTTAGAAAGAAACAGATTTTCTGTTTTTACCGATGACCTAGAACATTGCATCATTTGTCGAGCGAAAAAGGAACATTTGCACGAGATATTTTTCGGATCCAACAGACAGAAATCTATGCTATATGGTTTCGTTATTCCAGTTTGTGCGGAACATCATGCTGAAATGCATATAAATAAAGATTGGCAGGAGTACTGGCATATAAAGGGGCAGGAATACTGGGAAGAGTTTATTGACTCTAGGGAAGAGTTTATTAAGGTGTTTGGAAAAAATTATTTAAAATAAATTATATTGACAAAATATTCTTTTTACGATAAAGTTTAATTGTGCTTATAAAGCACCCATAATTTGCACTTGTTGCTTTAAATACAAGTGTAATAGTTAATCCATGAGAGCCAAAAGCTCTCTTTTTGTTTTTTTGAAAAAAATTAATTTTTTGTAATTTACTATTGACTGACTGACTGACTTATGGTACAATGGGTATGTAATAAAGAAAGAGGGAAAAAGAAATGAAAAAATATTACAAAAAAGATATTGAAAAAGTGGTAGATGACATTATAGAGCAAAAAGAAACATTTAAAAATTGGAAAGTTGAAAGCGTTTATATCTATGAAAATGGCGATGAACTAGTAGGATTTGTCCATTTTACTGGGCAGGGATTATTACAATTTATTTATGATGATTTAAAAGCCAACAATGAAAATCATCAAAATAATTGGAAAGACGTTACTAATATTTTTAAAAGCGATGAACCATTTTCAAAAAAATGGGCTGTCGATGTTCTATTTGAAGAACTAAATTAGAAAGGAGTTTTAAAAAATGAAATTAATCAAAGGAAAATACGAAAAAGCTTTAAGAGAACATGAAAATATAAGGGATTTCGAATATAATATTGGAGATTACTTTTTACAAAAAGAAAAAGGATTTATTGTAAGCTTAAATCAAATAATTTTTAATAAAGATTGGGAAAACGAAGATCTAAAAGATATTAGCATTAATGATTATACAGAGATTAAAGAAGTTGCAAAATTTAATCAAAATGATTATGAAAAATTAAGTTGTAGCGATATGCGAGGAATGATTGTGAATGCAGAATAGAACGAGTACATGGCTAAAAAAGATGCGTGAGAAATTCGGTTTAACTCAAGCAAAATTGAGCGAAGAATCTGGAGTTAATAAATTAACAATAGAAAATATTGAACAAAATCGAAGAAAAGGTTCTGAAGCTACGTGGCAAATGATTGAAGATTACTTTGCTCAAAAAGAATTAGGCGAAACCGTTACATACAGTTTTGATAGTGAAAGTATTGTAAATGAACTAAAAGAAGAAATTGAATTATACGGAGAGGACTACCCTTGCATCGTATCTTATGAAATTGTCGATGATTGGCACTTTCATTTTACAGACTACTTTGTAGATGATGATAAAATTAATATTAAAAACAATGAAAAATTACTGCATACAAATTTAAAAGATGCACTATATTTATTTGAAGAACAAGATAAAATCATATAAAAAAGTAAAGTATTAAATACTCTACCTTTTACCAAAAGTCCTATTGGACTTTTTTATTATACTACAATCAATTGTTTTTGAAAATATCATTTGCTATTGCTAAAAAGCATTTGTAAAGACGATATTCAATTAGTAATTCCCTGTATCTTTGAGTTTTCCCTTTATAAACTCTTTTTTGATATTTCAATTCTCTTTCTAGTACTTCTAAATATGACATTCACAATCCCCCTTTTTTCAATTTCATATTACTACAATTAACGGTAATTTTCTACAATTTTCGTTCGACAAAATCCGACATATATGATAATCAAAGCACAAAAAAAAGAGGATAACCAATAGACTATCCTCGATTTATTTTTACTATGCTTTTTTAATCTGTGATTTTGCAACCCAACCACGGTTACTATTACCGAAGGTATTTCCTTTGCTAATGTGATAAGGACGCGGAGCAGTTAGATTGGTTATTTTAGTGATATATAGAATATCTCCAGAATACTCGGCTGTTCTACTTCCTTTACCAAAACTATCTGCCGTTGCATAACCAGTAACAGCCACCTTATCTCCTACTTTAAATTCTTCTACTGGTTGTGAAGAACTAAGCAATTCATTTACTTTGCTTTGAACTGCATTATAGTCATATCCTGCTTGAGTTAGTTTTTCTTTTCTTTCTTGACCGTTACCCCACTTTCCAGCTATGACTTCATTTGCTAATTCATCTATTGTTTTAGATGGCTCTGTAGGTTGTACTGGTTCTTCGTAAATTGCTTTAGTTAAATAAGGCGTTGGGTCTATTCTAGTTGTTGAACTATAGCCTGTAGCTACTTCAAAATGTAAATGTCTACCGTATGCGTTTCCACTATCACCGATGACTCCTAATTGTGTGTGTTCGTTTACTTCTTGTCCTTTTTTAACAAGAATACCCGATTTTAAATGAGCATAGCGACTATACATTCCATTTGGGTGCTTTATTAATACATAATTACCCCATGATTTTACTCCAGTACTGCCTTGTAAATTACCAAGGCCGTCAACTGTTTCCACTACTGTACCTTTACAGTTTGCGTATACTTTGTTTTCTTCTTCATTTGCACGATAACCTAAATCCACTCCATTATGTCCACCATAAGCTTGTGTAATTCTTTTTGAACTTTCATTTATCACTCTATCAGTCATTATTTTCACTCTCCTTTTCTGCTATTAATGACTCACTATTACTTGTATCTTTTTTCGTAAAATAATAAGTAATTACTGCTGTAATGACACTTGCTGTTAAAGCTTCATCTATTTTGCTAGATAAAGCTAAAACTACAAACACGATCATTACAGCGATTGTCATTAAGCTTTTTACTTTTAATAAATTAATTAATGCTTCTTTCATTTACAATTCCTTTCTAACAACCTATCTATCTTTTCAGTTTGATTGTCTAAAGACTTTTGTAACAAATCTAAAGATTTAGAAATATTAACATTCGATTGTTTCATCTCAGTTAAGCAAGATGCTATATTTTCGTTGCTTTTTTGTATCGCATTCAATGTTTTTTTCGTTTCCTTCTTATTTGTTACCCAGTCCCAAATAAAAAGTGCCACGATTACTATCGAGACACCATAGTTTGTAATTAGATTAGCTATTTCTTC
>CALVOL010000013.1 GCA_944350285.1 uncultured Bacilli bacterium | reverse complement strand
GTAACATTTGGATATTTTTCATGGTCTACTTCGCTTAAGAACATAGAAAGGGGTCTTGCATAAATGCCATCTTCATGATTCGTATTTTCGTTATCAACACAAGCGTAAACTACTAAAGTTTCATTTGTCTCACTATGACGCGCTAGTGTGATTATTACTGCTTTAGACCCTTTAAAATGTTTGTAGACCTGGCCAGCTTTTACTTCTCTCATTTGCTTTCCTTTGTTATCGACCTAATGGATGTGAATCTAATGGTGTCACTTCTTGAGTCTGATTTAAATTTCCATTATTAGGTTCGCCGCCATGTGGATAAGCTGGTAATTTTTCTGCTTGTTGGTCCAATACGTCGCTTGGTAGTGAGCCAGGATGAGGTGCTTGGTTTTGCTGTTGGACTTGGTTTAGATATAACTTTAACATATCTAATACACGTATTTGTTCCTCTAATCTACCTTTCATATTTTTCGTTATATCATTATCATGCTCTGTCATTCCTACTGAATATGATCTCTCTGGGACTTGCATACCAAATAGTTCTTCAAACTTTTTTGAAATCTCTTCGTTAATTTCACGCATTTTTTTGAGTATAGCCTCTTGTTCTAATTTATTGTATTCTTCGTTACTCATATCTATCCTCCTTTATTTTTCTAGCTTTATTGTATCATTATCTTTTATTTTTAGTAAAGGTTGTTTACAACTTTGGACATTTTTTACATCAAATATTTGTTTTTTATTTGAATTTATCTGCCTTTTTTATGCTCTGGTTCTTGGTATATTTGATTTGGTTCGGTATTTTCTTTTGTTTTTTCCTCTAGCATTTCTTCTAGCTCTTTTATTTCACGTTCATAAACTTCTTTCTTTTGTTGAAAATTAATGACATTGCTTTTTTGGTTTTGTTGTTCATAATATTCTTCAGCTAGTCTTTTTACGGTTTCTGGAATTACAGTTTCTTTTTTACAAATGCCTTCTTCATCTATTGTGACTCCTCTAAGATATTTCTCTCTATATATATTATATCAGTATTTCAAGTTTTTTTCTTTTAAATTTCTTAATAATTTTTCTAAATAATTGGGTTTATATATTATGGTTATTTTCTTTTTATAAGATAAGCTATATATGTTTTGGATATAAAGTCGTCGTATTCTTGTGGATTTTCTTTCAAAATTTCTTCTTTTTTTATTATTATAAAATTTTGTTGAAATCTTTTTTCTAGTCTTTTGTAATCAATGGTTGGGTCTTCTTTTATATCAAATATAATAAAGTAATTACTTTGAATACTCAACAATTTATCAGTAAGTTCTTCTACTGTATTTCCCCATTTTGTTGCTTCTCCTAATAATAAATGAGCTAATACTAGATTATAAGATTTATCCAATTCATCTTTACAAATATCTTTTTCTATTAAAGTATATCTATTATTTGAAACATTTTCTTTTATAGAATTTATTTTTCTTATATCGTTATAAAATACTACTCCGTCTATTTGGGCATTTGGAAATAAATCTGACAGAATGTTTAAGCTCGTTTTTCCACTTCCTGCATCTAAAATTTTATTTATTTGTTCTTTTTCTATATCTTTTACTAAATCAGATAGAAGCTCATAATGTTCTGATTGTTTTAGTTTTGTACTTTCCAATTCTTTTATTGCTGTTATCATGTCTGGGACGATAACTTCGTTTTTTTGATTTTTAAGAATATTCGCTTCCAGTATTTGAATAGACTTGTTTAAAGGAACTTTTTCTATAATAAAACATTTTTCTTTTTCATGTTCTGTATATTTGGTTTTCGTTATGTCAAACTCTTTTTGTGTTTCAATTTCATAGTAGTAAATTTCACATTTGCGATTTTTACCTTTCAATGGCCAATCTTTATTTTGATAAATTATTTTTAAAAATGGTTCTTTTATATTATTTTCTTCTAATTCTATTCCTGTTTCTTCTAGCACTTCCCTTTTTAAACATTCTTGCAAAGTCTCATTTTGTTCTAAATGACCTCCCGGAAAATGATAGACTGTTCCTTCTTTTGCTAGATAGATGTATCCTTTATTTATTATTAGTGCTTTTGTTCTTATCACGGTTTCTGTAATATCTTTTTCCTTTAATTTATCTGGATTATATAAAATTTCTTTCATGGTTATTCCTCTCTTATTTTCTTGATCGCTTCTGGAATAGCATTTACTGTATCACTAGCAATCATAGCAATGTCTGTATTTTTTTCTTCGGCTATAGAGCCCGCTATGCCATTAAGTAATGTAGCTGCACTAATGGTTAATAAATTAAACTCTAAATACCCTAATAATCCTACTAAAATTCCTGATAAAACATCGCCACTACCACTTGTAGCCATTCCTGGAGTACCACATGTTACAGTATAGACATCTATCCCATTTGTTATGGTTGTGGTATGTCCTTTTAATAGGACTGTTACGTGATATTTTTTGGCAAAGTCGGTAGTTAGTTCTGCTCTGTTTTTCTTGATTTCTTCGATACTTAAATTCGTTAGTCTCGAAAACTCTTTTAAATGGGGAGTGAGTACAATATTAGCTTTTGTATTGTGAAGCAATTCTAAGTGTCCAGCTAAAGTATTTAGGCCATCTGCATCTATCACTAAATTTCCTTCATAATTTTCTAAAATGTATTTTAGTATTTCTAAATGTTCTTCTCTTTTACCCCAGCCCATTCCTATTGCTAGAGCATCTAATCCTTTTATACTCTCTTTGATATCTTCTATTGTTTGATAGGGAAAGCATGTTTGTTCTAGTAAGTTAGGCAATACTAACGGAAGAATATTTTCTGGAATGATTACTTTTACTAAACCAGCTCCGCTTCTTAATGTGGATAAGCTCATGGTTGCCAGTTTTATAGCACCACTGTAGTTTATAGAACCGCCAAGAATTCCAACATGTCCAAAATCTCCTTTATTAGTATCTTTATTTCTTTTTGTAAACAATTTTTTAATATCTGTCATGTTTATTTCTTTTATCATACTAAGCATCTCTCCATTCTTTGATACCTTTATTATACATTATTTTTTATAAATTAAAAAAGAATGTTTATAAGTGTGTTTATAACATTCTTAAAAATTATAAATCTCCTTTATAAAAATATATTTTCATAGCATCTTCTGTATAAGTTGGTTTTGAATTATCTTTATGAATAAAATTGGAAATATAGTAGGCAAAGTATTGTGATGCAAGAAGTAAATCATACTCACAAAGAATTCCATCGTATCTGCTTTCTATTATTATATTTTTATCATTTTTTAAGTAATCTAATAAGGCACTTTCATAGGAAGTGGTTGTATGCTGTTTTAAGTAGATATTTTTTTTATTACTTAAATGTTCATAATTGATAAATCTTCCATGAGAAAAGTTTTTCTTTTTATGAACTAAACAATTATAGAACTTTTAGAATTGCCAAAGACGGTGAAGAACCTGTTCAAATCATAAAAGAATTAAAAGATACAAATTCTTCATTGTTCCCTGCGAGTGTTCGCTAATTGTCATTCTTTTATTAATAAATTCTTTGTCTAATTTTAATTTTATTTTGACTTTTTTTCTTTTATCATTTTCCCTTTTTTTGGCAACTGTTTTTCTGGCTCCCTCGCTTTGGTTCTTTTTTGGTATTAATTCTTTTTGCTTTCTTCCTCTTTCTATTTCTTTGTACTTACATTTTGTGCATTTATTTTTACAACCCTTACATGCTAGCTTATTCGCATATCTCATTCTTTCTCCATTGTCTCTTTTTGATTTGACTCCTAATAATTGCCCTATTGGACATGCTACTCTTCCTGTATTTTCATCTTTTATAAATTTTCCTTCTTGCATTGTTCGGTCAATGATTTCTTCTGTACTTTCTATCTGTTCTTCTCCTTCACTTTCCTCTGCCTTTTTTCTTCTTTCTATGACTGTAATACTTTCTATCACATCTTTGTAACATTTTGGTACTACTCCTGCTCTTAAACATTTTTTGATGTCTTCTGGTTTTTGGCTTTTTCTTTCTGCTTCACTTATTTCTGCTTCTTCATACTCGTTTCTAATTCTACACTTTTGGCTTCTTTGTCTTGACTTGTGTCCTGTGGGATAACAAGAAGGTTACATGACCGAACTATGTGATTCAAAATCTTCTTTACGTTTTGTATTCTATAACTTTACCAATTATATCAATATTCTTTTTAACATCTCGTCACAAACTTCTGTCACATATTGTCTAGTTGCCTCTGTCTGTGCTAGATATGTAATTTTTTTGGGTGTCTCCACATTTTTATGTCCTAGTATATCAACAACTTCATGAATAACAATCCGATTATTCAATATTTTAGTAGCATAGCTTCTCCTCAAACCATAAAACTTACATTTATCTATTCCCATATCTTCATGTATTATTTTAAATAGATAACGAATTGCATTCCTGAATAAATACCGTTTATTCTTGTAAATACAAGATTCAGATCATTGTCATAAATTACACTCTTCTCATTACTCACTATCTTAGTTTCAATTATTTTACCTGTATTATTTTTCATATATTCTGCATGATAATACATATATTTCTCTCCAAATAGGTTTTTAAAAATGTCTTGCTTCCCTTTAAAGTTCTTTAATGCTATTAGTAGTATTGGACTAATAAAAACATTTCAAAGTACATAGGGTGTTTTAATTTGAAAAGACGTAACGCATTTTGTTCTCGTTAGCGAATGAAAGTGGCGATAGTATTTTTCTTTTTATGAAACGTAATTGAAATAAAAATGCACTATATATATTACTCATATATCATTAATACCTATCTAGTAATATAGTGCATAAATGGGGGGGCTCAAAAGGAATTTGCTTTCGCACACTACAATATTGGCAGAGCCAATATCGTGGTGTGTCACTAAAATGCTATTTTAGCTTCTTTAAATTTATGATAAAATGGACATGAGGTGTTGTTCATGAGTGGTAAATTAATAATGCCAAAACAAACAGGACAAAAAGATGCATTCTATGCATCACTAGAGCTTTTATACAATTCATATAAAAATGGGGAAAAATGGTATAGTAATGATAAATTTAAAGTAGAAATACAAAAATTATTACCTTATTTAAGCAAAGGAGCACAAGACGGCCCATATTTAGTTAAGCAATCTGAATTAGTAAGGTATTTTGGTCTTGCTGAATATGATTATAGTAGTAAACCAGGAAAATCTCACATAACAGATTCAGGTATTAGATTTTATAATGCATATCTGCAAAACAATGAAAAACTGCAATTAGACATTATAATGCAAGCCATTCTAAACAATTCATTTGGAAGAAATAATACTGCGATACAATCCAGTGATTCAGATATCGATCCACCCAAATTATTTCTAAAAGCAATTGTAGATTTAGATGGTATAACCAACAAAGGCCTTGCATATTTGTTATATGTTACCAATGATTTAAATATTACTTACAATGATGCAATAATTGAATTGAGCAAAAGTAATAATAGAGATAGAGAAATTCCTCTTGAGGTATCACACAAATATAATGATGTTAAATTTACGGTTTTATTAAACTCTTTAGGAATAGTTGTTAAAAATGGAGATGTATATAAACTATCAAAATACACAAGTACTCATTATTTAAAACAAATAAGAAAATTAAGTATATATAATAAAGAACCAGAATTAGTTTTAACACTTAAAGAAGAGTATGATGAAACATTAGAAAGCCAAATAGATGAGCCTCTATTTACAGACATTGATCAAAATAAAGTTATTAGCTCTTATGCATATGACATTACAACAGAAAGATTTAAAGCACAAAACAATAGAATACCAGCTCCAATTAAAATTGGAAAAAAATATAGATACAAAACGAATCCACGTATTTCAAAAACAGCATTAGAACTGGCTAATCATGTATGTTTAGGAAATAAAGAACATATAACATTTGTATCAAAACTAGGAAAGCCATATATGGAAGCACATCATTTAATTCCAATGTCTGCTCAACGAGACTTTTCTATTAATCTTGATAGAATTGAAAATATTGTCTCCATTTGTCCAATTTGTCATTCAGCTATACATTTAGGCGATGATGCTACAAGATTAGAACTAGTAAAAAAACTATATGATTTAAAAGAAAAAGAATTAAAATCTGTAAGTCTTAACATCTCTTTTGGAGAACTCTTTTCAAAATATTACAAATAAAAATGGAAAGAAAATTTCCATTTTTTATATATGATTAACTAATTCTTCAACTATATTTTTTATTAACATCGGAGGAATACCTTCTCCTACAACTCTTCTAATAAATCTTTCATCAGACCAATCAGGTACATTCCAATCTTTTGGCAATGAAAAAACAATAAACAATTCATATAAAGTTAAACACCTTGGATCAGAATATAATTCCTCTCCATTTTTCACATATGGCTTCCCAGGATGTACGCAACATAAAGATGATATTACACCATTATTTTGAGTTATTGTTCTTGCGGGTTTATCCCATTCAAATCTTCTATATGTATTATAATGTCCATTAACTCTAGTCCCATCATCTTTTTTAGGATAGAAAATTTTATTATCAAAAGCTGTACATCCAGAAGGTGTATGCATCATAGCAATAACATGCTTTTTTGCATGTATTGGTGGCCTATGAAACTTCGAGACTTTTTCCGCATTTTCTTTTTTTATTAAAAAATCGGGAAATAACTTTAATGTTTCTTCTAATCCTTCTTTTAATAAAGGATCTACGGAAGGCAAATCATAAATAGCATCTCTTAAAGTAATTATTTTTTTCTTTTTAGGGACTTGCCAAACATAATTCATATCCTTTCTTGATAATAAAAATATATTCCTTTTTCTCATTTGTGGGACATCATAATCTTTTGCACTTACAATATTTTCATCAGCAAAATTATAATAATCGTCCAACTCTTTATGAATATATTCAGGGATAGATATTATTACATTATCAACTTTAATTTTTGTTCTTAAAAGCTGAGGAACATTTTCTAGTAAAATATATTTTGGCTTTATTTTTTTTATTACTTCTATCGCATAATATATCAACTGATTTCTTTTGTCAAATTTATCCATTTTACCAGCTAAACTCATACCTTGACAAGGAGGAGTTGCAATTATAAAATTTACATTCTTTTTTTTGCTCTCTAAAACAATTGCCTTACGGATTTTTTCATCTGTAATATCGCCAATAATCATATTAGTTTTAGGATATAAATGGCTATAAAATTTAGCTCTTTTAGGTTCCAATTCATTTGCTACTTTTATTTCTATTCCTAATTCATCTAAATAAGTTTCTGCAACTCCAACATTAGCAAATAAAGATAATCCATTAAGCTTACTCATTATTTACCACCAACTGATGCATTATTTTTTGAACTAATAAAGGTGGAATACCTTCTCCAATAACTTGTCTTATAAAATGTTCGCTAGCCCAGTTTGGAATATTCCAGTTTTTAGGTAAAGAAGTAATAATCATTAATTCATAAATTGTTAAAACCCTTGCATCAGAATACAAATCATATCCGTCATCATCTTTTCCAATATATCTGCCAGGATGAACATTATTTTGAGAACCTATTGTTCTATTATACATAGTAACCGTATAACCAGGCTTATCCCAAGATTGTCTCTTATATGTATTTTTAAAACCTTTAGTAAAACTTCCATCTTTCTTTCTAGGTTTAAATTTATCAATATTATCAAAAGCACTTTTACCACTAGGTGTATGCATAAGACTATATACTTGCCTATATATATGTTTTGGAGGATAATGCCACCTAGAAACCTTTAAGCCCTCTAACTTTTTCTTTTCATAATCTGGAAAAATTTTTAATTGTTCTTCAGGAGATAAATCGTATAACTCGGGATCAAGGGAAGGAAGATCTCCAATAGCCTCTTTCAACGTAATAACCTTTCTATCTTTTTTAGGAAATTCCCAAATAAAGTTTTTGCTTTTTTTTGTCAATAAAATTATCGTCCGTTCCCTCATTTGTGGAACTCCATAATCTGCAGCATTTATCACATATTGTTTATTAAAATTATACATATTTCCTAATTCATCTTTAATATAATCTGGTATCAAAATTTCTTTATTGTTATATTTAATTTTAGTAATTAGTTGTTCAGGTACATTTTCTAAAAATACATAATCTGGTTTTACTTCTTTTATAATATCTATTGCATGCTTTATTAATATATTTCGTATATCATTTTTATCTTTTTTCCCTACTGTACTCATACCTTGACATGGTGGTGTTGCCATAATTAAATCAATTTTTTCTTTCTTTGCTTTATTTATAAGTTCATTTTTAATTTTATCGTCAGTAATATCGCCAACAACCATGTCAGTTTCAGGATATAAATGACTATAAAATTTAGCCCTTTTAGGTTCTAATTCATTTGCAATAACAACCCTAATATTTTCTTCGCCTAAATAAGATTCAGCTATTCCAACATTTGCAAATAATGACATTGCTTTAATTTGCTTTTCCATTAGATTTTACCTCCTCTTTTTTTATTTCTCTTCTCACATAACCAACTAGCAAGTCCTGCATGCTCTTTTTTTTCTTTATTGCTAACATTTTAAACTTAATATGTTCTTCTTCCGAAAGTCTAATACTTATTCTTGGATCTTTCATACAACCACCTATCATAATTTTATCAAACTTTAAAATAATACACAATAAAAAAAACGCCAAAACGCCAAAATTATAAATTATTTTACATTTCAATTTCAAAATCATCTTTATCTCTATCATTATCTTTTCTAATTTTATAATAACTAGACATTTTTTTTACTGAAGAATTATCTTTTAAAATTGTTTTTTTTATAACTTTTTTGAAGAACTACCATTTCAATATAATTTATTTATGAACTCTTGTATAGTTGCTGACGTAATTTTTTCCAGTTGATAACATCCTAATTTTGGTTTAAGATGTATATTTATAATTATTAATTTCAACGTGATCTTTTATCCAATAGTCCAAATAATCACTATATGAAATTTCTGATGATTCAAAACATCGTCTTGTTTGTATATATTCATTATGAGCAAGATAGCCAGCTTCAAAGGCTGAAGCCCTTTTTTTAAATCCTGATTTACTTTTGAATTTTCTTTTGCCACCTTGAGGTGCAATTTCAAACTTATACCGAAATACCTTTCCTCTTTTTACTACATTTACTTTTCTCATTACACAACTCCTTATTTTATGTAAACGGTATTATTTTTAACAAAAAAAGCTAGCAAATGAATGCTAACTTTTTTGTTTCCAAAAATTTTTTCCTTATTTTATAAGCTATTTGCCACAACAGTTTTTGTATTTCTTTCCAGAGCCACAGCTGCAAGGATCATTACGACCTGGTTTTTTTTCTTTTTTGATTGGTTTTTTATGTTCTTGTTCAGAAGGTTCATTTGTACGTCCTTTTACTACTTGACGTCTTTGAGTATTTTGCTCAATATTTGCTTTTAAAAGGAACTGAGCAATGGTATCATCAATTCTATTTAGAAGTTGTTCAAACATATTGTATCCTTCCATTGTATAAGCTTGTAACGGATTAGTTTGAGCATATTGTCTTAAGAAAATTCCTTCTTTTAATCCTTCCATAGAATTTAAATGTTCTACCCATAATGAATCGATAATTCTTAGAGAGATTGCTCTTTCAAATTCTTCAAAGTTTGGAGCATCTTTAATTTTTAATTCATAATCATCATTAATCATTGTGGATAAGTACTCAATTAGTTTTCCTTCATCCATACCTTTTAATTCTTCCGGTTTCACTTTTACTGTTTTTAGGAAGTTTGTATTTACGTATTCAGCGATTTCTTTCAAATCTTCTTCTTTTAAATCGCTATCTTTTGTATGAGCTGTTACTAGGTCTTCCACTGTATTTCTGAATGTCTCTTTGATTGAGTCATGAATACTTTCGTTATCTAATATTGTATTTCTTTGTTCATAAATAATTCTTCTTTGTTCGTTTACTACATTATCATAATCTAGTAAGTTTTTACGTCTATCAAAGTTGTTTCCTTCTACTTTCTTCTGAGCAGATTCGATTGATTTTGTTAATGATTTTGAACGAATAGCTTGGTCTCCTACCATGCCTAGAGCCATTACCATGTTTTTCACTTTTTCAGTTCCGAAACGACGCATTAAATCGTCTTCAAAAGATACGAAGAATTGACTCATACCAGGATCTCCTTGACGACCTGCACGACCACGTAACTGGTTATCAATACGGCGAGACTCATGTCTTTCTGTACCAATGACACAAAGACCACCTAGTTCTTTTACGCCTTCTCCTAGTTTAATGTCGGTTCCACGACCAGCCATATTGGTAGCAATTGTAATCGCACCTTTTTCGCCAGCTTTAGCAATAATTTCTGCTTCACGAGCATGGTTTTTAGCATTTAATACTTCGTGTTTTAATCCTTCTTTTTTAAGCATAGCCGATAATTTTTCGTTGTTTTCTACAGAAATTGTACCAACTAGTATAGGCTGTCCTGTTTCATGAATTTTTTTAATTGTTTTAACGATTGCTTGGTACTTTCCTGCTTCTGTAGAGTATACTAAATCTGCTAAGTCTTCTCTTATTACAGGTTTATTCGTAGGAATTTGGATAACATACATATTGTAGATGTTTCTAAATTCTTCTTCTTCTGTTTTGGCTGTACCTGTCATACCAGAAAGTTTATTATACATTCTAAATAAATTTTGGAAAGTAATTGTGGCCATTGTTTGCGTTTCTTGATTGATTTTTACGCCTTCTTTAGCCTCAATTGCTTGGTGCAATCCTTCACTATACTGACGTCCTTGCATCAAACGTCCTGTAAATGGGTCTACTATAATCACAGAGCCGTTGTCTACAACATAGTCTACATCTTTTTTAAAACCATAGTTAGCTTTTAAGGCATTGTTAATATGGTGAACTAAAATAGAATTTCCATAATCATATAGGTTATCTAAATGGAAGATTTTTTCTAGTTTTCTAGCACCTTCTTCGGTAATAGATACATCTTTTGTTTTATTTTCAATGGTATAATCTTCGTCTTCTTTTAACTTTTTTACGGCTTTATCTGCATCCATGTATAAGTTTTTAGCGTTTTGTTTTCCACCAGAAATAATTAATGGTGTTCTTGCCTCATCAATTAATATAGAGTCTACTTCGTCGACAATACAGAAATTTAATTCTCTTTGTACTCGGTCTTCTTTGTGAACAACCATGTTATCTCTTAAGTAGTCAAATCCTATTTCGTTATTTGTAGAATATAGGATATCACAGTTATAAGCAGCTTGTTTTTCTAAGACGTTCATTTCACGCATATTTAATCCAACTGTTAAGCCTAAGAAACGGAAAATATTCCCCATCCATTCTGAGTCACGTTTGGCAAGGAATTCGTTTACTGTAACAATATGAACACCTTTACCATCTAAAGCATTTAAGTATGCAGGCATTGTTTCTGTTAAAGTTTTTCCTTCACCAGTTTTCATTTCTGCAATGTTACCAAAATGTATTGCTAAACCACCTAATATTTGGACAAAGTAAGGTTTTTCACCTAACACACGATAATCAGCTTCTCTTACTACAGCGAATGCTTCTACGATTAAATCGTTTAGTGATTCTCCTTTTTCTAATCTACTTTTAAATTCTGTTGTTTTATTTTTTAATTCATCATCAGAAAGTGCAGCCATTTCTGGTTCTTTTGCCACTATTTCTTGAGCTATTTTCTCAAATCTTTTTAATTCTTTATATTCTGAATCTATAAGTTTTCTAAATAATCCCATAATTTCTAACCTCCATACCGATTATTTTAGCACAAAACAAGGAGAATTCCTAGATTTTTATAGGTTTCTTCATAAAAAAACATTCACTTTCGTGAACATTTTTCTTTAAACTATCATTTTTTCTATCTTTTCATTTCTGCAATAGTTCTTTTAGTTTGTATCAATAATTCCGTATTTACCATCTTTACGTTTATAAACAATTGATATATTATCTGTATCAACATTTTTAAAGATAAAGAAATCATGACCTAGCAATTCCATTTGTAAGATGGCCTCTTCTTCATCCATTGGTTTTAAATCAATTGTTTTTCTTTTAGAAATTAATAATTCTTCCTCAGGATCTTTTTCTTCCATTTCTTCCATCATTTCATAACGTAAAGCATCTTTAAACTTTTTCTTTAATTTTGTTTTATTCTTTCTAATTTGTCTTTCCAATTTATCTACAGATAGGTTGATTGCGGCATATAAATCTTCATGAGCAGTCTCAGCACGAAGTGTGAATTTTGGTGTAGGAATAGTCACTTCAATTATTTGTTCGTTATTCTTTACTCTCACTACGACATATGCTTTAATTTCTTCAGGTTGATTAAAGTACTGATCCAGCTTTCCTAACTTTTCTTCAATTTGATTCTTTATGCTGTCAGTTATCTTTAATTTATCCCCTCTAATTTCTATTCTCATATCATCACCTTCCTTAATTAGATTATAACAGATATTCCAAAAAAAAACTACTATTCAGTAGCTTTATAAATTTAGTTTACAGAGCACAAAACTTCTTCGACGTCGATTGCTTGCAGACCTTTTGCCGTTTCGATTAGTTTGAAATCTACTGTATTGCCTTCTTTTAGAGTTTTATAACCATCTTTTCTGATAGCTGAGTAATGAACAAAGATATCTTCTAAGTCACCATACTCGATAAAACCATAACCCTTGGCATTGTTGAACCACTTCACAGTACCTCTTAACATCATTTTAGTCACTCCCTTCCTATTACTTTTACTGCTACTTAAACTTTATCATGCGAGTTGCTCTACTACAATAAAATTCGATCGACAAATTCTGCAGCATTTGATTTACAAATTTATTTAACACAAAACCCACGATAGACATAATTATATCGGCTTATTTTTTCAGTGTTATGTTTTTTGCTTCAAATAGCGTTTTTTTGCCTGAAATTAATTTTTTGATCAATATTTTCATGAAAATTTGTATTTAATGTTGCATTGAAATAAATTAGAACTTTTTCTGAAAATTTTTATTCTTATTTGTGTTAAATTTGTTAACGTTGGGAGCAAAAGTATGAAGAAAAAATTTATTGAGTCATCCTTAAGGCTTATTAAAAATAATAAGTCCATAGATGAATTAGGAGAAAAAAAATTAAGATATGGATTAGAAGGTTTTTATAATGTGTTTGTTAAAACTATTGTAATGCTTATTTTAGCCATTCTTCTAAACATTGTCGTTGAATATATTTTGCTAATTCTGGTATATTCTACTTTACGATTGTACGGCTTCGGTATTCATATGAAAACGAGTGCTCAATGTTGGGTTACAACTATTCCATTATACATAGGTGGATGTTTATTAATAAAATATGTTAATTTTCCAAACTATATTTCTATTATTATTTGGCTTTTTGGCTTCTTGTCATTTTTATTTTTTGCTCCAGCTGATACTCCTGCGAGGCCACTTATTCATAAAGAAAAAAGAATTAGAGCTAAGATATTATCTCTACTAATTCTATTTGGTTATTTTATAATTTATCAATATATCGATCTTTCTATGATTCAAAATGTTATCTTATATGGGGTAATTATGGAATCTATTTCCATTAATCCAATTATTTATAAATTGTTTCATACACCATTTAATAATTATAAAAGTTTTGCTAAAACTACGATTTAAATGTTGTTTATATAAATATTTAAATTAGAAAGGAGTATATTATGTTCTTAGTTAATATGTTATCAGGTATTGCAAACTTCTTTGCAAACTCTGTATCTTCTGCTTGTTGGTTTTTTGTGTTAGATGAGCCTCAAGTAGATAAAGATTTGTTAAAATAAAAATGTAGATTACCACTTCTACATTTTTTATTTCCTTTTCAGCTTTTTCACTTCAATTTTGTTTACAAATAAATTATTTTTAATACTAGTTGTTATAGTTAAGTTCTTTCTGCCAAACAAAGAATATAATCCTAAGCCATGGCCTTTCTTTTTCGATGTATAATTTACTGTTCCAAGCTTGTCTAAATCGATATTTCCATGAAAAGTATTCATAATTTTCATTTGAATGACTTCTTTGTTTTCTCTGAACTCAATATAAACAAGCTTATCTTTACTTTCTTTAGCAGACTCTAAAGCATTATCTAAAGTCACACCTAAGGCTTCGCAGAAAAGATTGTAACTTCTTGGACCTACTGTTTTTAGAATTTTACTTTTAATTTTGTTTGTAATAGATATTTCAATCTTGTCTTCATTATACTTGTATAACTTATCTAGTACTAACCCGTTAATTCCTAATGGCATGGAATTAATATCATGTTTAATATAAAAAGATTCATTATATTCCTTAATCAAATTATCTAATAAAGCTTTTGCTTTCTTGTTTGCTACAGTCTTTACTCCCATTAGTTGACTTTCTAAATTATGTTTTAAAATCCTATATTGATAAATTGCTTTTTGATTTACTTCGTTATTCTTTTCTAAAATTTCATTAGTTATTTTTAAAGTAATTATCTGATAATACATGGATATAATTATAATGATAGTTATTAAAAATATAACTCCTAATCCAAACAATATGCTTACCATAAATTGATTAAATAAGAAATTAGAACTAGTAACTGCTAGAGCCATGAATACTGTTGCTATTACAAGAATCTGATTTATTGTTACATTTATTTTTCTCATTTTCTGATATATTTTTCTTAACTTTTTTATTAAATATTTAAATTTGCTAAGTATAAATATTATTGCTGAAAGGAGAATTGATGCAATTGATTTATACAATTTTACATCTAATTCATAGAATTTCATTAAACCTAAAGAAGCACTTAAAACCATTAAAAATATATCTATTATTAAACAAATTATCCATATAATAATACTATAATTTTTTGCCTCATCATTATTGCTAGAATAAATTTTCTTAAATAAAAAATAACTATATATAATTGTAAATAATGAACTTATTGAAACAAAATATAAGTTCAATATTATTTGTAAAATACCTATAACAGCGAATAATAGCATATATTTTATTTTGATAACTAATGGTTTTCCTACAAGTTTTCCATATAAGTATAGTATTGAAATTTGCATTAATATAATTGAGATAAAGTATACAATTACCTCTATCATTCTGCATCTATTCCTTTTCTGTATTTTCTTGATAAATAGTCTACTTGTTTGCCATTGTCTAATATGAAATATCCTTTTGCATAATTTCTTTCTATCATTCTAGTTTTATTTGCGATACAACTTTTATGAGTTTGAACAAATCTAGAATCTAACTTTTCTAATAGATCTACTAAGGAATTGCTTACTTTAAATGTTACATCATCAGTATCTGTATAAATAATAGATTTTCTTTCTTCTTTATCCTTCAAAATATAGAGAATATTTCTCATATAAATATCAACATCTACATGACTCCCATTAATCTTTAACATCTTTTTATCAGCTTTTCTATCTAATATTAAACGAATATCTTTTTCTAAACGATTTTCCATATCTTGAAACTTTTCTATAAAATCAAAAACTTCTAAAATTTTACGATGTACTTTATCAAAATATTGATCATGAGTAGTTACAAATATAATCTCGCTATCCCAATCGTTTTCTCTAATCTTTTCTGCTATTTCCATACCACTTAAGCTACCGTCTAATTCAATATCCATAATATAAATCTTACGATACATAGTATTATTAATTTCTTTTTGAAGCTTTTCATTATACTTTGAAAAATACTCTATATCTATATCAATTTCCGTCTGAACACTTATTTTTCTTAATAACTGTCTTATCTGGTCTTGCACACTCTTTTCATCTTCTACAACTACAAACTTTACCATAATATCTCTTCACTTTCCATTCTTAAAATTTTGTTTACTGTAAGCAATTATATCATAAATTTTAAAAAAAGAAAAATTCCTTATTTAGGAATAGTATTCATTATTATATATTCTTGATAATTTTGATAGTAACATAACTTATTTTTTTCAGCATAATCCATAATCTTTGGATGATTTCCAATCAAAATAAATTGATATTTTTTTGAACTTTTTTTTACAATATTTTCTAGAGTATTCTTCATATTTAAAAAGATATAATATGGATAAAAATATGTGTCAGTATCTTTTTTGTAGACCATTAAATATTTCTTGTGAATATTGCATATTATTTGATTTTTTCTTAAATGTAAGCTTTCTTCTTCTCTTTTATAGGAAATATTTTGAAATCCCACATTTTGAAGTATTACTGATAACACTTCCTTATCACAATCCGAATAAGTGACAGGAAGAATGATTGTAATTTTTTTTGTTTTAAATAGTGATAGCCATTTTTTTTGCTTAGCTAATTTTTCCATATATGTTTCAAATAGGGAAATATTTTTTATTTTTCCGTAATCTAAAATTTCTTCTGGTAAGGCAATTTCTTTTATCTCTTCTTTTTCTTTGTATTGAATTATATTGTCGTAAAAGTATAAAGTTATCATATATTTTAAAAAAAATCCCTAAGGGATTATTTTAACTCTGATATACTTTTTTCAAATACAGTAGCTGGATTTGTTAAAACTCCATCTACGTATGTTTCAAAAAGAAGAGTATTTGGCTTTGATGTTTCTAATTCACTATTCCCAGAAGTTGCGATTACATCGTTTTGTGTTACTGTATCTCCGACAGCTACTTTTGTCTCACCTAATGTATAGTAAACTGTTGTTAATTTACTACTATTTTCTATTGTCATCACTGTGCCTAATATTTCATCTTCTTTGATATCTTTCACTGTTCCGTCCATAACAGCTACAACATCAAAAGCTTCATCACTTTCATAAAGAATTCCTGTATTTGGCATATAAGTTCCACCATAATAAATTAATGCTTTTTCTTGTGTTTCAGTTGAACCGTTTACATCATAGTATTCTTTTGCGATTGAAACTTTTTCGCTAGTATATGGCTGTGAGACCTTTACATCCTCAGGTGTTTCCTGTGTTTCGTTGACTGGCTCTTCTTCATCGTTGAATACACTCATAGAATAATTGTAGTACTCATCTTCTTCTACGGTTGTATCTAACAAATTTTTGCTTAAAAAGGTAATACTAGCAGCCATAATACCTAGAATCATTAAGTAAAGTGTTGGCAAGACAAATTTTTTTAATTTTCTCTTTTTCATAATTTTCCTCCTAATTCTATTTTGAGAGGAAGATTATTTTTTATACATTAATTTGTTCTATTTCTGTATTTTGATAATAATATTTTAATATTTCCTCATAGGTGTATCCGTCTTTGGCCATTCCATTCGCACCATATTGACTCATGCCTACACCGTGACCATAACCTTTTGTTGTAATTTGCACGTTGTTATCCACTATCTCTATTTCAAAATCTGTTGAACGAAGTCCTAATTTTTGTCGGACTGTTGTTCCTTCAAATACTTGATTGTTAATCGTAATGTTTAAGACACGATTAGCATTGCTTTTTTCGATATCTTTTATTTCTATTTGTTCACAAGTGATTCCAAGACTCGTGCAAAACTCTTCTTTACTCATTGACGACGTAACTTCATAGTTATTAAGTGATTCGTCTTCCCAAGTAGATGGAACACTGTTAAGGTAGGGTAAATCTTCTTGAAATACTAATTCAGAATTTTCCGTATAACCATTGCTCATAGCAAAATAAAAGGCATTGATCACTTCGCCTTCATAAGTTAAAATTTCATTTTTTGTTGCTAGGACTGCATCACGTACTTTTAAAAAGTAATTAAAGAAAGATAAGCCCCATTTATCTAATAATTGTTTATTGTTTTGATAGGCTTGATCAGAAACACCAATTACTAAATCATAATCTAAATTTCTGGTTTCTTTTTTATACATTGCATAGGTTCTAGCGGCAACTGCTTGAGCTTTTAAGGCTTCCATATCAAATGAAGCTGGCATTTCTGCTGCGACAACTCCAACAATGTAATCTTCTAAATTGATTTCACTTATTGTATTGTTAGATGTGTCTAGTAATCTAATAGTAATAGGTGATTCTCCATCACTCACAGGTAATGGCTCAAAATAAGTTTCTTTTACACTGACGACTACCACGATTAAAATAATAGTTAAAACAGCAACGACTCCAAGTAAAATTTTATTTCTCATGTATGCTCCTTCTTAGATAAATGCCGTTATAAAATTTGTTAGAATATATCCTAAGGCTATGCTTAACACTAAGACTAAAACTCTGGCTTCCCATATTTTATTTTTTTTCATAATTTTATCAAAATTTACACCTGATAATGCAAAAACTGAAAGCAAGGTGCAAATAAAATATAAATATATTTTATAATCCATTATATACTCCTTGTTCGTAATCTATGATTTTTTGTATTCTTCTCAAATGTCTTTCTTCTGTTGGAAATGGTGTTTCTATAAATGTTTTAATCATTTCTAAAGCATCTTCTAGTGTCAATCCACCAAAAGCAATCACATTTGCTCCATTATGATTTTTAGCATAATGAGCATCTTCTTTAGAGGTTACCCTAGCACATCGTATTCCTTGTACTTTATTTGCGGCAATCGAAATGCCAATTCCATTTCCACAAATGACAATTCCTAAGTTTTCTTTATTTTCTAAGACCTGTTTGCATACGTCAAAAGCAAAATCTGGATAATCATCTTCTTCGCTAGTAGGAACATTTGACTTAATAATGTCATATCCTTGTTTTTTTAAATTTTCATATATTTTTGTTGCTAAATTGGCTCCACGGTGATCAGCACCTATAATTATTTTCATCTTTATATCTTTCCTTCTTTCTTTCATTATTATAAACTTTTTTTGATAGCTTGAAAACTAAAAAAATTCAGTAACATTGTCATTTTTTATAGTTAAAACGTATCCTTTCCAGTTTCTAACTTTTTCAAATAAAAACTTTTCATTTTTTAGGAATATTTCTTAGATGCTAATATATTATTTTGAAAAGAAAAAGAAATAGATGATCCTATTTCTCCTCTCTAGTCATGTTAAATGACTCTTTTAAATTACTGATTTCTTCTGTGGATAATTCTGTTAGTTCTTGAATCTCTTCTAGAGGATATTTTTCTAACATTTTCTTAGCAATTTCTATACTTCGTTGTTGTTGACCTTCAAGTTTTCCTTCATGTTTCCCAGTGTTATAAAAGTCCATCTTTTCACTTTCATGATTCTCTTCATAGTTGTAATAATTAATGAATTCGGTACTCTTTGATAACTCTTCTGCTTTATTCACAAATGCCATCATCTCACCATCCTTATACTTTTCTTTTAAGTTAGCTATTGTATCTGGTTTGTTTTGAAAAAATTCCATGAAATTTCTAACTCTTTCACTTATAGTATACTTAGGATTGTCAAAGTTTTCAAGAACAAGATGAATGGATGTATATAACTCTGTTTCTACATGTCCATCCTCATCTCGAATGTTGAAAATAAGAATTGGTTTCTCCGTATGAAAGTGATTGAACCCATCGACATTGATAATAATGATAGAATGATACAAATTGCTTCCTACGTTCGATTCCATATAACTATTTTTAAAAACATAAGAAGCATTTTTATCGAACATGTTTTCACTATACTGTCTATTTGCTTCAATGATTATTTTATTTTTATCTTGCACCCGTACAACGATATCAGAAACCATTCCCTTTTCTTTTAGAATATCTTTTGGAACTTCACCACCTGTAAATTGAGACTCTTTCATCACTTCTTCTGGAATGGGTGTTAAATCGCTCAATACACCGGTGACAACATCTCTGGTTTCTTCTGCCCTGATTAAACTTTTGAAGGCTGCATCGTTCATCGGATCAAAAAGGAATTCTTCAGAAAAAGTAGTAGCATTATAATTCAATGTATTTCCTCCTTTCCCTGCCATTAAATCACAAGTACAAAAGGAATGCAAATTACCAATTTAGGTATTTTAGTAGGTTATTTCTTACAGATTTTCAAAATTGGCATACTAATTATATAAAATTTGTATGTCCCAAACACATGAAAACATCAAATTAGATATATTTTAAAAAATTTTCATTTTTTCTATAAATTATTGACGAGTATATTTCTGTTCGATATAATTAATGTGAAACTAATTTCACATTGGTTTATTTAGAAAGGATTTATCGTATGTTAGAAATAAAAGATATTTGTTTTAAACGAGATAACAAAATTATATTAGATCATATTAATTTAAAACTTGATGAGGAAAAATTTTATGTTATTACAGGTCCTAATGGCTCCGGAAAAAGTACGCTTGCTAAAATCATTATGGGAATAGAAAAACCAGATTCTGGAACAATATTACTTGACGGAAAAGATATTACTGATTTCAGTGTTGATGAACGAGCGAAACAAGGGCTTTCTTTTGCTTTTCAGCAACCGGTTCACTTCAAAGGAATTACAGTCTATGATTTACTTAGTATTGCAACCGGCAAAAATATTGATAAAAAAGCAGCTTGTGAAATTTTATCACAAGTTGGATTGTGCGCGAAAGAATACGTAGATCGAGAGGTGAATGCTTCTTTATCAGGTGGGGAACTTAAACGAATTGAGATTGCTACGGTGATTGCTAGAAACCCAAAAGTTGCTATTTTTGATGAACCAGAAGCGGGTATTGATTTATGGAGTTTTCAAAATTTGACGGATGTGTTCCAAGAACTTGAAAAAAACAGTAAAGGGATTACTCTTGTTATTTCCCATCAAGAGCGTATTTTAAATATTGCAGATCAAATTATTTTATTAGAACAAGGTAAAGTAAAACAAGTGGGTACTAGAGAGGAAATGTTACCTTTCATTTTGCAAACTCCAAAATGCTGTCAGAAAGGAAGTGAACGTCATGAATGATACTGATAAAAATTTATTAAAAGAAATTAGCGATTCTGATATTAAACAAGCAGATGCTTATAATATTCGAAAAAATGGCAAAGGGGTGTCACGAAAAACGAATCCTTATATTAATATTGTGCCGAAAGAAGATAATCAAGGAATCGATGTTTATGTGACAGAAAATACTTTATTAAGTATTATTCATATACCTGTATTACTTACAGAAAGTGGTCTTAAAGATGTTGTTTATAATGACTTTCATATCGGTAAAAATTCTAATGTTATTATTTTAGCTGGTTGTGGTGTTCATAATGATAAGCATAAAGATACTGAGCATGATGGAATTCATCGTTTTTTCTTAGAAGAGAATGCTAAGGTAAAATATATGGAAAAGCATTACGGAGAAGGAGATGGAAGTGGCAAGAATATTTTAAATCCTGTTACTGAAATATTTATGAAACCTGGATCTAATATGACAATGGATACCACTCAAATCAAAGGAGTAGATGACACTTTAAGAGAAACAAAAGCAATTATGGATGAAAATACAACTTTGGTTATCAATGAAAAGATTTTAACTAATGGAGAACAACATGCGAAAACAATATTCCATGTCGAATTAAACGGGGAAAATGCAAGTACGCATGTCACTAGTAGAAGTGTGGCAACCGAGAGTTCTTATCAAGAGTTTGTTTCTGATATTACAGGTAATAGTAGTTGTTATGCACATGTAGAATGTGATGCAATTTTAAAAGAAAATGGGCATGTCAAATCCATTCCTGAAATTTATGCTAAAAATCCTAATGCCAATTTAATTCATGAAGCAGCGATTGGAAAAATTCAAGGGGAACAGCTTATGAAATTAATGAGTTTAGGGCTAAACGAAAAAGAAGCAGAAGATGTGATTATTAAAGGATTTTTAAAATAGTCATTCACTTACATAAATGAAAGATTACAAATTTATATAGAGAGGTGACTCATATGAGCGAAGTTAGAGAGCCTATTAAAAAAAGTAGTATTTTAAAGAAAGAAAAAATCATAGAAAAAGGTTTTGAACTGATGTGTGAAAAAGGATATCACAACGTTAGTTCTGTCGATATTGCAAAATATGCTGGTGTATCAACGGGATGCATTTATCAATATTTTAAAGATAAAAAAGCCATTTTTGTAGAAGGTGCTAAAATCTATTTGAAAGAAATTTGTTTTCCAATGCTGGAAGTCTTCTTAGAATATTCTAAGAAAGAAATGACGTTGGAAGAATTGACACAGAAGATATTAGATAAATCTGTACAAAGTCAAAAGATGTCTTATCATGCTCATCAAGAATTAATGAGTATGTGCTGTTTGGATGAGGAAGTCGCACAGATATTTAATCAAAATGAGTTAGAGGTTACAGAAAAAATTTTACATTATTTGAAAGGATATCCAGGAAAAGAGAAAATTCATTTATTTATTCAAATTGTAGATGATTACAGCCACGAGGTCGTATATCATAAACATTCCCTTTATGACTATACTATCATGTATGAAGAAACCCAAAAAATATTATTACACTTACTGAAAGGAGATAAAGAATGAAACGGCATAAAAGTACAGAGAAAAATATTTTAGTGGCTTTTCTTTTAAATTTGTTGTTTTCTTTTATTGAAATTGCTGGAGGACTTCTTACAAATAGTATGGCTATTTTATCCGATGCAGTTCATGATTTTGGAGATGCTTTTAGTATTGGAGTTTCTTATTTCTTGGAGAAAAAAAGCAAGAAAAAGCCCGATGAGAACTATACATATGGATATTTAAGATATTCTGTGTTGGGAGCATTTATTACCACTACTATTTTAGTTGTGGGGTCTGTTGTCGTATTGGTGGGAGCTATTTCTAGGATTGTACACCCTGAAACACTTCATTATGAAGGAATGATTTTATTATCTATTTTAGGAATTATCATTAACTTTATTGCGGCTTATTCTACAAGGGAAGGAGACTCTTTAAATCAAAAAGCAGTAAATTTGCATATGTTAGAGGATGTTTTAGGTTGGGTCGTTGTTTTTGTCGGTTCTATCTTAATGAAATTTACTGATATTACTTATATTGATTCTATTATGAGTATTGGTATTGCCTTTTATTTACTTAAACATGCCTTTGATAATTTAAAGAATATTTTAAATCTTTTTTTGGCAAAGGTACCAAGTGACATTCGTGTAGAAGAAATCAAAAAAGAAATTTTAGAAATTCCTAAAGTAAAAGATGTTCATCATATTCATGTATGGAGTATGGATGGAGTGAACCATTATGCGACGATGCATATTGTTGTTCCAACAAAAAACGATTTCGAAGTGAAATCGCTTATTAAAGAAAAGTTAAAGCAACTTGGTATTACGCACACTACTCTTGAAATGGAACTAGCTAGTGAACATTGTAATCAAGAAGAATGTGTTATTCATCCTGTAAGTGAGACTCACCATCATCATTAGCATTTAGTATTTCATTAAAACGAGGGAGTAATCCTTCTTTTTTATTGCGATGAGCTGGCAAGGCATATAAGTCATGTCCAGGAAATTCATTTGCTTCTATTAGAGAGCATTTCTGTGGTCCAATACATACATCAAACCCAATATAGCCTATTTCTGGTATTACTTTGCTTGCTTCTATACATAGAGATTTTACTTCCTCCCATTTTGGAATGGTTATGCCAAGAATTGGTTTCTTTGTAAGAGGATGATGTGTATAAGTTGTCCCATTTTTCTTTACAGCTGGAAAGTTCACCTTACCCGTTTCGATATCAATCGGAGCTAAAAGGCCATCATGATTAAAATTGTCGACAACATTCTTTTTGTCTCCTATACGAATAAATGCAGCGACAATCTGAGACTTTAATGTCACGATACGAATGGTATTAACACTATAAGGATGGAGATCTCCTATTTCTTTGCATTGTTTTGCCACTTCTTCTAATAAAAGTTGGTGATTCTCTATTAACGTTTCGTATAACTCATGAGCATCTTTATTCTTATAATGAATACATTCTACTTTTTTTCCACATTCTAAGTCCGTTGGTTTGGCAATAAAGGTTGGATGTTTTTTTATAAATTTTTTAAATTCTTCTTCATTGTTATCTAAATAAAGCCAATCACGATTTAGATATTGTTCAAACTTTTCGTTAAATTCATTTTTTTTATGAAAAATATGAAAATAAGATGGATTATTGCACTTTTTTAATATTTGATTATTAATTCCTCTTGTTATTACTGTTTTTCTTTCTTCTTTTGTCATATCATACATTTCAAACAAATTATAATCTACATACCCTGCTTGATATTTTATACCACAGTAAACCATATCAAAAAAGATAACAATTCTATTCTTACCTGTTTTATAATGAATTTGTTTGATTGTTTTAAAAAATGATTTATAATTTAAATGTATTATTCTTTTTCCTAAATATACTAGTTTCTTCAAAATACCTCACTCCATTTCCAGCTTATTCTAAAAAAGTGAAGAATTTGTGTAATTTCCACAAAAAAATAAAGAAGTTCTTAATTTTCTTCTTTATTTAAGTTGTATTTCTTATTAAATTTTTCTATTTTTCCAGCTTTTTTTACTTTACCTTGTTGTCCTGTGTAAAAAGGATGGCATTCGCTACAAACTTCAACTTCGATGTGATCTTTTGTTGATTTTGTCTTAAATGAAGCACCACAAGCACAAGTAACTGTTACTTCTTTCATTTCTGGATGTAGATTTGCTTTCATAAAATCCTCCTTCCGCCATACCAAATTTCTTGGCATAGATTTTCTTTCGTCTTCAGTATTATATCATACTTTTTCGTTTGTGCAACTATTTTTTCCTTTCTAAGACGCTAAGTATGATTAGCATATGATAATGTCTTAAGTGTTAGTATTTGATTATGTCCCAAAAATACTATAGAATACATCACTTGG
>CALVOL010000012.1 GCA_944350285.1 uncultured Bacilli bacterium | reverse complement strand
AAACTAAGTGCAGGTGGATAGTCTCAGACTAAATGCAGGTCTTGAACATAAACCTGCATTTACTTTGAGAATTAAGGTTAAAATTTTTTGCTATAAAAAATGCTTGACGTACATATAATTTAATGTTAAGATATTTTTGACTTTTAAATGTTGGTTTTACTTCGGTAAAACCTTGTTTAAAGAATAGTTTGATACACCAGGGTGTGTGTAAATAGAAAGGAGACACTATGGCTACTATTAATCAACTAGTAAAAAAAGGAAGAAGCAAGAAAACTAGAAAGAGTAAAAGTCCAGTGTTAAATGTTGGATTTAATACTCTTGAAAGAAAGCAAACGGATCAAAATAGTCCACAAAAACGTGGGGTATGTGTTCGTGTTGCTACGAAAACACCAAAGAAACCGAACTCAGCATTACGTAAATATGCTCGTGTAAGACTTTCTAATGGAAAAGAGATCGATGCTTATATTCCAGGTGAAGGACATAATTTACAAGAACACAGTGTTGTTTTAGTACGTGGTGGACGTGTAAAAGACTTAATCGGTGTTCGTTATCATGTTGTTCGTGGTACCCTTGATACTCAAGGAGTTCAAAATCGTCAACAAGGTCGTAGTAAATATGGAACAAAGAAACCTAAAAAATAATAGAAGGAGGAAATAATTATGCGTAAAAGAAGAGCAGAAAAAAGAGATGTTTTACCAGATTCTATTTATAACTCTAAGATTGTTACTAAGTTAATCAATCAAATTATGCAAGATGGTAAAAAAGGAACCGCTCAAAAAATTCTTTATGAAGCATTTGATATTGTTGCAGAGAAAACTGGTAAACCTGCAATTGAAGTTTACCAAGAAGCTCTTGATAACATTAAACCAGCTTTAGAAGTAAAATCACGTAGAGTTGGTGGAAGTAATTATCAAGTGCCAATTGAAGTTAGTGATGAAAGAAGTCAAACTTTAGCATTAAGATGGTTAGTAAATTATGCTAAAAATCGTAGTGGAAAAGGTATGGCTTATAAACTTGCTATGGAAATTATAGATGCTGCTAACGGAACAGGTGGAGCAGTGAAAAAACGTGAGGATACTCACAAAATGGCTGAAGCAAATAAAGCATTTGCTCATTATAGATGGTAGGAGTGTGAGTTATGGCAAGAGATGTTACAATTGATAAAGTAAGAAATGTCGGAATTATGGCTCACATTGATGCTGGAAAAACAACAACGACAGAACGTATTTTGTTTCATACAGGAAAAATTCATAAAATGGGAGAAACTCATGAAGGTGCTTCTCAAATGGACTGGATGGAACAAGAGAAAGAAAGAGGTATCACTATTACTAGTGCAGCAACAACTGCACATTGGAAGGGATATCGTTTAAATATTATTGATACTCCGGGTCACGTAGACTTTACTGTTGAAGTATCAAGAAGTTTAAGAGTACTTGATGGTGCTGTTTGTTTGATTGATGTTCAAGCAGGTGTTGAACCTCAAAGTGAAACTGTATGGCGTCAAGCAGATGAATTTAAAGTTCCAAGAATGGTATTTGCTAACAAGATGACAAAGATGGGTGCTGATTTTGAGTTCTCATTAGGTACTTTGAAGTCTCGTTTAGGTATTGATACTAAGCCAATTGAATGGCCAATCGGAGCTGAAGATGACTTCCATGGTATTATCGATTTAGTTTCTATGAAAGCATATCAATTTGATGGTAAACCAGAAGAAGAAATGGTAGAAATTGATATTCCTGATGATTTGAAGGATTTAGCTCAAGAGAAACACAATGACTTAATTGAAAAAGTTGTGGAATTCGATGATGCTTTAATGGAAAAATATTTAAATGGTGAAGAACTTACTGTAGAAGAAATCAAATCTGCTATCCGTAAAGGAACACTTTCTAATCAATTTTATCCAGTTTTATGTGGTGATGCATTATCTAATATGGGTGTTAAGTTATTACTTGACGCGATTATTGATTATATGCCAGCACCTACAGATGTAGAAGCTATTGAATGTTTCAATCCAAAAACTGGAGAAGATGTATGGCGTCATCCAAGTGATGATGAACCATTTACAGCTTTAGCATTTAAGATTATGACTGATCCATTCGTGGGACGTTTAGCATTCTTCCGTGTTTATTCAGGACATTTATCAAGTGGATCTTATGTTCTAAATAGTACAAAGGGAGTAAAAGAAAGAATTGGTCGTATTTTACAAATGCATGCAAATTCACGTAAGGAAATTCAAGAAGTTTACTGTGGTGAAATTGCAGCTGCTGTAGGACTTAAGGATACAACTACTGCTGATACATTATGTGATGAAAAAAATCCTGCTGTTATGAAAGGTATGGAATTCCCATTACCAGTTATTGATGTTGCTATTGAACCAAAATCAAAAGCAGATCAAGAAAAAATGGCTACGGCTTTACAAAAATTAGCAGAAGAGGATCCAACATTTAAGTATAAAACTGACCCTGAAACAGGACAAACTGTTATCAGTGGTATGGGTGAATTACACTTAGATATTATGGTGGATCGTATGAAACGCGAATTCCACGTAGAGGCTAATATTGGTCGTCCACAAGTTGCTTATCGTGAAACACTTACTCAAATGGGTGAATGTGAAGGTAAGTATATTAAACAATCTGGTGGACGTGGACAATATGGACACGTTTGGATTAAATTTGAACCTAATAAAGATAAAGGTTATGAATTCGTTGACGCAATCGTTGGTGGTGTAGTTCCTCGTGAATACATTCCAGTTACTGATAAAGGATTACAAGAAGCTATGGCTGGAGGTATTTTAGCTGGATATCCAATGGTTGATGTTAAGGCTACTTTATTTGATGGAAGTTACCACGATGTAGACTCTTCTGAAATGGCATTTAAGATTGCTGCATCTATGGCACTTAAAGAAGCGAAAAATAAGTGTAAACCAGTACTTCTTGAACCAATCATGAAAGTAACTGTTACAATTCCTGATGAATATATGGGAAATGTTATGGGAGATTTAACAAGCCGTCGTGGTCGTCCACTAGGTCAAGAATCTCGTGGAAATGCTTTAGCTATTACTGCTATGGTACCACTTGCTGAAATGTTTGGTTATGCAACGACTTTACGTAGTAATACACAAGGTCGTGGAAACTTCAATATGGAATTAGACCATTATGAAGAGGTTCCAAAATCAATCGCTGAAGAAATTATTAAGAAAAACAGCGTTAACTAAAAATAATACTTGAATTTATTTCAAGCATTAGATAAAATAATTAAGAGAAAGGAGAAAGAAATCAAATGGCAAAAGAAAAATTTGATCGTTCAAAAACACATGTTAATATTGGTACTATTGGACACGTTGACCATGGTAAAACAACATTAACTGCTGCTATTACAAAAATGTTTGGACACTTTGTTGCATATGAAGATATCGATAAAGCTCCAGAAGAAAGAGAAAGAGGTATTACTATCAATACTGCTCACGTTGAGTATGAAACTGAAAAACGTCATTATGCTCACGTAGACTGCCCAGGCCATGCTGACTATGTTAAAAACATGATCACTGGTGCTGCTCAAATGGATGGTGCTATCCTTGTTGTATCTGCAGCTGATGGACCTATGCCACAAACAAGAGAGCATATCTTATTATCTCGTCAAGTTGGTGTGCCTAGAATTGTTGTTTACATGAATAAGTGTGACCAAGTAGATGATCCAGAATTACTAGACTTAGTAGAAATGGAAATCAGAGAATTATTAGGAGAATATGGATTCGATACAGAATGTCCAATCATTCGTGGATCTGCATTGAAGGCGCTTGAAGGAGATCCTGATGCTGAACAATCTATCCGTGACTTGATGGCTGCTGTTGATGAATACATTCCAGATCCTGAACGTGATACTGACAAACCATTCTTAATGAGTATTGAAGACGTATTCACAATTTCAGGACGTGGTACTGTTGTTACAGGACGTGTTGAACGTGGTACATTAAAACTTAACGACGAAGTTGAAATTGTTGGTCTTAAAGAGACTAAGAAAACTGTTGTTACAGGAATTGAAATGTTCCGTAAGTCATTAGATGAAGCTATGGCTGGTGACAATGCTGGTGTTCTACTTCGTGGTATCGCTCGTGAAGATGTTGAACGTGGACAAGTTCTTGCTAAACCAGGAAGTGTTACTCCTCATCATAAATTCAAAGCAAGCGTTTATGTACTAACGAAAGAAGAAGGCGGACGTCATACTCCATTCTTCTCAAATTACAGACCTCAATTCTATTTCCGTACTACTGATGTAACTGGTGTTATCGAGTTACCAGAAGGCGTTGAAATGGTTATGCCAGGTGACAATGTTGATATGACTGTTGAACTAATTGCTCCAGTAGCATTAGAAAAAGGTACTAAGTTCTCTATCCGTGAGGGTGGACGTACTGTTGGTGCTGGTGTTGTATCAGAAATTGTTGAATAATATTATAAAAGAGTACTGAGAGATCGGTACTTTTTTTGTTGTTTCATTTAAAAAAATGCAATATAATAAAGTGGGTGGTTTTGATGAAAGTTCAAAAACTAAAAAATTCTTTTCGATATTTTATCATTTTTTTTCTTATTTTAATTTTTATTTGTGTTTTAATCCTATGGAAGTTTCATCTTTCTTCTTTTTCTCAGGAAGAAGCTGTTACTACTTTTCAGGAAACCAATTATCAACAACAAATTGATGAATATTATAATTATTGTCTTAGCACTCCTTATGTATCTGAGGATACAGAAGCTTCTATTCAAGATTTTTTAGAACGTTATAAGAATGATAATTTTGCGGTTTATTTTGAAGATATTTATAATCATTATACTATTTTAAAGAATGAGGATAAGATTTATTATGGAGCTAGTTTGATTAAGCTTTTGGATGCTACTTATTTAATACGCAAGGCATTAACTTTTGAAGTTGATTTAGATACAACGGTAATCGTTTATGAAGAACGTTTTCAAAAGGATTATAGTACAGGTATGGATAGTCATCAGGTTGGCGAGTCTATTTCATTGCGGGATTTGATTTATTATGCTATTGCTTATAGTGATAATACTGCTCATGAAATGTTGTTTGATTATATTGGTGTTCTTCCGTTGCGAGAGTACGCGACTAGTTTAGGAGTTTCCTTAAGTATCAATGAAGTAGAGCATTTTGGAAACTTGACGGCAACTATGACGCATCAAATATTAGAAGAAGTTTATGAGATATTAATCATGGATAATGAATATAGTGAGTTGCTTCGAACTGCTATGAATAATACTTATTTTAATTCTTTAAATTATGGTGATATTGAAATTCTTCATAAGTATGGGTCTTATGATCCCTATTTTCATGATATTGGTATTTATGATGATGATAGTTATCCATATTTTATTTCTATTATGTCTTTGATTGGAGAACAAGCAAGTCCTAATAAGATTACTGAAATTCATCAGGAAATTAGAGCGATTTATGAAGCAAATATTGAAGATAAGAATGAGTATTGTTTGAAAGCGCGTGATGAATATGCAAATAGTTTATAAGGGGTGATTATTTTAAATCAAGATATTTTAGATTTTTATTTAGAAACAAGTATGTATACGAACTATATACCATTTCAAAAGTATTATAAGACTTTGCCAGATGATATTAAAAAACTTTGTGATTTGATTCATCATCAAATCATTCATCGTAGGAGCTTAATACGTAGTTATACTGGTAAGTATGCTCCTTATGAGAACGCTAGTGAAATGGCAAGTATTAAAGAACAATATCCTTTGGTAGGAGATAATGATCATTTAGAGATTCTTGAAAATGTAGAAGTTTAGATGACTTATGAAATATTTTATTAAATAAAAAAATGACTTTTTGTTTAGTCATTTTTTGTGTTTTCAATAGAAAAGGGTGTGTTATCAAATTCTTTTTCTACTAAGAATTCGTGAATAATTTCTTCTTCATTTTCTACAGAGATTTCTTCAATACGATCAACACGACATTTTTCACTAATTAGAATTGCTTCTATTTTTGTGACAGCGTTTTTTACTTCATCATTTACTACAACGTAGTTATATTTATTAATTTCATTGATTTCTTTGTAAGCCGTTTTAAAGCGGTCAATAATTTGTTCATTGTTTTCTTTGCCACGTGCTTTAATTCGTCTTTTTACTTCACTCATGCTAGGAGCCATGATAAAGATAAGGATTGTTTCTGGAAATTTTTCTTTAATTTGTTGGGCACCTTGAACATCGATTTCTAAGATTACATCTTTTCCAGTTGCTAATAGTTTTTTTACTTCTTCCTTTGGAGTACCAAAGTATTCGCCATAACGTACTTTGGCATATTCTAGGAAGTCTCCTGCTTCTATTTTTCTTTCAAATTCTTCGTGACTTATGAATTTGTAGTCTACTCCTTCTACTTCTCCAGCACGCATTGGTCTAGAAGTATAGGAGATTGCAAGTGTTAAATTGTCATTTCTTTTTAGTAGTTCTTCAATGACAGTTCCTTTGCCGGCACAGGTTGTTCCGGAAATAATAATTAATTCACCATTCTTCTTTTGCTTAATCATTCTCTTTTTATCCTTTCTGTATTTGTTTTATATCCGTTTTGTTGAATGTTTTGGCAAGATACCCATTCATTCTTAGTTTTTTATATTTTGTTCCGATGATTGGTAAATCATATTCTCCAATATATTCATAAACTTTTGGATTAAAACCTAATTTAAATTCATTTAGTCCTTTATATGGATTTTCATTTGTGAAGTCTCCTGTCATTCCATTTAAGTCGATATAATCAAATTCTTGTTGATAGTATTTCATGATTTCATAATGTAGAAAATAGTTTGGTGCAAAACTTTTGTATTTTGTATCATATCCACTGATTAAAATGTGAACACGATTTTTGTATTTGATTACTAAAGCACCAGCAATGTATATTTTATCTTTTTGTTTATTTAATTCCGTTGCTTTTTGGATATCGTTTTTATAGGCTAATAGTTTTCGATCAGAATTCATTTTTTTATTAATGACTTTTTTTGTATTCTTTCTTTTGATTTCTTCATTTAATAAAGCGTTTCTTTCTAGTTCTTCTTCATATAGTTTTCGAGAATTAATTAAATATTCGGAAGAGTCAATACTTACTAAGAATAAATCCATCATATTATCTCGGTGGAAAATATTGTAGTAATCTTTGTAATAAAATGCTTTCGTATGTTTTTTTCTTTCAATAAATCTTTGTAAGATGTCAATACCAGATTTTTCAGAAATTTCTATATGTAATCCTTTATGAATTCCTTTTTTAATCTTATTACGACAGTTTTTTGACAAAGTTTCTTCATTAAATGTTTTTAATGATACTACTGCTTGGAATCTAGGAAGAATAGATTCAAAGTATAAATTATCTTTTAATTTGTTATATCCGTTATCGGTTAAGATATCTAAGATGTCATAGTTCCAATTATATGTTTTTACTCCGGTTTTGGGATCTACTTCACTGATAGCAATTTCAGGGTTTATTTTAATAAAGCATATATGTTTTTTTCGATAGTATTTTATTAATTCTTCGGTGAAAGTTGTTACTAATTCTTGATTAAAATAGTCTAAAATAAAGCCACGAGGAGCATATCCATATTTAAAAGTTTTTTCTTTTTTGATTAATATTAAAGATGCTGCTTTTATTTGGTCGTATTCATTTACAAATCCAATAAAATCATAATCATAGCCATAGTTTCCCATTAGAAGTGCATAATTTAAAGTTTGGTAATATGTGCCTAGAGGGCTTTCGTTTACAAATTTTTGAAATTCGTCGACGGATATTTCTTTGATCATCTTGGCTTCACCCCTTTTTTAATGAAGTTTATTATAGCATAAATTAAAAAAAATGCAATAGGGTAGCATAAATGCTATAATATAGATAAGTGAGGGATGCTATGAAGAAATTAGATTTGTCATATATTGTTTTTTTATTTTTGCTGTTGTTTCCTTTTATTGATTTTTTTACGGGAATTGCTACGTGGGAAGGGTGGCCTAGTATTGGGTTGTTTTTGAAAGGACTTCTTCTTTTGTATGCTATTATTTTTTTAATCAAAAAAAAGTGTCGTGAAAAACTTTTTTGGGTTATTTTTTCTTTGGCGGCGCTGTTTGGAATTGGTTACTTAGTAGTTCATCATACGTCATTATTTTCTGAAATTTCTAATTTGATTAAAATATTTTACTTTCCTATTTTTCTTTTGTTTTGTAAAGAATATGAAAATCCTTATATTAACGGAAAATATATGACAATTGTTTGTTTTCTCTATTTAGTTCTCTATATTTTGCCATACATATTTGGTCTAGGACATAATATTTCAGAGATATATCCTAATAAGGACTTATATTTATCTTATTTTTATATTGGAAATGAACTTGCAAATGTCTTTATTATTTTAGTGCCGATTGCTTTTTCTTATTTGCTTTTTCAGAAAAAAAGTGTTTTGGTTTTCTTTCTGCTTTTGGTAGTGTTTATGCTTGCTCTTTTAGGAACGAAAGCTATGTATATTAGTATTTTCCTTTTCATCCTTTATTCTCTTATGCTTTATCGAAAAAAAATTGGAGTGTTTTTGAAAAAACATTTTGTAAAGATTCTTTTTCCATTTGTGTTGGGGGTTCTTTTGATTTGCATTTTCCTACCACGGTCTTCTCTTATTCAAAATATTGCAACAACCTTAGAATATTATAATATTGATTCCGTTGTCGATATGTTTTCGTTTGAACGAATTGATCAGGTTGTTTTTAGCAATCGTCTTACTTTTCTTTCTAATGTAAATCAGGAATATGTTGGAAGTTCTCCTGTAGAGAAATTTTTGGGATTGGGGAGAGTTGGTCTTCTTGAAATCAAAGATGTAGAAATTGATTTTTTTGATATTTTTTATAGTATAGGAATTGTTGGAATGCTTGTTTATCTCGCTGTTTTTTGGTATGCTATATATGGTAGTAAACTTAAAGGAATTTCTTTATTCGTCTTTTGTCTTTTAATTGTTATTTCTTTTTTCAGTGGACATGTTTTACTAAGTCCAATGGTATCTACTTATCTTGCTTTATTAGTTAATGTTAGTAAAAATGAAGAATTTTAGGAGGCTCTTATGAAAGTCTGGACAAAAAATCAGTTAAAACGATTACGTATTTCTCTTATTGTGAATAGTGATAAGCGAAATCAGTATTTAAAAAAACATGAAATTTTTAAAGAGATGGGTGAGAATGTTTTTTTTCAACCACGTGTGATTCCATCCGACCCTAAACTGATTAAGTTTCATAATAATATTGTTGTGACTAGTAATGTTACGTTTGTTTGTCATGATGTGTTTCATTTAGGGCTTAATCATTTGGGAAAAGAAGAATATCCCTATTATCAAAGTTGTATTGAAGTGATGGATGATGTTTTTATTGGCTGTAATACGACAATTTTAGGTGGAGTACGTATTGGACCACGTGCAGTGATTGGTGCCGGTAGTGTTGTGACAAGGGATGTTCCAGAGAATTCTGTGGTTGTAGGTAATCCCGCTCGAGTTATAGGAACGTTTGATGAATTTTTGGAAAAAAGAAAGCAGAAAAAAACACATTTTGATGTAGATAAGTGTTGGGAGTTGTTTTACGAAGAAAGGTAAGTGAATTTATGGCATTTATAGAGGTGAAAAAATTATCAAAAGTATATAAAATGGGAGAAGTCACGATTAAAGCTGTCGAAAATATTTCTTTTCAAATTGAAGAAGGGGAATTGGTGGTTGTTTTGGGACCATCTGGTGCGGGAAAGACAACTGTTTTAAATATTTTGGGAGGAATGGACACTCCAACGAGTGGTAGTGTGATCGTTGACGGTAAAAATATTGCTAAATTTAAGAAAAAAGAACTTACTAATTATCGTAGATATGATATTGGCTTTGTGTTTCAATTTTATAATTTAGTAGGAAATTTAACTGCATTAGAAAATGTTTCGTTAGCTAGTCAAATTTGTAAGCATCCAAAAGATAGTATGGAGGTATTACGACAAGTTGGACTTAAGGATCGGTCAAATCATTTTCCGGCACAGCTATCTGGTGGGGAACAACAACGTGTTTCGATTGCGCGAGCTTTAGCTAAGAATCCAAAACTCTTATTATGTGATGAGCCGACCGGAGCTTTGGATTCAAAAACAGGCAGAATGGTTTTGGAACTTTTACAAGATACTTGCCATAAAGAACATATGACAACCATTATTATTACGCATAATGCTGTGATTAGTGAAATAGCTGATAAAGTCATTAAAATTAAGAATGGACAAGTATCTGATATTATTAGCCAAAAGAATCCTAAATTAGTAAAGGACATTGATTGGTAATGTTAATTTTTAAAAATAGTTTTAAGAAGATTTTAAAATCTTTAGGTCGGTTTTTTTCTCTTATTTTTATTATTGCTCTTGGAAGTGCATTTTTCTCAGGTCTTCGCGAAACGTCTTCTGATATGATTAAAACCATGGATCATTATTATGATGAATATCATTTGATGGATTTTCGAGTCGTTAGTACGATGGGGCTTACTGATGATGATGTTGCATCGTTACAAGGTTTGGCCAATGTTTCTGTGGTAGAGCCAGCTTATTCTTTTGAAACGGTAGTAGATGGGTATGCTACGAAGGTTTATTCTATTACTGATGAAGTGAATCAAGTGCATTTGATAGAAGGGCGTATGCCAGAAAACGCGAATGAAATTTTGGTAGAGGTTGGGACGTATTCTTTAGGCGATACGGTTACTTTTGAAAGTGATAGTTTGGATTATATATCGAATCAAAGTTTCACGGTTGTAGGACTTATTGAATCACCAATGTATATCTATAATAGTAAAGGTATTAGTACGGTTGGAAGTGGAAAACTTGATACTTTTATGTATATTTTGAAGGATAATTTTACGTTGGAAGCTTATACGGAAGTTTATATTTTAGCGAAAGATAATCTTACGACAACCGCTTATATGGATGATTATGAAAATCAAGTGCTTCTTTTAAATGCTGAACTTCAAAATTTAAGGCCGATAAGAGAGACAGCTCGTTATGAAGAATTGTTTGAAGAGGCGATGAATGAGGTTTATAAAGCACAGGATGAACTCAATGAAGAGAAGAGCAAAGGAGAGAAGGAATTTCAAGATGCTTGGAATGAAATATTAGAAAATGAAAAGTCTATTCAAAATGGTTGGATAGAATATAATAATGGTTATGCTACTTTAAATGAGACAAAAGCAAATATGGAAAGTACGTTTGCTAGTACTAGGAGTCAGTTGGAAGCAAGTGAATCTGCGTTAAGCGAATCTTTGCAAAGTTTTAATCTTACTTATGAGGAAATTCCTAATGCGATTGCGACAGCAAATACTCAAATTGCTTCTTTACGGGCAATGCTTGAGGGATTAGAAGAGGGAAGTGAAGAGTATCTTGCTTTGTCTAAGCAAATTACTGCTTTGCAAAGCTATAGTGAAGGGCTTTCTAAGATTTTGGAGGCAAAACAAGAAATTGATAATGGTTATGCTTCATTAAATGATGGTATTGCTACATGGAATCAGGAATATCAAAGTGGATTAAATTCTTTACGTAGTAGTTATCAACAACTTGTGGATGCTGAAGCACAGCTTGAAAATGGAAAAAAGGAATATGAAGCCAATTATCAAACATTTACTACTGAAATTAATGATGCTCTAAAAGAAATAGACGATGCGCGAGAAGAAGTTCTTAATATGGAAAAACCAGTTTGGTATTTGTTTGATCGAGAGGATAATAGTGGATATACTACTTTTTATGATACAGCAACTAAAGTAGATGCGATTGCTACTGTATTTCCAGTGTTCTTTATTATTGTAGCGCTTCTTATGTGTTTGAATACAATGACCAGAATGATTGAGGAAGAGCGAAGTGAGATAGGTTTATTTACTTCTTTAGGATATTCTAAAGGAAAGATTGTTGCAAGTTATATTTTCTATGTGTTAATTGCCTCTACAATTGGACTTCTTTTAGGATTATCCATTGGCTATTTTGTAGTGCCTATAATTATTTATCAAGTTTATTCTGCTTCGTTTACTATTTCGAATTTGATTACAGTCCTTAATGTTCCTGTCAGTTTAATTATTATTTTTGTTTGTTACTTTATTATGTCTTTTGTTACGTATCTTACTCTTTATCGTGACTTTAAGATTATGCCAGCGAATCTTTTACGTCCAGAAGCACCAAAGATGGGCAAACGTGTTTTCTTGGAGAAAATCGGATTTTTATGGAAATGGCTTTCTTTTACTTGGAAAGTGACTGTCAGAAACTTGTTCCGTTATAAAAAAAGAATTATTATGACGTTAATTGGGATTACTGGCTGTACCGCTCTTCTTTTAACTGGTTTTGGAATTCAGGATAGTATTAGTTCTTTAATGGACAAGCAGTTTGGAAGTATTCAAGTCTATGATGCTGTTGTAATGCTAGATGAGGAACTTCAAGAGGAAAGTAGCGAGGTTAATACGTTATTAGCTAATAATGATATTACAGAAAAAGGCTATATTAATATGCAAAACTATACTTTTGAAGTAAATAAGAAGAATTTGGATATTTATGTTATGGCTTTTGAAGATGCGAATAACATAGAACAGTTTGTTCATTTAAAAGATTTAGATGGAAATCCTATTTCTATTACGGATAATGGTGTTATTTTGACTCAAAAAACAGCAGAACTTTTAGGCGTTGATGTAGGAGATACTTTTTCAATTCGTAATAGTGAAAATTCTTTGTTTGTATTAAAGGTGAACGGTATTACAGAGAATTATGTGAATCATTATATTTATATGAATATGAATTATTATAATCAAATTATGGGAGAAACTTCTTATAATGCGTTAATATTAAATATGGATGGAGAAGCAGAAGATGTGGGAAATCATCTTATGGAGTCTGGATTATTTAGCGGGATTCAATATAGTAGCGATACTATGGAAATGTTTGAAGATGTAATTAATAGTCTTAATAATATAGTCTTTTTAGTTATTGGCTTTTCTACTTTCTTGGCTATAACTGTGCTATATAATTTAACAACAATTAATATTAGTGAGAGAACAAGAGAAATTGCTACTTTAAAAGTGTTAGGATTCCATGATCGAGAAGTGTCTAGCTATGTTTATCGTGAAACTATGCTCCTTACAATTGTTGGAATTTTAGTAGGTTTTGGGTTTGGAGTATTGTTAAACTATTTTGTGATGACGGTTGCCGAAACGGATGAAATTTTATTTTTAAAAATCGTTGATCCAATTAGTTATTTGTATGCTTTCTTGATTATGGTTATATTTACTGTTATTGTACAGGTAGTGACACATTTTATTTTAAAAATAATTAATATGATTGATTCTTTAAAATCTGTAGAATAAAAAACTAGCTTATTTTGGCATGTTTTGTCGAAGGGCTAGTTTTTTTTGCTTTTCTATTTATAATAGATATCACTTTCTTAATGAAGGGGGTGAGTGCATGAAACGTAAGAAAGGTAAAAAGATTATAAATATTTGTAGTATTCATACTACATTTGAAAATGTTCCAAAAATTTTTTTAAGGTGTTTTATGTTTCTTTAAAAAAATATGGAAAATCTAGAAACAAAAGAAGCTGTTCAAGATGTGGTTGATGAGTTTCTAGACTATTTAATCCATATACATTGGTTTTCTGTTGTGATTGTCCAGAGTAAATCTCTGGAAAAAGTTCTCATAAAGACGTAGATTCTGTTTTGAACAAAATGCATTTAATATTATTCAAAGCTTTCGAATCTATTCGAGAATTTTATACCAATTTATATGTTGAAACTTATTCTTACTAAAGCTCGTTTTTTTCTTTTTGCCATTTTTTGAAAATGACGAGCTTTTCCATTTCCTAACTTGTAATGCAGTCGAACCTTCTTTCTTAGCGTCATTCGATAGTAATTGTCTATATTTAAAGCATAAGTTACTCCTTTTATAAAACAATACAAATATAAAAAATTTTAGGTTATTTTTTTCGTTATAGATTTTGCAATAAATTGGAAGATTATAAAATTTCTTTATTTTCACTCTTAATTAAGTGTTCGACTGCATTATGGGGTAGGGAAGTATTATTTTAAAATATTGTTTTTTTGAGAAGAGATTGTAATAATCAAATTTTCTTTTTTAGCTATTTCTAAAAGTAATTCAAAATCATAATTTCTTGTTCCATATTCGTAGGTTTGTATGGCATTGCGAGTCCTTTTAATGTTTTTTCCGAATTCTTTTTGGGTTTTTCCGGTGTATTCTCGAATCATTTTTATTATTTCGTTTGCTTTATAATTATTTGCTATAATTTTCAATTTTATCACCTCTTGACAAAGCATACAAAATGTTGGTATTCTTTATATAGAAAAGCATACAAAATGTGGCTTTTTTGGTGAAGATATGAGGCTTAAAAAATTTAAAGAAAGAAATTCTAAGAAGAAAGTAATTATAATATTTACAGTCTGTTGTCTGCTATTACTAGCAGGAGTATTTTTGTATACTAGTTATGCGGTATTTACGGAAGAAAAGAAATTTAATGTGATAAATGGAACCTATCAAGATCCCGGAGACATCTATTTTGCTTATTATGTAGATGGACAAATTACCAGGGAACTTCCTAAGCAGAATACAGGATATATCTTTGATGAAGAAAAGTCTAGTTGTACGAATGGAGTTGTTCCAATATTCGACCATTCGACATGGAGGTTTACGGCAGATTATTCTGGCTATGATGCAACGGATTATACAAGAACCAAATGTAATTTATATTTTACAAAAACAAAGACGGTAAATACAGTGTTAGGAAATTTAGAAGTATATACCTATACCCCAGACTTTACAAAATCGGCTTGCGATGACGCAACATGTGAGTCTCATGAAAAGGGAATTTTTGAAACTATGGATGATGATGGTACCAGTTATTATTACCGAGGAAGTGTCGAAAATAACTATGTATCGTTTGCAGGATATTATTGGAGAATTATCAGAATCAATGGTGATGGTAGTATTCGTATGATTTATGATGGCACAGAAGCCCATCCAAATGGAGAATCAAGTACAGATAGACAAGTTGCGACGAGTCAGTTTAATTCCGCTTATAATGATAATATGTATGTAGGATATATGTATACGAGTGGTAATGCACATGGATTAGGGACATCATCTGTAATCAAGACAATCAATGATAATTTTTATGTTTCTAATTTAGCTAGTTATGCATCATACATTGATACAAATGCTGGTTTTTGTGGTGATAGAAGTACATTAAATACACCAGTAGGAGTAGGGGCAGGGACGATTACTACTTATAATAAAGGGTATTTAAGAATTACAATAAGTATGCCGACTTTAAATTGTGAGAATATAGAGGATTATTATACGTCTTCTTTATCAAGTAAAGGTAATAAAACATTAACGTATCCAATAGGACTTATTACTGCAGATGAAGTGATGTTATCTGGTTCTAGCGGAGGGGTCTTTGATGGTTCTTATAATTATCAAAAACCAACATCAAATAGTTACATAACAACAGGGAATAATTTTTGGACCATGACACCAGCGGGTGGTTATAACCCGTTCGGTGATGCGAACTGGTATGCGAATGTGTTCCGTGTGCACCCCTCTGGTTACATTGATGACAACCGTGCGGACAACACCTTTGGTCTGCGCTCTGTCATAAATATTCGTAGTGATATCACAGTTTCTGGCGATGGAACCATGGAAAAACCTTATCTTTTTTCTTAAATATTATGGCAGAAGATAATTTCTTCTGTTTTTAATTGGGATTTTAAGGTATAATAAACATAAGAAGGGAATTTTTCATATGAGGTTAGAAGTTTCAACTACAAATATTTTATTAATGATTGGAGCTACATTTTTGTTTAGTTTGATTTTAGTTCCTATTTTTAAAAAAATAGCTTTTCACATTGGAGCACTTGATTATCCGAATCAAAGACGACTTAATAAAGTACCGATGCCAACGATTGGTGGACTTGCTGTTTTCTTTTCGTTTCTATTAGGCTATATGATTTTTGGTAGAGGGACTACTGAGATGATTTCTATTTTGATTGCCAGTTTTGTTATTTTAATGGTAGGGCTTATTGATGATATTAAACCTATTAGTGCTAAATATCAATTTCTTGGACAAACCATCGCAGTTTTAATTATTATGTTATATGGGCATATTACGATTGATAATTTAACAATTTTAGGTCATACTTTTGTGTTTAGTTCCCCATGGAATTACGTTATTACTTTGATATTTATGCTAGGTATTATTAATGCAATTGACTTATCTGATGGAATGGATGGTTTGAGTAGTGGAATATCTATTATCTACTTTATTACAATTGTGGTAATTGCTTCTATTATCGGTGGAGGAAAACTTGGCAATATGGATACCACAATCGCTATTTTAATGATTGGTTCTTTACTTGGATTTTTAGTTTATAATTTTCCACCAGCTAAGATATATATTGGGGATTCTGGAAGCAATTTTATGGGATTGATGGTTGCAACGACTGCTTTATATGGTTTTAAATTAGCAACTTTTACTTCTCTTTTGATTCCTCTTGCTATTTTAGCAACTCCGATTATTGATGTTATATTCTCTATAATTAGACGAGGTCTTAAAAAGAAAAATCCGTTTACCAATCCTGATAAAGATCATTTGCATCATCAATTATTAAAAATGAAATTTTCTACTAAAGTTTCTTTAATTATTATTTATATTATTAATTTGTTATTTGCTGGAGTATCTATTTTATATGCATTAGGAGAAATTAAATATGCTATTATTTTATATGTAGCACTGATGGTAGTGTTCTTGTTTATTGTGCTTAAAACGGATATTTTATTTCCAAAACGTAAGGAGAAGTAATTATGTTAAAAAATATGTTGAAAGATAAGGAAAGAATACGGGAAGTTGTTAGTTATCTTATTTTTGGAGTACTTACTACAGTTGTTAGTTTGGCTTTATATTATGGTCTTGTTTATACCGTTTTAAATCCGGAAGTGGCATGGCAATTACAACTTGCGAATGTGATTAGTTGGGTTGGAAGTGTTTTGTTTGCTTATGTTACAAATCGTAAGTTTGTCTTTCATAGTACGAATGAAAATAAACTTCGAGAAGCTGGATCTTTCTTTGGGGCGAGAATTATCACTTTAGTCATGGATATGATTATTATGTTCTTGGGGGTTACTTTATGGCATTTTAATGATAAAGTCGTGAAACTTGCTAGTCAGGTTATTGTTATCGTGGCTAATTATGTATTTAGTAAGTTGTTTGTATTTCGAAATAAACAAAAAGAAAAAAAGAGTAAAAAAAAACATGATTCAAGATTTATAGTATTTGCTATTCTTCTTATTCCGGTAGTGGATTTTTTAGGATGTTTCTTTCAGGGACAAGAATTATTTTTGTGGATTTCTCTTGGTTATAAAGTTTTTTTGTCAAGTTACTTTTTCCTTGCTTTACTTCTTAAAAAGAAACATATTGGGACTATTTGTCTTACCTTTTTAGGAATCCTTGTTTTAACACTTTTTTCTTATACTAAAGGATTTGATGTTTTGAGTGAGGTTTCATTTCTTGTTTCAACATTTGCCATGTTTTTATCTATCCTTTATTTCTTAGAGTATCCAAACAAGTATTTGAATTCTTATTTTATTATGATGATGTTTTTTGCTTATCTCTTAATCTTTGGAGTTTTTTATTTCGTAAACCCTGTAGGGACAGAAAGTTTTTATTATGCAAAGAGAGAAATGATAGGTGTTTTAGCTATTTTAATGCCACTTACTTATCAAACGTTGATTGTTCATAAAAATTATTTTACGAAGATTGTAGGAATGTTACTTTTATTTTTAGGAATATTTTTATGGAAGTCCATTATTTTAGCTTCTTTATTAATGCTAGTTATTCTTTATTATTTGGTTCGGAATAGAAAACAATGGAAAGAGCAAGGAATTTTTGCAATCTGTTTCTTTGTGATAAGTTTTGTTTTATTAGGTGGTCTTCTTTTCCTAAAGTTTGATGGTAATTTTACTTCTTCTTATTTTTTAGATGTTTATGAAGAAAAGATCACTAGTATTCAAAATGAATTTCAAACTTTTGAAACTGTTAATTTAGAAGAACAAATCTTTGGGGTTCAAAGTATGCATGAAGTTACTTTAAAGTTTACTGGTGTTGACTTTGTAGATATTTTTTATCGGTTGGGGTATTTTGGTATTGGGCTTTATGCTGTATTATTTCTCATTCTTTTATGTAAAATGAAACATACCGTTTTTAACTTCTTTGTTTTACTCTTTTTTGTTTGTATCTCTGTTTTATCAGGACATATATTTACTAGTTTTTCAATAGGTGTTTTATTTGGTGTTGTGATGAATGCCGGTACTTTGAAAGAAAAAAGAAGAATTTTGTTAGTTTCTAATATGTATCCTTCTAAGAGATATAAACATTATGGGTCATTTGTTAAGAATTCAAAAGAGCAATTGGAAAGTAATGGATTTCAAGTTGATATGGCGGTTAAGAAGAAGAAAGTACTTTTTATATTTAAGCTTGTTGATTATATCTGCTTTTATATCAGTGCAATTTTTCAAAGTTTTTTGAAGTCTTATGATTATTATTATGTTCATTATATTTCGCATTCTGGTTTTGCTGTACTGCCTGCTAAGTTTGTTAGTCCAAAAACTATTCTTGTTTGTAATGCACATGGCAATGATGTTGTCGTGGACTTAGAAGATGAAATGGTGAATGTAAAACGTAGTAAGTTTGTTTTAAAATATACCAATCATGTTATTGTTCCGTCTTTTTACTTTAAAGATGTAATTGTTAAGGATTACAATTATCCTGAAGATAAAATTACAATTTATCCATCTGGTGGTGTTAATACTGGGGTGTTTCATGAAATGGATCAAGAACTTTGTAAAAAGGAGTTAGGACTAGATTTGAATACGACTTATATTGGTATGGTATCTCGACTCGAAATAAATAAAGGATATGATACATTATTAGATGCCCTTTGTCTTTTAAAGAAAGAGGCATTTATGAAACATACAAAACTTCTTTTAATAGGAACTGGTGATGAGCAAAGTAAGTTTGATTCTTTACTTGAAAACTATCATTTAAAAGATATGGTGATTCAAAAAGATTTTGTTTATCAAACAGAGTTAGTGAAATATTATAATGCCTTTGATGTGATGATTTTTCCAACAAAACGTAAAAGTGAGTCTTTAGGGCTTGTTGGATTAGAAGCAATGGCGTGTAAGACACCCCTTATTGCGTGTAATTTGTATGGGCCTAGAGAATATGCAGTGGATGGTGAAAATTCTCTTACTTATCAAGATATCAAAGATAGGAAAGAACTGGCTAAAAAAATAAAAGAATTTTTCCATATGAAAGAAAGTGAGAAACAAAAATTAATTGACAATGCGTTTGAAACAGCTCAAAAATATGATGTTTTAAAGTCAAATGATACATTAAAAGATGTTTTTCAATAAAAAAATTAGAAAGAGTTTCTTCTTTCTAGTTTTTTTTTGCTAGGATTAATGTTTTTTCTTTGCCATAACGGCTATAGTCTTCGTTTGCTTTCTTTTCTATATATGTCAAGAATTCTTCTTGGTTAAAATTTAAAATTAAATGGATGAATTCTGGTTCATGTAGAAAATGGAAGAACCCGTCGCTGTAAATGATTATTGTATCTTCATCACTTATTTCTATAGAGCCTTCTTTTATAAATGGTATAGCACTTTCTTCGCCAGTTAAGGCTCCATAAGAAACACAAATTCCGTTTTCAATTTTCTTTAGATTGTTTCGATAGTCTCTTCTTGTAATGATGCGGGATTCTGGATTTGTCCAAGAATAGGGAATTTGATTTAGATATGGTCTTGTGTATTTTTCTAGTTCATCCTCTGTTTGCATTCGAATATTTCCTTTTTTGTCGTATACAATGATTCCACAATCACAGATGTAAGAATAATAAAGGATATTTTCTTTTATAAATGCTGCGGAGGCAACTGTTCCATAATAATCATTTTCTAAGTAATCGCACTGTGGGACATATTTTTCGTTTAGTTTTTGGATATTTTGATTGGCTAAAATGAGTGTTTCTTTTAGGTTTCCGTTAAAATTATTTTTGAAAGTTAATATTACTTCTTTGGCTGCTAGTTCTGCTCCACTAGGTCGTGGGTAATTTTTGATAGCCAGTGCTTGGTTTTTATAAGCTTCTTCTAGTGTTATTCCAATTGGGTCTCTGGTAATTCCATCAGCAACAACTGCAAAATTTTCACATCCATAATATTGGTCTTCTCGCGGAAAGGTTGGGTCATATTTTTCTGTTAAAGTGTTATCAAAGGTATTTTGATAAATAATTTTCATAGGTTTTCCTTCTTTCTTGTTTTATTTTATCATACATAGGTATAGTTTTGGTAAAATTTCATTTTATTAATTGTAATGTTTTCATCTATTCCTATTTTTATTTTTTTATTTTTTTTGTATAATAATACCTAGGAAAGGAAATTCTTATGAAAACAGGAATAGTCATACTAAATTATAATGATTATGAAAATACTATTAAAATGGTTCATCAAATTAAAGATTACAAGTGTTTGTCTAAAATTGTGATTGTGGATAACCATAGTAGTGATGAGTCTGTAGAAAAAATTAAGCCCCTTACTAACAAAAGAATTGTATTATTAGAGTCTAAAGATAATAAGGGATATGCTTATGGAAATAATTTAGGACTTAAATATTTGGAAAAAGAAACAGAATGTGAATTGGCTATCATTTCGAATCCAGATGTCGAAGTTGAAGAAAGTGTGATAGAAGAACTTATTTTAGATATGAAAAAAAATGAGGATATCTCTTTTTTAGGGCCAAAGATTTTGGAGTATGGTCGCATTACAAAAGGTTGGAAGTTGCCAAGTTATTTTGTGGAGATGCTATCTACTGTAAATTTGTTACATCGATTTAGTTTTCATTTCCAAAAATATCCTGATGATTATTATCAAGAAAGACTTTGTAAAGTAGAAGTATTACATGGTTGTTTCTTTATGGCAAGACTGAAAGACTTTAAAAAGGTTGGTTATTTTGATCCGAATACATTCTTGTATTATGAAGAAAATATTATTGGACATAAAGCGAAAGATAAAGGTCTTTTTAGTTATGTGGATACAACTTTAAGTGTTAATCATTTAGGTAGTAAGACAGTTCAAAAAAATTTACGAAAGGTTCGTAAATACAAGGCTATCAAGAAAAGTATGTTTTATTATGAGAAAGAATACAATCATTTAAATCCGATTGGAATGTTTTTCTTGAAAGTCATTTATTATATTAGTTTGTTTTTTGCTTATTTAACATTTTGGATTTGAGGTGACATTTTTTGAAAAAGCATATTTTTATTGTAGGTGCAAGAGGTTATAAGTTTAATTATGGTGGATGGGAAACTTTTGTTACAAATTTAATTTTAAATAATAAGGATGAAAGTTTTTCTTTTTATGTGCCACATCTTACTTATGAGAAAGAAAAACATTTGCAAAGCGAGCAAATTGATGGAATTACTAGAACATATACTTATACTCCAGAAAAGGGATTTGCTACAATGTTTTTGTTTACGATAAAATCTTTGAACTATGTTCGAAAATATATTAAAAAACATCATTTAAAGAATACGGTTGTTTTAATTTTAGGATGCAAAGTTGGACCAATATTACCTTTCTGGACTTGGAGGCTAAGAAATACGAAATTTATTATTAATCCGGATGGTTTAGAATGGCAAAGAGATAAATGGGCTTGGTGGATTAAACAATGTTTTAAATTAAGTGAATTTACCTCTATGCTATTTTGTGATTATTGTGTGTGTGATTCGAAATCTATTCAAAGTTATGTAGATAAGAAATATCATTCTTTACATATTCCTACTTCTTATATTGCTTTTGGTGCTTATGAAAATCAAAAACCAAAGAAAAATGAAATTGTTAAGAAGCTTTGGAAAGAGTATGATATTAAAGATCATGAGTATTACTTAATTGTTGGTCGTTTTGTTCCAGAAAATAATTATGAGACGATGATTAAGGAATTTATGAAAACGAAAACGAAAAAAGATTTAGTGATTATTTGTAATTTAGAAAAAAATAAGTTCTATGAACATTTACAAGAAGAAACAAATTTTGAAAAGGATAAACGAATTAAATTTATAGGCTCTTTATATGATAGTGAGGCTTTGCTTTATTTTAGGCAGCATGCTTTTGGTTATTTGCATGGACATTCTGCTGGAGGTACCAATCCTTCTTTATTAGAAGCATTAAGTAATACTGATTTAAATATTTTATATGATGTTTGTTATAATAGAGAAGTTGGAGAAGATGCATGTTTTTATTACACGAAGGAGCCTAATAATTTAAAGAAAGTCATTGAAAAAGTGGAACATTTTTCCCAGAAAAAAATAGATGAGCTTGGCAAAAAAGCTAAACAAAGAATTCATGATGCTTATACTTGGGATAGTATTGTTACTAAGTATGAGGAAGTATTTGATAAATTGTTGGAAGAAAAATAGTTTTTTATTTCGATTTATAAAAAAGAAACTAATCTCTTGAAGTAGTTTCTTTTTGTTAGTCTTTAATTTTACAATTTTTCCAGTTGAATGGAAAAAGTCTGAGTTTTTAAAAGTTTTTCCAATTCAACAAAAAAACTTTTTAATTATGATTTTGATATATTGTTGCTATTTCTTTTAGATTGTCAAAGTAAATAATATATTCTGTGATAACAATGTCATCTAATTTTTCTTCTTTTTGAGCAATTTTTTTGCCACCAAATTTCTCGTAAAACTTTATTGCATTATTACCTTTTAAGGCGTTTACAATCATCGAATTAAAACCTAAATTGATACATTCTTCTATTCCTTTTAAAAAGAGCTGTTTTCCTATTCCTAAGCCTTGATATTCTTTTAATACATAGACGGAAGTAATTTCTCCGGAATTTAAAAAATTTTCGTTTCGTGAATAAGCATAGGTCATTTCACCTATAACTTGATTATCTACTGTGGCAACATAGATGTTGTTATTCTCTTGGATATCTTTTATAGTTCTAGTAATTCTTGTAGACATTGAAAGCTTTCTTTTTTCTAAAATTTTATCCGGAATTAAACCTTTGTAAGTTGTTAACCATGTCGCAGTATTTACTTTTACAAAATCTTCGGCATCTTCTATAGTTGCTTTTCTAATTATAATATTCATACTTTAGTCCTTTCTAAATTTGTTATGGATTATTGATTATATTTGGAGATAGAGCTAGATAAAATATTTTGTTACTAATCATTATGTGTTTACTGTTTTTGAATGCAGGTTTTATGGAATGATTTTTTTCTATTCAAAATTTACTTTTAAAAAGACTTTTTTTCCTTTTTGTATCACTAAAGAATTGTTTTTTAAATCATCAATAGTAACTATTTGTTCAGTTGAGTTAACTTTTTCTTGATTTAATGAAATTCCGCTTTGTTCAATTAATCTTCTAGCTTCTGATTTTGATGATACTAATTTTGTTTCAACTAATAAATCAATAATATTTATATCTAATAAATCTTTAGAAATAGTGGTTGATGGCATATTATCAGATATACCTTTATTGCTAAATAATTCTTCTGCTGTCTGTTTAGCTTTTAATGCTTCTTCTTCACCGTGAACTAATTTGGTAACTTCAAACGCAAGTAATTTTTTTGCTTCTCTAATATCACTCGTGCATAATTTTTTAATATCAGATATTTCTATTCTGGTAAAGAAAGATAAACTTCTTTCTACATCCTCATCAAATGAATTCATCCATGCTTGAAAGAAATCAAAAGGTGTTGTTTTATCTCTAGATACCCATAGTGTTCCAGAGGCCGTTTTACCCATTTTTTCTCCATCTGCTTTTATAAGTAATGGGCAGGTAAACCCAAATAACGGTTCTATTTTTTTTCCTTCACTAAAGCCGATTTTACGAGATAAGTCTACACCTGCCAAAATATTTCCCCATTGATCGGAGCCACCAATTTGCAATTTGCATCCAAATTCTTTATTTAAGTGTACAAAATCGAATGCTTGCATTAACATATAACCCATTTCAAGAAATGTTAATCCACCATTTTCTAATCTTTTCTTGTAACAATCAGCAGACAACATATTATTCACATTAAAATGCACTCCAATATCTCTCATAAAATCTACATAAGTTTTATCACAAATCCAGTCTGTGTTATCCACGATGATTGCAGGATTATCTCCGTCTGTTTTTACAAATTTTTTCACTAATTCTTTTACTTCTGCTTTATTGTGCTCAACTTCTTCTTTTGAAAGCATTTTTCTCATGTCACTTTTACCTGTTGGGTCTCCAATTAAAGCAGTTGCACCACCAATTAAAATGATTCCATGATGGCCGAAGTCTTGTAACCATCTAAATAAAGTTAATGCAAAGAAATGACCTATATGAAGACTATCAGCAGTTGGATCGATTCCTAAGTAAAATGTCATAGGTTCTCCATTTACTAAATTAATAATTTCAGTTTCGTGTGTTAAATCTTTTACATATCCTCTTTCTTTTAAAATATCAAATAATTTCTTTTCCATAATTTTTTATTCCTCCTAAATAATTTGTATAGTTAATTAAATTACAATCATCAAAGCAATAATAGTAATAGTCACTATCCATACAAATCACCTCCTTGAAATAAAAAACGAGCAAAACATCCTAAAAGGACGAGTTGCTCGTGGTACCACCTTTCTTTGTAATAATAGTTTATTACCTCTTATTGATAACGGATACTATCCGATTTAAAATCATCATTTGTAATTCATTATTTTATTTTTGCTTATTTTCACCAACCATAAGCTCTCTATAAAATATTATAAAATAATTACTTTGAATGAATCGCTTTTTAATTAACTGACTAGATTATACTATATTTTATATTTAAAAGCAAATTTAGGTGCTCAAATGTAAGGCAATCGCATAAAAAATAATCCGTAAAAAATGGTACAATATATATTTTTTTCTTAAAAAATCATGTATTCTA
>CALVOL010000011.1 GCA_944350285.1 uncultured Bacilli bacterium | reverse complement strand
TGTGCATTATATTTTTTATCTAACATACTACATTTTCCTTTCTTTTTATATTAAAAATACTATTAACTGCCATAATTGTGTCCTTGATAATCCTTATAATTACAGGATTTGTACCATTGAGTGTAGTCTTTACGATACCGGTGCCTTTCTCTGGGTCTGCATGTTCATCTCCAATCACTGGAATTTCACGACCAACAATTGGCAAGATAACCTTTTTACCAATATACTTTTGATAACGTTCATCACTTGGATTTACTGCCACCGCAGTATCACCAAACATGGTCTCTGGACGTGTTGTTGCTACATCTAAGTACTCTTCACTACCCAAAACTGGATACTTAATATGATAAAATGCCCCTTCCACATCTTTATAAATAACTTCTTCATTCGATAAGGCTGTTTTCGCTTCTGGATCCCAGTTAATCATTCGCTCACCACGATAAATAAGTCCTTCTTCATATAACTTTACAAAAACCGTACGTACTGCTTTACTAAGTCCTTCATCCAACGTAAATCTTTCTTTTGAATAATCTAGACTTAGCCCTAATTTAGCCCATTGACTATGAATGTTTAGGGCATATTCATTTTTCCATTTCCAAGCATGAGAGAGCCATTCTTCCCGCGAAATACTTCGTGGGTCAATCCCCTCACTCTTTAACTTCTTATCTACTTTGGCTTGGGTCGCGATTCCCGCATGATCCATACCAGGAAGCCATAACGCATCATAGCCTTGCATTCTCTTATAACGGATCATAATATCTTGTAAAGTCGTATCCCAAGCATGACCTAAATGAAGTTTTCCAGTAACATTAGGTGGTGGAATAACAATCGTAAAAGGTTGTCCTTCCCTCTTTCCGCTTGCAAAATAACCTTTTTCTTTCCAAATTTTATATTTTCCTTTTTCCACTTCTTGTGGATTATATTTCTTATCTAACATGTTATCTTCCTCTCTTTCTTGGTTCATTTAAAATAGAAATAACCTCTTCAATCCTTGCATACGTTTCTTCTTTTGCTTCAAATTCTTTGTCTGTTATTTGCTGAATAAGGCAATAAGTCTCATCTTTTTTATGATACATATTTTCCAGAATTTCCTTTTGAATTTCTTCCACTTCTAATGGGGCGATGATAATAAAACTTCCGCCATCTTCAATGTGGTTTTCTAGTACAACGACGTGATGTAGTAATTTTGAAACCCAAAAAGCAATGGGCCACACCTTTATTTCACAATCAAACGCTTTTTCTTCTTCACTTAGCATAGACGCAAAATCATAAAAGCTTTCTTCTAGTAAATCATTATGATTTTCAGATTCATCTTGACTACTGTTTTCTATCACATTACCTAACGGCCCAATAGTAACAATTTTTCTCATATGTTTCTTCTCCTTCAATAAAAAAGATGATACCAAAGGAGTCAATTAAGACGGTACCATCCTTACATTTCACTTAATTTGATAACGCAGAAGTCTGCGACAAAACTCCCTTGCAACCTTCAAAAGCTATCTTTACTTAGTTTCACCAACCCTAAGCTCTCTTAAAAAGACACACTTTCTACTCCTCAAGTTCTTCGTTTTCTGTGCTTTATTTTAGAATAAAACTTTGTAAAAATCAAGTTCTTTTATAAATCTATGGTCTCGGTTATCTGGTTATTGATATATATTTCTAAATCTCCTGTTTGATTGATGACTGTTTCATATGTATCTGTTAGTAGTAATGCATAGGTATTGCTGATTGTCGTATTGCTTTCTAAATCAAATACATAGAATTGTCTAGAAGAGGTCACACAATTTAAATAACGGTCAGTAAAGGACAGATCAATAAAACTCTCTTCTAACACTGGTTCATTTTGATAATTAATCAAATGGTAATTTTCTTGAACATCTTTTGTGATAATATAAGTCCCGTTGTATGTCACTATTTCATCAGGGATTCCTTCCGTTAATACAGCACCACCTGAGCCTAGGATATACCAAGATCCTCCTTGCATTGCGACAAAATAATCGCCTAACACTCGGCCATCTTCATCCATTTCGTTAATCAAACCAATAAAATCATATTCAAAGGGAATGACTAACTGGGCAGTTAGACCAATTTGTAGCACTCCATACTTATGATTACTATTTTCAACAATGAAAAGATTGCCAGCAATTCCTACGTCATAGTTTTTGACAGAAGAATATGTTACAGATTTATAGGAAGTCCCGTTTTTTACATCATATAGGAAAGCTTCATGGTTTGCACTAGCAAAATCTGTTAGAAAAACATATTGATTATTAATTATATAATCCATAGTATGATCGGTACTTTCTTCATCGCTCTGATAAAAATCGATCGCGTATTCTTGGTCATTCGTGTAACTATCTGCATAATTGCAATTGTCAGTTTCACATTCATAAGTACTCAGTAAGTTGCCATTATCATCATAAAACCACAAAGCATTGTTGTAATGAAATTCGTGATTTGGATTGTCAGTGGTAGAATCTTCTGGTGTTCCAGCAAAGTGAAAGTAAAAACCGGCAACGGTAAGGGGTATTAATATAATTAGTAAAATAATAATTGTAATTAATGTCCCCTTTTGAATTTTAGGATTCATTTTCGTCTCCTCCTTCTTCTATCACAGGAGTGTTGTCTAACGGAACGACCACTCTTTCTTGTGCACCAGAAGAGGTAGTAATCAAAACATTGGCATATTCTCCACTAAAGGTAATAGAGAATGCTTTTGTACCACTGCCATAAAATGTATTTGTTTGAACTTTTAATAATTCTCTTGTTCCGGAAGAAAGATTCGCAGTTAGATTTTCTCCATCATAATTATAAATATTAATATCTTTGTTATCGACTGTTGCATAGTAGTCATCATACAATTCAATATAAGTATGAGAGTTTTGATCGTTAACACTGCCATTAAATTTATGAACGAAATAAGAATTATCTTTATATGTTTTTAAATACTCCCCATGATAATCAACGATTGGACTTGTTTTATCATCTGTTTTCTTAGCACCATCTAAATCGTATAGTGCGTATGTTCCATTTTGTTCTACTACGTAATAATTTCCAAGACCTTTAATGCTATTTGCTTCGAAAGAAATCAGTGGGGTTACTCCGTTGCTGGAAATTCTTGCAACACCAAATTTACCAGAATTTTTTGACTGAGCAATAAAGGATACACTCGAAGCATCTGTAAATGTTACTTCATTAGTACTTGTATAAGAACGGGTATCAACGTTGCTATATGTTGCTAGTTTTTTGTTATCTGTGAAATCATATAATACAATGGTATCACCATCAGCAATAAAGCCGTAACGTTGGCCGATAATTGGAATCCATCCAAGACGAGATGATTCATCTGTTTCCATATTATTTCCAGTTGTTTCACGATAGAAAGATTCAGAAGCGATTCGGCATCGATCTAAGGTTGTAGTGTTATCATTAATTTCGTTTTTATTATCACATGGGTAACTACCAATTAATGTGTTTTTATCTTGATCAGAATAAAGATATAATTTGCCATCAAAATATTCTAAGTATGCAAGTGAACTGGATAATCTTCCTTCGTTTAGATTTATAGAGTGATTTTCTTTATCTTCTCCATTATAAACATCAACGTTTAAAAGATTTCCTGTTAACTCGTAGTCAAAAGACTTTTCGGTATTTACAAGTTTTAATTCTTCATAGGTCTCAATAGGATTGTACTTATCATTATTTAAAATAATACCCTCACGGTTCATTGGACTACCTTCATAATTCATGACATAAAGGTTTTTGTCACTCACGCCAAGCATATAACTCTCTAAGAGTACCACGTAGTCCCAAGTTTCGTCTTGTAGTTCTGCGACATTGTAGTCATATACGTGATATTTGCCTTCCTCATCTTTTGTTTTGACATAACGATCTGTCGCGCCAACAATGGTTTCATCAAAGGCTTTTGTGAGTATTTTATTCGATAAATCACTAAGGTAATTGCTACCATCTTTTTCCACCATGACTCTAGTGATCTCTTCTTGATCTGGTAGCACTCCTACTTTATCATATTCAAATGGAATTACCATTTTAAATTCACCATCGTTTATTTGAGCAAGACCATATAAGTTTTCTTGGTTTTGTAAGGCAACATAATTATCATCATATGCTTTTACTTTTTTTAACTCTTGTACGGTGCTTCCTGCTTCGATATCATAAAGAATGATCCGTTCTTTTTCCGTGTTTTCTCTATCTGTTACAAACACATAGCGGTTATGATAAATTTGACTCCGAAGAACTAAATCATTGCCGTTTTCATCAACCATTTTCGTTTTATCAAATTCATCGTCATCTGTAAGATAGGCTACTTCGCATAGTTTTTCGTCCTTGTGTTCACATTCGTAACGACCGATTTCGCTCTCACCATCTAAAAAGATTAGCGTTCCATTTTCATAACGATAATTGTCGCCTTCTAAAATCACGTCTGGAGTAGTATCTAAAGGACTTTTACCACTTGTCACAAGGAAGAATATTCCCGCAGCAAGTAAAATCACTACCACCACAGCAATTACAATCGCGATGATTTTCTGCTTTTTACTTAAGCTTTGCCATTTTTTTTGGAGTTTTTTAAAAATGTTCTCTTTTTTCTCTTTCGCAAGTTCCTTTTTTACTTCTTCTTTTGTTTCTACTTCTGTTTTAAACACTAAATCCGCCTGATCCATATTTTCATCTAACTCTTCGATCGGCACTTCTTCCTCTACAGGCTCCTCTTCTAGGTTTTCTATAGCTTCCAAAGATAAATCTTTTAGTGTAATCACTTCTTTGGTAGTTTCTAACTCTTGCTCATTATTTTCTTCGGAATAATTTTCTTTCTTATCCATACTAGTCACTCTCCTATTGTATTCATTATACCAATGGAATCTGTTTTTTACAATCAAAAAAGCAAAGGATTTTCTTACTTTGCACTTTTTAAATTATTATATCAACTAACTGTCAAAGTGAATGGATCACCTGATGAACCTGTTCCTCCACTAATTCTTACGTCAGAGGATAGATATACGACTGGTGTTATTGAATGGCTCATATAGGCATCATCTGTATCAGAATTATTACGACAATTCACACAATAAACTCTGCATGTATGAGATGGTGTAGCAAACGGAGTAAGAGTCCATTGAAAAGTGTTTTTGTACAACCAATTATTATCAGTACAATCATTATTCCAGCTATATAAATATTCTGATATACATTCGCTTCTGCTTTTATTTGAACTTCCTCCTGTGGCATACCCGTAATCGCTTGAATACATTAACCCTACTAATCCTATCCAACTTGTTTGACGTGTTACAGTATCATTACATAAGGTAGTAGAAAAACAATATTTGCCACTATTATTACTCCGTTCTAATTCGTAAAATGTTGAAGTATTTATATTATTATATGAATATAAACTTCCGTTATTTGCGCCCGTATTCCATAATGCATTTTTGATTAGTGCCTTACTATCATCTAATAAGCCTATACTGCTAAAATCACATGCTGCACTTTCATTATTTACTCCACTATAACACATTCCTGATCCTCGATAATAGTATAGACTATTTCCAATCAATTCGGTTTCATATCCCGGATTTAATAATTTCATTATGTCTGATTGTGACCATTCATTAATTCCAAAACCTTCATTAATAGTAGAATCAGAAGAATCCCAACTATAATCTCCTATAGATTCATTTCTTATAATTTTTAATCTTGTTTCTTTTCTTTCAATTCCATCATCGATATTATTCATGACTCCAATAATTCTCCATAATTCATTATTGAATGAAACGTAATTATTTGGATCAGCTCCTATATATCTTAAGTTATTATCTGCAGTTTCATCGTAGACTAGTTCATTACTTTTTTCAGCATTCTTGATCATACAATTGGATGCTGTATCATCACATAATGCTAAGGCTTCACTAAAACTCATCTTTTCGTTTATAATTCTTACACTAATAGTTCCACTAAAAGTAAGTCCTTGTTGATTATCTTGATTTCCATTGTTTTTATAATGATACACTAAATAATAAGAGTTTTTTTCAAGTGTTGTTACATCAAAATCTGCTTGTTCTAAGATGATTTGGGAGTTATTTGTAAGGGTTCCTTGATACACTAATTCTGGTGTTCCTGTGATATTTAAATTATCTTCTTGATAAATAGTCTCATTCTCTAATGTTGGATCTGCTACATTGACTGTTACATTATTTGTTTCTGGTTCTGTTGTTTTATATAAACTAATTTCGATATCTGTTCCAAATTCTTCTGGTAATACTCCTGCTAAATCTATTTCATAAATTCCTATACCATTATCTGAATTCTTTTCTATCGTAAATTCTTGTATTCCTATTTGTCCTGGTAATAGATCATAGGATGTAAATACTTTCGTTCCTTCCCATAGTATACTTCCTAACTCTTCTGTTGTTATATTTAAATTTGTTTCGTTTCCATTATTACTATTATTTGCTGCAAAGTATGCTAGAGATACTCCTAGTCCTACTACTAAGGTACAAATGATAATGACTAGTATTGTTATTTTCTTGTTCATAAAATCACACTTTCTATAGGCTTAAAATGAATGGATCAAAGGATGAGCCTGTACCATTAGAGATAGTTATATTAGCATTTAAATAGATACTTGGAAAAATAGATGTGCCTCCACTATTGGTTAGATACCCGTTAATAATTCCTGAACTATATATACCAAATACACTATCTGGACTAACAGACATCGAAGTTAAAGTCCATTGGTAAGTTCCATTTTTATATATCCAATTGTTATTGTAGCAATCATTATAACTGTTCCAAGTATATAACGCATTGGATAAACAAGTGTTTTTATCTGTGTTACTTCCTCCACTTGTGGCATACCCATAATCACTTGGATATATTAAGCCAATACTTCCTGACCATGTTACCGGTCTTCCCCTATATACATCTATTCCCCTTTCAGATATATACCATTCGTCCACAGTTGCGGTCTGATGAAAATTTAGGGCATTACTAGAGCCACTTAATCCTCCCAAGTTCCATACAGCATTACTAATCATAGATTTGGCTTCTTCTGTTAAACCATTAGAACTAAAATCACAACTAACAGTAGAATTTTCTCCTATATTTGGACACTCACCACTTGTTCGATTCCAGTATGCTCCTGTATTTAAGACTATTTGTAATGCTGAGTCACTCCAATCGTTACTGCCATATTCACTTGTTGATGACCCCGCTCCATTCACTTTATTATCCCAACTGTATTCGCCTATTGATTCTGCTCTAACTATTTTTAACCTTGTTTCTTTATTTCCTGTTCCATCATCAATGTTGTTCATCACACCAATAATCCTCCATAACTCATTATTAAACGAAACATAATTATTTGGATTTGCCCCAATATATCTTAAGTTATTATCAGAAGTCTCATCAAATTTTAATTCTTCTGTTTCTCCTATTGCTAAAATACTGCATGCTCCTGTTTCTGGATGCGATTCACAATAACTAGGCTTTTCATTAATAATTCTTACACTAATGGTTCCTGAAAAACTCTTTCCTTGTTGATTATCTTGGTTGCCATTATTTTTATAATGATATACTAAATAATAAGTTGTTTTCTCGAGTGTTGTCACATCAAAGTCTGCTTGTTCTAATATAATTTGTGAGTTATTTGTAAGTGTTCCTTGATACACTAATTCTGGTGCTCCTGTAATATTTAAACTATCTTCTTGATAAATAGTCTCATTCTCTAATGTTGGATCTGCTACATCTACTGCAACGTTATTACTAATTGGATCAGTTGTTTTATATAATGAGATTTCTATATCTGTTCCAAATTCTTCTGGTAGTACTCCTGCTAAATCTATTTCATAGATTCCTATACCATTATCCGAATTCTTTTCGATGGTAAATTCTTGGATTCCTATTTGTCCTGGTAATAAGTCATACGATGTAAATACTTTCATTCCTGTCCAAAGAATACTTCCTAATTGTTCTGTTGTTATATTTAAGTTTGTTTCATTTCCGTCATTTTGATTATTCACTGCAAAGTAGGCTAGTGATACTCCTATTCCTACTACTAGTGTACATATTAGAATTATTAAAATCGTTATTTTTTTGTTCATATGACTACAGGCTCCTTCTGCTTTTAATATGTTCTTTTATTTTATAAACCCTACATATTATCTATAAAAATTTTAACACAATTCGCACATTACCTCAACGTTTTTTTGTTTTTACACAAGATATGACTTATCTATAACGATTTATTTTATTTCCTTACATTTTTTTGACACTTTTTTTTCGCTTCTTGGTTCTAGATTTTCTTTTTCTTGATATGATGTTAATAGGTGAATCTCATGAAATTAAAATGTAATGGAAAAAAATTGGAAATTAAAAATGCTACGGGTTTTAAAACTCGGCTTTTAGGATTGATGGGTCAAAAAGATATTTCCTATGGTATTTTATTTCCGAACTGTCGGTCTATTCATACTTTTTTTATGAAAGAAGAGATTGATGTTTTAGGAATCAATGAGGAAAACCAAGTTATTTTTATTTATCGAAATGTTCCTAAAAATAAAATGGTGCGAGTCGATAAGAAAGCAAAAAAGACTAGCATTTTAGAACTACCTAATAATGCTAGTCAAGGATTTTCTATCGGTTCTATTTTAAAGTTTGAAGAAGATTAATCTTTGAATTCAAAAATGTAATCCAATATTTGGACTTCATCACCTTTTTTTGCTCCTAGTCTTTCTAAGGCGTCTTCTACTCCCATCCCTTTTAGTTTCCTAGCAAATCGCGCTACGGCTTCTTCTTCACTAAACCGGGTCATGGAAAATAGACGTTCAATTTCTTCGCCACGGATGACCCATATACCGTCTTCTTTTGTAATGGTATATGGTTTTTCATTTTGAAATTTGTAAATAATAGAACTTTCGAATTCGTCATCTTGATATAAATTTTCTTTTTCTAGGGTTTCTAGGGTGTCAGCTAGATAATTCATGAGTGGCTCTAGACCTTCTTTGGTTAGTGCACTTACGGAGAATATTTCTTTATCAGGATATTTTTCTTTAAACTTTTTTAGATTTTCTTCAAAATTTGGCATATCCATTTTATTGGCCACAATAATTTCTTTTTTGCTTGCAAGCTTTTCGCTGTAGGAAACGAGTTCTTTACGAATCACTTCATAATCTTCGATCGGGTTTCTTCCTTCTGTCCCAGCCATATCTACGACATGTGCGAGGATTCTTGTACGAGACGCATGCTTTAAAAATCTATCTCCAAGTCCTACACCAGCGCTTGCTCCTTCAATCATTCCTGGCAAATCTGCGATGATAAAACTCTTTTTGTTTTGCAATTCTACCACTCCTAAGTTCGGAATTAAAGTTGTAAAATGGTAAGCAGCAATTTTTGGATTTGCCATAGACACAGATGCTAAAAGAGAACTTTTTCCAACGCTTGGCATGCCAACAAGTCCTACATCAGCCAGTACTTTTAATTCGCATTTGATATAACGTACCTCTCCAGGTTCACCTAGTTCTGAGAATGCTGGAGCGGGGTGTTCATGAGTTGCAAAGGCAACATTTCCTCTTCCTCCACGGCCTCCAACCGCGGCTACGACTCTTTCTTTATCCTCCACTAAATCGGCCAGTACTAAGCCTGTATCATCGTCAATAATTGTCGTACCAGTTGGAACTTTTAGGATAATATCTTCGGCATTGGCACCTTTTTTATTCTTTCCTTTGCCATTTTCTCCTTTTGGAGCTTTCACAATTTTGTGATATTTTAAATCCACAAGTGTTTTTAATCCTTCACTCGCTTCAAAAATAATGGATGCGCCTTTTCCACCAGAACCACCATCTGGCCCACCCATCGAGATATATTTTTCACGCCGAAAGGAAGTACACCCGTCTCCTCCTTTTCCTGCCGTGAGTTTCATTTTGACTTCATCTACAAACATGTCAATCACCTAGTGTTATTGTACCAAAATAAACAGAAAAAAAACAGTCTATATTGAACTGTCTTTGAAAATCTATTTATTTTTAGATTGGAATAAAGTAATAGCCACCAAAATAAAGACGATAACGATTAGACCAATGATAATATAATTAATGCTTTGAGGATTATTTACTGCATCGTTTACGACTGCTGCAGTCAAAAAATAATCGGAACAATGAGCAATTTGAAATTCTACATACCCATCTTTTACTTCCACATTATGGGTGATGTATTCTATGTTGTCCGATTCTGGATTATAATAATATAAATATAATTTTTCGCCTTCTTTAAAGCGATCTTTCACATTAATTCTTACAGAAGTTTCTAGAGGTAAGGCCCCATGATAATCAAAAGAAATAATGAGCTTTTCTTGGTCTACCATTTGATTGATTGTCTCGGTATCTTTTGTTTTGGCATCTAAACTAAGTCGTAAATCTTCTTCAATATAAAGGCTATCCTCCACTGAGATATTTTGGCCTTGTTCTTTTATGAAACGCCAAGAATATTCTAGATCTCTTTCCGTATCTTTCACACTGTAATAATAAGAGTCACTCGTCTCTGTTTTTTCAATAGAAACCGCTTTAGCCTCGGTAATTTCTATTGTAATCATAAAACTAAAAGCTAACAAAAAGATGGTTTTTGTCATATCACATAGGTGTTTTTTTTTCATATTAACTCTCCAATCTAGCTTAGTAATAACACAATGAATGGCACAAATTGCATGATAAATTTAATTATCATAATCACTATAATATTTCTGTCGTTTTTGACATAAAGAAAGCTTAATAACAATGCCGGCATAAAATAAATTAATAAATCAATCACAGAAAGTGTTTCTGAGCCAAACACAAAATTCATACCTGTATATATAATGGCGCTTAATAAAATAAATAATACATTATTTTTCACGCAACTGCTAATAGATTCTCGAAACAGAATTTCTTCGGCAACCGGAGCGAAAATCAGTACTTTAAAACATGCATATATAGGAGATTGTTTTAATAAATCTAACATAGCCCCCGTATTAGAATCTACTGCATAATTTGGAAATAATAAATCCGTAATGGCTCCCATAATAATGTTAAGTGCTAGAATAGACATTACACCAAGGATTACACTTCCTACTATTTTAAGTACTTTTTTCTTTTTTAGTTTATTTACACATTCTTTTAACTCGTTTTTATACATGAGCACAGCAAAGGTTGCAAATAAAATATCTGCAGGCATCATCACATAAGCAGAATTTGTTACATTTAAAGATGATACTAATGAACTTGCAACTACCGTATATAAAAAATATACTAAATATAATCCCACCGCTTTGATCATTCTATTATTTAACTTCTCTAACATACTACATAACCTACTCTCTAGTGTTATTATAACATATTTTTCCAAGAAGAAAATTACTTCTATTCCATTAGACACTTTTTTGACAAAGAAAAAGCTCTAGAAACTAGAGCCTTTTCGTATCACGCTAGGAATTATAACCATCTAAGCAACCATGCTAACATAGTTCATTCCTCCCTTCCATTACTACTTTTCACGTTTTTATTATAACACAAATAAAAGAGAAAAACTAGTTGACATTTATTTTACTTACAAAGTGTTTACAGTTGCCGCAACTCTTTAAAGATATATTGGCCATTTTGATTTTCAAAAACATATTCATATGTAGTTGCTTCATCGATATATGGATCTAGTGTTATTGGATCACTTTCCGTGGAAGATGTTTCTTTGTAATCTAGCATTTTGTCTTGGTGATAATTATTGTAGATATATTTTCTACTGATATATTCATTCCAATCAGCATAAACGTAAATGGATTTTTCTGTGATGTATATATAGTTATTCCTTTGTCTTGCTGAAACGACTTTTCGGATGAAAGATTCGAATTGGGAACCACCACAGCCATTTAGTGATTCATACCGCGACACCTCACTCTGATATGTAAAACCACAGACTCCATAATCACTATTTAAAACGTAGAAATCTTCATTTTGATATTCAATATTACCAAATATTTCATAAATACTAGTTTTTAAGTCTTCTTCGGATATTGTAGTGGTAAACATGTGGTTTTGTACCATTTCTGCATCAATCGGAATATTTTTTCGAATATAATTCATCGCTCCCACAGCTAAGATATAAGCATTTGATGGAGTTAAATTATCATATAAGCCTTTTAAGACCATGGCATCATTGCTTGGATTTATTTTTTGATATAAGTCCTTTACTAAATAGGAATTGATATCTAACTCTTTTTCCGTTATTTTATTATTTTCTAAAGGGGTATTTATTTCACTGCTTTCTATTAAAGTATTTTGATCTTTTGGATCCACTAAAAAGTAAATTCCAGCAGATATTACTGTGAGAAACAAAATTGTCAATACTATTACGCCGACTTTTTTCATTTTCTACAACCTCCTTTCTCTTAGTTTGGATAGTACAATGCTCGTCGTCCAAATAAATTGTACATCTTTTCAAATTGTCCACGATTGTATTCTTCTATTTTTCCTGTATAGGAATCTGACACAAAAACAGACGTGTCACTATATCCTATGACAACAACACTATGTAAATCACAAATCCATTCAATTGTTTCGCCAGTTGGGGTATAGGTCCAACGAGCACAAACGGAAGTATCTCTCGCTCCAATACTCGCCCATACCTGAACAGGAATCTTTTGTTTTACTAGAGCTAAAACTTCGTTAAAACTATGTCCTGTATAATCAATCATTCCAGATTTGTATGTGTTAGCTACTTCTAAAATTGGTTTTTGAAAAACTCCATAGCCATGAATATCTCTAGGGTCGCCCACGAATTCAATTTCAGGATTACCTCCGTACAAAGTATTTCCATCCCAATATGGTTCGTTGCCCTTTTTTAGTTTTTCTACAATATTTTCCGGAGTCACGCTGACCCCGTAATAGCGAAGTAAATTGTATAAAGCGATACTTTCACAACCATTAGGATAATTTGGATATTGATTGTATGTCGGAAAATTTTCAATCATGTATGTTTCTGGTTTCTTTACAATGGTAATTGTTCTCGTAGCAGTGACAACATTTCCAACCGGATCTTGTGAAGAATATGTGATTGTATATTTTCCTGGTGTATTATAAGATACTTTACTATCATCCACAAGGTATTCCATATCACCGAAGCGAGCATCCACAGCCGAGACACCTGAGTGTAAATCTGGGTGTGTACCTACATAAACTGTAATATCTTTGAGACCCGTAAATACTGGAGAATCCTTATCTTCTTTTAAGGTAAACTTCGCTGTTTTTTTCGTAACGTTGCCGTGTATATCTTGAGCTACAATTTCTACTTCGTGCTCGCCTACTGTTTTTTCTAGTTCAATAGGCAATATTTCGTAAACAGATAGATCAGAAGAAAATGTGACAAAAGCATTCACATCCGGTATTTTTTCGTCTATATAACGAGTAACATCTTGAACTTCTAAGGTCGGTGGTGTACTATCTTTGATCTCAATATTTACATCAAATACTTCTTCATTTAGTTTTACTTTTACAATATATTTTCCGACATCTTTTAAGGAATCTAAGGGAGGACTAGTACTTATATTCACAGTATCTTTTTGTTTTAGAATATCTTTCATAGAAATCCCGTTGCCATATTCTATAACAATATTATCATTCAACATGGATTTTAATTGCGATCTATCATATAATCTTAAAATAGTTAAAGCTACGATGATTAGTAACAACATAATACTACAAAAAATCAAGATATTTATCGCTTTCTTTTTCTCTACTCTCATACACACCACTATCTACTCTTTAAATAAGAATATCATTTTTTTAAGTATCCGTAAATAGAAAATGAAGAAAATGAAGAATTCTATTTTCAAATGCTATGTATTATTATATAATAGTTAGGAACTATCTGATTGTTAGGTGTTTTTCCCTCAGTCCTAAAAAAATATAATTAATTTTTAGGAGGAGGTGGTCCTTATGAAAGGAATTTTAAGTGGACTATTTGATAGTCTTGATTTTACTCTTAGTAGTGCTTTCAAAAATTTATCCTTCGAAAAAGGATTAACACTAAAAGAAAACACCTACTCATCTCTGAATAGGTGTTCCCTAGAAAAAAACATTTAGGACTAGGAAACATCTAACAGGCAAAGTCAGATAGTTCTTTTTATGTCCTGTCATATATTATGTAACACTACAACATAATATACTTTCCAACTAGAAAGAAACATGTTCTTTCTACAAACATTATAGCATGCATTTCTTAAAATTCCAATCTGAAATTTCAAAAGATAAAGTGATATTTTATGTGCTTGATATCCATTTTGCTGTAATAACTGAATCGTTTTGATATTCGTATACATACGTAGAAAAATTACCTTCTAAATCAGTTGCGTCAAACATATTAGCATATCCTACATACCATGTTACAGGATTTTCTAGCGTACCCATTGTCCCAGTAGCTAGACTCAAATGACCAAATGTAGAAAATTCTCCAGATATTCCTGCAATAGTTCGATAGATATATTTTTCCCATTTTCCAGTTCCCTCATTTGTTGTCAGCCATAATTGAGAAGAGTCTGTGCCTATAATATTGCTGTGGATCCTTAATGAATAACCCTTTGGAATATTTGCATATATTAAATGATAATAAACCCCTTTAGCTCGAGAATTAGTAGATTGATAAAATCCTCCTAAATCCGGTTCTACATATCCAATATTTTGAATTTCTATCATGTAATTAGAATCTAATAATGGATTATCCGAAGTTCGATTTATTCTATTTAAAATAACGTTGCCATTTTCTAAATTGTTATATACCAGCATATTATTCATGCTAGTTGAAAAAGTTGTATCTGTATATAACGGGGTACCAGCAGAAGCATCTAGAATTGTACTATATGCAACATACCAAGTTACTGGTTCACTACTTGTTGCAAGTGTGCCGTATAATGCAACATGTCCAAAAGTAGAAAATGATCCTGAAGTTCCACAATCAGACTTATAAATATAAGTTTCAAACTCCCCTGTTCCCTCCTGTGACGTTAACCAAGTCGATTGACTATTTAAACCAATTGGATTTCTATGCTCAGTTATTGTATAGCCTACGGGAATTTTTGCAACGATCACATGATAGAATGTTCCTAGTATTTTTGATGGAGTAGATTGATAAAACCCTCCTAAAAACGGATTCGCCTCTCCTGTTGTTGTTATTTTTAGCATATAATTACTATCTTTGATGGGACTATCTGATGAGCTTGGCACTCTTTCCAATGTGACATTGTTATTTTCTAGATTATTATATGTTCTTATATTATTTAATCCGTTTTGAAAATTCTCGTCTGTGTATAAGGAAGTTCCATAATTATAAAATGACGTTCCACCAGTAATTTCCCAGCCACGAAATTCATAACCATCTCTAGTAGGCTCTTGAATCACATCTAATGTACCGATTAATTTTTCAAAATTTGATACATTTGTTGTTCCATTCCAGCTACCACCATTCGGATTAACTGTTAAAGTTGCTTTGTTCCATTTAAAATATAAACTACATTTTACTCTGGTATTATCCGTATTTGTATAATTTTGAAAGCTTGTTTTGACACTCCAAGTATTGTAATCAAAAGAAATTTCTACTCCATGATTACAACAACTTTTAGATAAATCTAGAGTATATCCTGAATCTTTTTCTGGAATATTATTAATTTGCTCATCTTCTAAATAAATAGCTAATGTATTTTCTTCTTGTGCCTCTTTTAAAATTGGTTCTTTGTTGGAATTGTGAAGCATTAAAAAGCTTGTTCCAACTACTAATATTAGTATCATAGGATATCTTAATTTTCTAAGATACCCCCTCCCTCTTAAAACTTGGCGATAATTCGAGTTAAATGTGTTTTTTTTCATTTCGATAACCTACTTTCTATATACATTCTACTACATATTTTTTTGATTGTCTAATTTATTTGGACTAGAACTAGAAAAAAGGAAATTCTCCTTTTTTCCGTAATATTATTAGTGTAGGATAAAACACGAGGAGGTTTCACATGATATATCATTATTACGATTTACTTTTTAAAGAAGTCTTCGGTACTCAAAGAAATATTATTTATTTGGAAGCTTTATTAGAAGATTTAAAACTTTTGATGGTTGGTTCTTTAAGTGGAAAAGTAAAAATTTTAAATGGAGCTCCTTTAAGTAAAACCAATATTAAAGATAAAAGTATTACTTCTGATGTTTTAGTAAAAGTTGAAAAAGAAACAATTAATCTAGAAATGTATACGTATTTCAATGAAGAAGCTTTCAAAAAAAGTAAAGTTTATTTGTTTCGACTCTGTTCTACTCAATTAAAGATTGGGGAAAAATATCAAGATCAACCTAGAGTAAGCCAATATAATATTTGCCTAAAGTCTAATATCCCTGACTTTCAAAAATTTCAAAGTGGATTTACATTAAAAGAAACTTATACAAATGAAATTCTTTCTGATGATTTTGCCGGTCATGTATATCATCTTGACAAGAAGTTTTTAAGTGATTATACTGTGGGTAGATGTTATAGAGAAAGACTCATTAAAATGTTTCAAATTATCGTTGCTAAAGATAAAAAAGAAAGAAGAAGAATAGCGAAAGGAGATGGTTTTCTTATGGGACTAGTAAAAGCGATAGAACGATATTTATATAACAAAGAAACAAGGGAGATGAAAAATTTCCCTGACAAATGGAGAATGGAAGGACGAGCTGAAGGAAAAAAAGAAAGAAGTAAAGAAATTGCTAAAAACTTACTTCACCAAAATATTGATCTTGCCACTATTATGGAAACCACAGGTCTTTCAAAAAGTGAAATTGCAAAATTATTATAGTTAAATATAAAAAAAGACTGTAATGCATATAAACATCTTTCACAGTCTTTTTTTCTATCTTTTTTCAAAAAGTGTTTACTAAACTAAACTTCGTAAACACTTGCTTTCTTTTTATCTCTTCCTAATCTTTCGAATCGAACGACACCATCAATTTTTGCAAATAATGTATGGTCTTTACCCATTCCTACATTCTCTCCTGGATAAATTTTTGTTCCTCTTTGACGATAAATAATACTTCCAGCACTAACAAACTGTCCATCACTAGCTTTAGCGCCTAGTCTACGTCCAGCGGAGTCACGACCATTTTGAGTTGATCCTTGACCTTTTTTATGGGCAAATCTTTGAAGATCTAAAATCATTCTAATCATCTGTTCTATCCTCCTTAATCTTAATATTTTTTGGATAAGACTCTGTCAACTCATATAATAATTCTATCATATTTTCTAATAATATTTCAGTAATCTCATCCATCGTTAATACGGAAATTGTAAGAGAAGGACTTTCTTCTATCTGTATACTCTCCTTTTTTATTTTTAAGATCGCATTTACTGTTGTGGTAGCAATTGCAGATACTCCGGCACAGACAATATCTTTGCCATAGTCATCATACATTGCATGTCCTTTTATTACAACTTTCGTGATATCATTTTGTTTCTTTTTTACTAATACTGTTATCATTATCCAACAATACTTTTAATCGTAAGTTTTGTATAAGGTTGTCTATGTCCTTGTTTCTTACGGTATTTTTTCTTTGGACGATATTTAAAAACAATGATTTTCTTTTGTCGTCCGTGTTTTTCAACAGTAGCTACGACTTTAGCATCTTTTACTACTGGGTTACCAGATTTTCCATTTACATATAAAACATTTGTGAATGTAACATCTTCGCCAACCTCGTTTGGTAATTTTTCTACATAGATCGTGTCGCCTTCAGAAACGTAATATTGTTTTCCGCCTGTTACAAATATAGCTTTCATTTCCTACCTCCTTTAAAATTAAGACGCGCCTATAAGGTACCTTTTAGGATTTCTAACCTTTTTCGAGCGGTTTTATAAAAGCTAATGCCTAATAAAACAATAAAATTCTACCAAATATTAAAAGGAAAGTCAAACATATTTGAAAGAATTTCGTGTTCATTTTTATATTTTCCTTCACTATAAAAAAAGTGACGCCTGTTTTTCTTTAATACATGGTAATTTTCATGGTGCTCATTCTCTATTTTTTGATATGGAAAGTACTTTAAATATCTTTCTAAATAAAACCTGTGAATTAAATATTTTTCTTGTCTTTTTAATAGAATAAACTGCCAAGATAAAACGACACAAATGAAGTAATTTTGGAAAATGAATATATTTAGAATGACAAAACCCCATAAAAATAGTAAAGAAAAAATTTGATAATATTTTAAGGCTTTTTCAAAAGAAAAAAATTTTTCTAATATGGCATGCAAAAGAACACTTCCATCTAGAGGAATAATGGGAACGAGATTAAATAGCATGATGTTTAGATTATAAAATTGAAACAGTTCATAATCACGAGGAATAAAACAAGCTTGAAATAAAAATAAAAAAAGAAATAGTAAGGCTTGAAATATTACACCAGCACTGGCAATTAAAATTTCCTTATTGATGGATGAATTGATTGGTTTATCTATTCTTGTAATACCCCCAAATGGATAGAGTTCTACTTTAATAATTTTATAATGAAATAGATGCGTGATGATGACATGCCCAAGTTCATGAAATAGCACGATTAAAAAGATAAAAATCACATTTTTAAAATAGCCACACAAAAAAGATAGTAAGAAGAAACAGTAAGTTACAATTGGAATATCAAGTTTCTTGAATATAGTCTTCATAAGTAATGAAATCATTGTCTTTTTTAAATAACAAGTAATAATAATCTTCGGTTGTATTTCCTAAAATACTATCTTTTTCTACATAATCATATAGTTTGAAATCCGTATCAGTAATTCCACCATACCACACGTCTACTCCATCTACACCTTGAATAATAAAGGTATTGCCATAACCCTCTTTTTCTCCTATAAATACGAGTAAGCCACTTTGTAAGGCACTTACTGGACTATTCTTGGTACTAGACATTTTATATCCATCTAAATATGGTTCACGACTCACGTTTTGGATCTCTGAACTTGCAGTCACATTGTTTTGTTCTGTGACACTAGGAAGGACACTCCCAAAGACTTCATGATACCAATTATTAATTTTCGTAAATGTTAAATTACTTTCAAAAATATTCTCTTTAAACCAAGCCATATTATCTGGACTTAACTTCACGTAAATCGTACATACAAGTACTAAAATAATACTTAAAAGAATTTTAGTAAAAATTTTACTAATTTTATTGTTCTCTTTCTTAGGACGTTCTGTTATTTCGTTTGTTCTAAGTTTATGTCTCATCATTGCTAAATCTATTTCATCCATTAGAATCACCCAATAAAAGATATGAAAAAAAGAGAGTTTTTATGTCTCTTTAATTACTCAAAATGAAAGGATTAGAAACGGTGCCATCTCCAGCGACAATTTTTATTTCTGCGCGCAAGTAAGTGACTGGTCTCATTACACGCGCTGTGATTCCTGCTCCATCATAATCAATGCTACCAACTCCTCGAACGACATAATTACTAATACCATCATTAGCATACGGAGTTATCGTCCATTGAGAAAGTCTAATTGCTAACCAATTATTTGTATAACAATCACTAGATGGGGAATCGTTGTCGATCCATTGATATAGTGGTGTTGTTAAGCAAGCTGTTCGATCCGCGGTAGTTCCACCACCTGTAGCAAAGCCATAATCCGATGGATGAAATAAGGCAATAGCCCCTGTCCATTCGGTGGAACGATTGGTGTAAACCGAGTCACCTCTTTCATAGGTATACCAGTCTTTTATGGTGGCTGTTATATAGTAATTATTCGCACTTTCTGAACCACTTAGCCCTCCTAAATTCCAGACGGCATCACTGATCATAGTCTTTGCTTCTTCGGTTAATCCAGACTCGCTAAAATCACAAGGGGTTGTAGATCCATTTGGCCCATTCGGGCATGTTCCGCTTGTTCGATTCCAATAAATTCCTTCATTTAAGATCTCTTGGAATAGCGAATCTCGCCAATCGTTGCTCCCATATTGGCTTATAGAAGAACCTATCCCTACTCCTTTATTATCCATAGTGTAAAGTCCTAATATCTCATCCCGAATAATTTTTAGTCTTGATTCCTTCTTGCCTGTTCCATCATCGATATTATCATCACTCCAATAATGCGCCATAGTTCATTATTAAACCACACATAGTTTTCTGGAGCTGTCCCAATAAATCTTAGATTATTATCTACCGTTTCATCATAGACTAGTTCTTCACTCTTTTCGGCATTTTCTATCATACAATTTGATGCTGTATCGTCACATAATGCTAATGCTTCACTAAAACTCATCTTTTCATTGATAATTCTTACACTGATAGTTCCTGAAAAAGACTTTCCTTGTTGATTATCCTGATTGCCATTGTTCTTATAATGATACACTAAATAATAAGTTGTTTTTTCCAGTGTTGTTACATCAAAGTCTGCTTGTTCTAAGATGATTTGAGAGTTATTTGTAAGTGCTCCTTGATACACTAATTTTGGTGTTCCTGTAATATTTAAACTGTCTTCTTGATAGAGTTGTTCATTCTCTAATGTTGGATCTGCTACATTGACTGTAACGTTATTATTAATTGGATCCGTTGTTTTATATAATGAGATTTCTATATCTGTTCCAAATTCACTCGGTAATACTCCTGCTAAATCTATTTCATAAATTCCTATACCATTATCTGAATTCTTTTCGATCGTAAATTCTTGGATTCCTATTTGTCCTGGTAATAAATCATACGATGTAAATACTTTGGTTCCTGTCCAAAGAATACTTCCTAGTCGTTCTGTAGTAACATTTAAACTCGTTTCATTTCCATCATTCTGATTGTTCACTGCAAAGTATGCTAGTGATACTCCTATGCCTACTACTAATGTGCAAATTAGAATTATTAAAATCGTTATTTTCTTATTCATAGCGATACCTGCTTTCTATAAACTTAGGCGATATGGAGTCGTTTGTCTTCCTTCTTCATCTGTTAGAGGATAAGCATCTTCTAAATTAATTGCGTTTTCTTCATTCGTTAATGTAAGTTCTAGGCAACCACTCATAATTTTATTTGTTCCTGTTTGAGATAATGTTAATCTCCAATAAGCATAACTGACACCTATGGTAATACAAATTACCATTAACAAACCTATTCCTATTAATACTTTCTTGTTTTTCATTTTCTCACTATGTTTCACTTTCAAGGATTTTAAAAATACCTTTTAGTAAAAATCATGAAAAAACTATCCTTTTCTTAGGATAGTTTCCGTTATTTGTTATCTGTGGATCCTATTCCGCCTTTTCTTTTTCCTTCAGCAGCATCATTATCCACTGTTAAAAACTTTTGGAAGATCACTTGGCCAATGACATCTCCCTTTTTTATCTCAATATCATGGTCAGAACAATTAAAGTACTGAAAGAAAAAATGTCCGTCATTACTTTCATTTCCATAGTAATCCGCATCTATAATACCAATACTATTAGCCATCAAAAGACCTTTTTTTGGACCTGATGAGCGATTGATTAACATATAAAACTCATCTTCCATACAATAAGCTTTTAATCCTGTCGGAATAAGCGTTGGTTTAATTCCTGGTTCAAATTTTGGAATAATCACATCTTCTGCAGCCTCAACATCATATCCTGCTGAATATTTTGTTTTACGAACTGGCATATGAATATCTTTATCTTCATATCCTTTTACCACTTCAAATCCACGTTGTCTCATAAATTTATACCTCTTTCCTATATTTTTCTTCTTTAAGCTTTTTGAAATATTTTATCTTCTACGGGAATTTCCACAACTCTGTTTTCTTTCAACGTTGCTGGAACATCAATCACTCTTTGATTAGAACTTCCTCGAAAGACAAGACCTTTATTATGTAATTTTTCTACAAATCTTCCATCTACCATCACATCAATATAAGAAAGGACTTCACTTGTAAATTCATATTTAGGAACCATGAGTTCTAATATTTCCTTATCAAGCAAATATCCTGTATAACACCAAATATTCTTATCTGGATAAATTTCTTTTACTTTACGAAGTAATGGAAGTAACCCTTTTTGATTTTTTGGATCCATTGGTTCTCCACCTAACAAACTTAAACCATTGATATAACTTGGTTTTAACATTTCAATAATTTTATCAATTTCTTTTTCTGTAAATGGATGTCCATAATGATAATCCCAAGCTTCTTCATTAAAGCATCCTGGACAATGATGGGGGCATCCACTTACAAATAAGGATACCCTCACACCCTTTCCGTTTGCTACATCATAATTTTTAATATCTGCATAATACATAAGAACCTCTTACAAGTGAGTAACACGAGCTTTAATTTCTTTTGTTTTACCAACATTCCAGAAATTTTCTCCAAGATAACCACAAGTTCTTCTTGTTACATTCATTTTATTTTTATCTTTATTATGACAATTTGGACATTCCCATTCTAAGTCGTCATTCACAAGGATTTCACCAGAATATCCACAAACATGGCAATAATCACTCTTCGTATTAAATTCAGCATATTGAATATTGTCATAAATAAATTTTACAACTTCTTCCATAGCTTCTAAATTATGTTCCATATTAGGTACTTCAACATAAGAGATACAGCCACCACTAGAAATTGGTTGGAATTGACTTTCAAATTTAAATTTCGTAAATGCATCAATTTTCTCCCGAACATCTACATGATAACTATTTGTATAATATCCTTTATCTGTAACATCTTTAATAGTACCAAACTTTTCTTTATCAATTCTTGCAAAACGATAACACAAACTTTCTGCAGGAGTACCGTATAAAGCAAATCCAAGTCCAGTTTCTTTCTTCCATGTATTTACTTTATCACGTAAATGATGCATTAATTTTAAAGCAAACTCCTCTCCTTTTGGATCTGTATGTGAAACACCTCTCATTAACTTCGTTGTTTCATATACTCCAATATAACCTAGAGAAATTGTTGAATAATAACTATTCAAATACTTATCGATCTTTTCACCCTTTTTAAGTCTTGCAATGGCACCATATTGCCAATGAATTGGAGAAATATCACTAGTTGTTCCAAGAAGTGCTTCATGACGACACAACAAAGCTTCTTTACATAACTCAAGTCTTTCGTCTAACAAACTCCAGAACTTATCTTCGTCTCCTTCCGCAACAATAGCCACTTGTGGAAGGTTAATAGAAACAACTCCTTGATTAAATCTTCCTTCAAACTTATAGTTTCCATCTTCATCTTTCCATGGCGATAAGAAACTACGGCATCCCATTGGACTAAAGACATTTCCTTCATAATTCTTACGCATTTCTTTCGCACTAATATAATCTGGATACATTCTCTTAGCCGAACATTTAATAGCAAGACGTGTTAAATAATCGTATTTACCACCTTTTAAGCAGTTGTTTTCATCTAAAACATACACAAGTTTTGGGAATGCTGGAGTCACATACACACCTTTTTCATTCTTAATTCCTTCTAATCTCTGACGAATTACTTCTTCAAAAATCATAGCGTTTTCTTCAATGTATTCATCATCATCTTTTAAATGCATAAATAATGTTACAAACGGAGCTTGACCATTTGTTGTCATCAAAGTATTGATTTGATATTGCATCGTTTGAACACCAGCTTTTACTTCATTTTTCAAACGATCCATAACCATTTCATCAATTTCTTCTTTTGTAAGTTTTTTCTTAATATCATCTTCTATTTGATGATAAAACTTTTCTTTCGTAAGTCTTACATATTTTCCTAAATGAGATAAATCAACAGATTGTCCACCATACTGATTAGAGGCTACTGCAGCAATAATTTGTGTAGTAACAGTACAAGCAACTTGAAAACTCTTTGGTGACTCAATCATCTTCCCATTCATAACAGTACCATTATCAAGCATATCTCCAATATTAATCAAACAACAATTAAAAATTGGTTGAATAAAATAATCAGCATCATGGAAATGTAAAATACCCTCATCATGAGCTTTACTAATTTTTTCAGGAAGTAAAATTCTTCTTGTTAAATCCCTAGACACTTCTCCAGCAATATAATCTCTTTGAGTACTTGCAAGTGTCGTACATTTATTAGAATTTTCTTCAGCAAGTTCCTTATTGGAATTTCTAATCAAGCTAAGAATAGACTCATCCGTTGTATTTGATTTTCTTACCAAAGCTCTTGTATACCGATAAGTAATGTATTCTTTCGCAAGTTTAAACTTTTTTAATCCCATTAATTTTTCTTCTATAATATCTTGAATATCTTCTACTAAAATTCTTTTTTTATTTAGTTTTTCGATATATTTAATAATATTTTCAATTTGAATATCACTGACGCGGTCTTCTTCTTCTACGCATACATTGGCTTTCCCAATCGCAATTCTTATTTTCTCGCGATCAAAATCAACGATTTTGCCATCACGTTTAATAACTTTCATTTTTCAACTCTCCTTCTAACCTACGAACCAATCATAACGAATTTTTTGAAGTTTGTATGTTGCAAATGCAACAAAATTGCATTATAATCAATTTAGAAAATATGAGGTGGTGAAAGTGCCAGTAATATCGGATATCTATAAAAATTTTGATGAGAAATCTAGACGTATCCTTTACAATGTATTGTCAGCAAAAACTATCGAATATCGTGCAAATCAAATGATTTCCTATTCCATGGGAAAAAGAAACGTTATTGGCATTGTGGAAACTGGCCGTGCCAGAATGATACGATATGAATACACAGGAGAAAGAACCATATTAGACGAAATCAATGAAGGAGATATATTCTCAGACATGTTTGTCGAAAGTGATTTCAGTGAACTTTCTGTAGAATCCATCACAGATTGCACGGTAACATTTATAAACTATGAAGAAATCATTGAAAAATCAGAAAGTAGTCGATTAGCTCTACAATTTTTAAACAACTTTGTCCATGTCATCAATCACATATTAACTAAAAGAAACGAAAGAATTGAACTATTAACTACCAGAAGTATCCGTAATAAATTACTTGCTTATTTTGAATTACAAGCCAAAAAAAATAATTCAAAAACCTTTAATTTGAATTATTCTTATACAGATTTAGCTGACTATTTAGCCGTAGACCGAAGCGCTCTAATGCGCGAGCTTAAAAATTTAAAAGAAGAAAAATTTATCAAAGACGTCAACAAAAAAATCACCCTACTTTATTAACTTATCCAATTTTGTAAGGATTTTCCATAGTCCCATCTCCTGTAACAGTAACATCACTACGAATATTAATGACCGGTCTTATAGTCAAAGTATTATTGACATATCCATCATCAATAAGACCCAATCCTGTCACAATAAATACTAACGCACGCCATGTTGTATAACCAAATGGAATGTATCCTCCCGCTGGCGTAATTGTCCAAAAAGTATTTCCGGTAGTCAAATAATTATTTAAAGAGTTTTTTTGATAATCGTTAATTCCATTAAAAAATCCTCCAGAAAATCCCGCTAGCATTACTTCATCTACTGTAATTAACCCAATTGGATACAATAATGCTTTATTTCCTTTATTAGATGACGATACAGTATAATAATCACTGGTATTTTCACAACTTAAGTTTGGTGAGCTCGTCAAGACTCTTAAATATCCTTTATTATAAGTTGTAACAGTTCCAATGCCTATTTCATTTTGTGAGCTCAATGCGCTTCGATCTCCACAGAATCCGGTATTAGTATCAATGTAAGAGGCATAATTTATCAAATAAGAACTATAAAAATTATCATTAGCTTGTTTTACAGTAGATGACGTGCCAGTTCCATGCACCTCACCATTCGTATACATATATCCAACGTACATATTATCATTGTATGTCGAATTAAATTGACTGGTGCCAACTTGTCTATCTTCACTTTTTTCACCATTTGTATGTGCTACAGTACCATCATGGATCATTCTAATTGTTCCATCCCCATTGATTCTGATGATTCGCCAGTAATAGCCTGCAAAAGATACATAGTTATTTTCCACACTTCCGCGATAGTAATAAGTTGGGCCATCCTCATCTGTGGCTTCAAAGATTCCTTTCTCATGGGACTCACATGTCTCATCATCACAGGCTGATTTTGTAAAGTCCGGAGTATAAGTATATACATCTATTTCTCCTAATGCTGTACTTACTGTTTTCGTTCCTGTTTTAAAGTATAAATTACATTTTGTTCTTGTATAATTTGTTGCATTATAGTTAGAATATTTTGCTGTAAACTCCCATGTGGAGTTATCAAATACAGGAATGACTCCGTTCGTGCAATTTGATTGTTCTGCATCAAAAATATAGCCAGTATTTTGTTTTGGTAATTCTCTTGTAATTTGCCCATCCACATAATAAGCAAAATAAATATCTCCTGGATCTTGATAAGTTCCATTGATGACATTAAACTCTTTTTCTTCTGTAAATACAGCATAAGTTGTATATAAAAATATTCCTGCTAGTAATAGGACACAACAGACTGTAAATATTATGATAAATTTTCTTTTATTATCTTTCTCTTTAAACTTTTCTAGTTTCATATGACACACCCATTCTAGATATATTGTAAGCTAAAGAACCCCCCCCCCGTCAAGAAAAATTGAAAAAAAATAAAACTTATGCTATGATGTATACGAATGAAGGAGACTTCATAAAATAAAAAAGGATACATCTGAAGCGCAATCAGATGCTTCCCTTATTTTGGGACAGGCACCCGACTCAACCTAAGTTGATTAAGGTGCCTTTATTATTTATATTATTATTTAAAAATAATAATAATTAGCAATATAAATATTACTAATAATAACTGATATATAATACGATGTAAACATTTTTCGCTTTTACGCATAAATATCACCCTTTCTACTCTATTTAACATTAAAAAGAAAGGGAAAGACACCTGAATTTCAGATATATCCGAATATTATTATAGTAAACATATGATTGGTATTCAATTGAAAGTTCCATATATCATACAAAAAACTTTCACTATAATACAATTTTTCTTTTTTCATAAAAAATTATAGTAAACGATACATTCCATACGAGTGCAAAAAAGAACGGCACAACCAAATTTTTTTGAAGCAATATCATCCAAAAAAGATAATAAAGCAAAGTAAACACCGCTGTTTGAAAAATACTATAATTTAAATGATCTCTTTTCTGAAATACAAAGGACAAGCAAAAAAACAAGAATAATAATCCCGTATTCAAAAAGGGCAAATCATAAACAATTTTATCTAAAAATAACCCAGCAAACAGCAAAAAAGGAAGTCGATGTTCTTTTTTTAAAAT
>CALVOL010000010.1 GCA_944350285.1 uncultured Bacilli bacterium | reverse complement strand
ATAGATAATGGAGAATACGATTGGGATTCTTCTGTCAGTGTAACTAGTCCAACTTACACAAAAGAAGATTACTTAACCATCATTCGCGGAACAAAAGAAATGTTAATTGCGAGCATTAACAAAGAAAAAATTACCATTCAAAAAGACATTACATTAGAGGGGGTTGATGAAAAAGTAACAGAAATCAGTTATATAATTGATAAAGAGACTTATAACGAAATGCTTAATAGTTTCTATAGCTATATGTCAAGCCATAACGATTATTTAGAAGTTCTTTCAAAAATTTCTGGTGATGACACAACAGAAATTCTAGAATCATTAGAAGAGGCTATCGAAGCTGATAACTACACAGGGAGTACGGAAATAAATATCTACACCAAAGGGCTTCAAAACGAAATAGTAGAGGCAGTTATTGACGATGGAGAAACCTCTCTCAGAATAAAAACTGATGGCGACAAATACATATTATCTTACAATAACAATAGCTTTACGTTAAGAGAAGTGGATAACATTCTAACAATAGATTACGATGTAGAAGATTACACAGGAACAGTAACAATCGAAAATAAAGGTGCTGGAGAAAATTCAAATGCATATACGGTAAATGTGCTTATGAACAATGAAGATGTATCTTTTGAACTTGCTATGGATTTTGGAACAAATTATGATGCCAATCTAGAAAAAGAAGAATTAGGAACGGTATTAGATATAGATACTTTAACAGAAGAACAAAGTGCCACAATCTTAAACAATTTACTGACAAAAATAGAAGGAACTCCATTTGAAACACTCTTAGAATATCTCATAATATCTAGTGATACAGGAACCGAAACATACAATTATTCTTATTAAAGAACCCTAAAAACGACTTTGAAAGAAAGTCGTTTTTACATTTGTAAATTCTCTTTTTACTTAAAATCGAGTGTTTACTATTTTAATTAACAATCATAAGGTTTCTAAAAAAAATTGCAAAAAAAGATTGACAAACTAGGAACTTTCGATTAGTATATAATCACCAATTCACTTGAGAAGGCGAATTGGTGCTAGTATCACACTAGTCAACCCCTTTTTATTCTTTTAAGGAAGAGCCTTCAGGGGGCTCTTCTAAGTTGTCAACAAAAATCTATCAAACACTGATAGATTTTTTTCTTTTTGAAAAAATATTTAGTATAATAGATGTGGTGAAATATATGGACTTACAACAGTTAAAAGGGGTAGGAGAAAAAACAATTGAACACTTCTACCAAGCAAACATTTACAATTTAGAAGAACTAGTCTCTTACTACCCTTATAAATATCAGATTTTACAACCAGATACCCTAGAAGAGTCGGATGAGAAAGTCTCGTTAACAATAAACGCGACAATTATAGACCCAGGAAAAGTATCTTATATTCGTAAAAATTTTAATTCATTACGTTTTAAAGTAGAAAGTTATGGAAAAATTATCAACGTAACAATTTTTAACCGTGCTTTTTTAAAAACACATTTTCAAATAGGAAAAGAAATCACCTTAATTGGAAAATACAATAGTAAAACCAATACTTTTACAGCAAACGATATTAAATTATCAAAATTAGAAGGTACTGAAATTATCCCAGTGTACCATTTAATTAAAGGTTTAAAAAATAATACCTTACATACCTTGATAAAAGAAGCTTTAAAAGAAGCTGGAGTAGCAGAATATATACCAGAAACATATCAAGAAAAATACAAACTCCTTCCTAAACATGAAGCATTAAAAAAAATTCATACACCAGAAAATACAGAGGATATAAAAGCAGCAAAAAAAACTCTAATTTATGAAGAACTATTTATATTTATGTTTAAAATACAATATTTAAAATTACTAAAAGAAAAAGAAATAGGAATAAAAAAAGAGTTTCCCATGAAAGCAGTGGAAGCCTTTATTGCAACCCTTCCATTTATGTTAACCAATGACCAAAAAAAAGGAGTGTTAGAAAGCCTTCAAGATTTATCTTCCCCTAAAAAAATGAACCGTCTTTTACTAGGAGATGTTGGTTCTGGAAAAACAATTGTCGCGACCGTTTTATTATATGCCAATTACTTAGCTGGTTTTCAAAGTGCCTTTTTAGCTCCGACAGAAATTTTAGCAACCCAACACTTTTTATCCATAAGAGAACTATTTAAAAAGACAGAAATTCATATCGAATTGTTAATTGGAAGTATGACCAAAAAAGAAAAACAAAAAATTGTTGAAAAAGTAAACAAAGGAGATGTCGATATTTTAATAGGCACACATGCAATCCTTTCTGAAAAACTTGTATTTCCAAATCTAGGATTAATTGTGACAGATGAACAACATCGTTTTGGAGTTTCCCAAAGAGAATTTTTAGGAGTGAGAAACGAAGTACCTGACATGCTTTTTATGAGTGCTACTCCAATTCCAAGAACGTATGCCTTAACCATTTACGGGGATATGGATACGACCCTAATAAAAGAAAAACCACAAGGAAGAAAAGACATTATAACAAAAGTGGTCAAAGAGTCAAATCTAAAAGAAGTATTATTAAAAATTTTAGAAGAAATAAAACAAAATCATCAAGTATACGTTGTAGCTCCAATGATTGAAGAAAATGAAGATACAAACTTAAAAGATGTTTACTTATTAAAAGAAAAATTTGACTTAGCATATCATAGCAAAATACCTATAGGTGTGTTGCACGGAAAACTAAAAAAGAACGAAAAAGAAAGTGTCATGCAAGAATTTAAAACTGGTCGGACAAAGATACTAATTTCTACCACTGTAGTAGAAGTAGGAGTAGACGTAAAAAACGCAACTGTGATGGTCATATTTAATGCTGAACGTTTTGGCCTTGCAACCCTCCACCAATTAAGAGGAAGAGTAGGAAGAAACGATTTACAGTCTTATTGCTACTTAATTTGTAACGAAGAAAAAGAACGACTAAAAGTACTAGAAGAGAGTAATGATGGCTTTTATATTAGTGAAAAAGACTTTGAATTTCGTGGGGAAGGAGATCTATTTGGTACCCGTCAAAGCGGTGATATGACATTTAAAATTGCTAATTTAAAGAGAGATTACAATGTTTTATTAGCCGCTAAAAAAGATGCCCAAGAATTTTTAGAAACAAAAAATTATGAAAAAGATTTCAAGTATCAAAAAATTATCAAAGAAATTGATTTTACTAATTGACAAATTTCAAAATCCATAATATATTTTATATAGCATAGCAATTACGCTATGCCGATACACATTCACGATGAACTGAGTGTGTGTCTACAAACCCCCTGAAATCTCAGCCGAAAGGCTGAGATACTTTGTTTTATAAGGGTTTTTAATGATTATTTTTTGTTTCAACCACCATTTAACCACCCAAAATGGTGTTTTTTAATAAGTTTAAAGTGGTTTAGAATAGTTTAATTTAGTTTAACTTAAACTATTTATGGTAGATACAATATCATTTAGTTTATTTTTATACATGTGTGAATATGTGTTTAATGTTTCATCAATTTTAGTATGTCCGAGATATTTTGCAACTATTGTGATATTTGCCCCATTATTGATTAGTAGGGAAGCACAACTATGCCTAAAATCGTGTATTCTTATTTGTTTAAGTCCTGCTTTCTTACACAATGAATTTTTATGACATCTAACTGTAGAATTAGTAATTGGATCAGTATTACCAAAAACAAACCATTTATTATTAAATCCATATAATTGATTATCACTTTCTAATAGTATTTTAAGGTCATTTAAGAGTATTTCAGGTATTGGTATATTTCTTATACTAGATTTAGTCTTTGGGGTTGTAATAGAGTAGAATTTAGATGATTCACTACCTATTGAAACAACATTTTTATTTACTCTTAATTCTTTATTCTCAAAATCTATATCTTCCCAAGTAAGTGCTCTTGCTTCTCCTTTACGAAGTCCACAATAGTATAGAGTTTCATATAAACATTTAAATTTAATATTATCTTCACAAGATATAAATTGTTTAAACTCATCAAGAGTATAAAAATCCATTTCTTTTTTAATTTCATTAGGATTTACGAATTTAGTTATTTTGTTATAGAATAACCTAAAATCAAATCCATACATTTTTGTTCCCCAATTTAAAACTATTTTGATAAATTTTTGAATATCATTTTTAGTGCTAGTTTTAATATCTACCTTTGATATTTCTTTTCTCCATAATTCATAATGAGCCACATTTAAATCTTTAAGTTTTACCTTATCTAGTAATTGCATATATTTAATTCTATCTCTATAAGTTTTTAAAGTAGTTGCTTTAACTTTATCTTCTTGATAGTCATAATATGCAGTATATAAATCTTTAAATGTCATGCCTTTATCTTCAGTAAATACAGTTAATTTTGAAACATATTCACGTTCGGCTTCTAATGCCTCTTTTTTCGTATGAAATGCTTTAGAAGTATATTTTTTTCTTTTTCCATCTAAAGATTGAGTCCAAGTATAAAATACCCATTTACGACCATCTTTAGTCCATTTATACTTTTCTAATTGTCTTGTAGCCATTTATTCAATCCTCCTTTGCTAACAAAACAATCACGCACTCCTAACTACCATTTTACCATCTTTTTGGGTGGTTGAGAATGTTAGGAGTGGTAATTGTCATAATTCGATTTCAAAATCATTTTTATTTTGTAGTTCTTCTAATACCTTTTTGTGTTCTTCAAAAGCCATAATATGATATTTAAGGCTTTTGAAATCATTATTTTGTTTATCTTCAATAATAGATTTTTCTAAAGATTCAATAATAAACTTTTCCTTATCAATATTTGTATTTTTATCAATAATAATTTCCATCATATTAACCAATCCTTTCTATCTTCCAATTTCAAAATCATCTTTATCATTTTCGTAGTTTTTATCATAATTGTAGTAGTCATAGTTGATAGCATCTGCTATATTTTCATAATCTTCTAAATTATCTTTAGGTTTATCTCTACCTAATACTTTATCTAATGCCTTACATACTTTTTTAAATAAATTTTTCCATTTATTGATTTCACGATCTAATTTAAATTTTAAAGTTTCAATATTGTTATTTAAAATATCTACTAATTCACTTAATCTTCCTATTTCTTGCTTTTGTTCTTTAATAGTAGTTTTTTGTTCTTTGATAATATCTTTTTGTTTAAGATACTCTTTATTTTCTTTGAAGATTTTATTTTCTTTAGAAAGTTTATCAATCTCAAAATCTTTATTTTTATTATCGGTATTTAAAACTACAACTTTCTTTTCTAATTGTTTTGTATAATCAACTATCTTTGAAATATCTTCATCTTTATAACCAATAATTTTTCTTTTTATAGGATTTAGTAGTTCTTCCTTATCGCTTTGTTTTTCGATATTTTTAAGCCCATTTTTAGAATTTTCTATAATCTTTAGGGTATTTTCCTTTTCTTCTTTTAATTCCTCTAATTCTGCCTTTAATTCTTCAATTTGATATTCTGCTTTAGTTTGATTTTCTTTATCTGAACCAATATCTCCACGATACAGATTAAAACCTTTTTCAGTAATGAATTTATTGAAGTCATCTTGTATTCTTTTATATGAAAATTGTCCACCACGTTGTTTCCAAAATTCATCATTATTTAAAAATAATCCTTTTTCAAATTTATATACAATCTTACCTTTATCATCACGAAGTAATTTATATTTAAAAGATTTTTCTCCTTTTTTATTTACATATTCTTCTTTAACAATATTTCCATTTTTATCTTTTTCGTATTGCTTTCTTTTTGTTTCATTAACAATAGGCATAAAATATGCTTGTAGGTGAGGAGTATCTTCATCATAATGAACTTGTGCTAAAACAATATTTTCCTTACCAACATAATTTTCTAGATATTCCATACAAGAATCAAAAAAATATGTTATTGAATTGGGAATATCTTCTTTTGATTTGATGTCAGGGACTAATACTGCTTGACCTTTTTTATTTCCTTTGTGATAAGTTCTACCACTATCAATAAATTTCATTCCAAGTGCTTGAAAAAATTCAGGACCACTTGTAAATGTTATTCCATTTAGAAAATTAGTTGATGGTTGGTTTTTATATTCTATATTTCTGTCTTTCAAAACTTTTTTTACTTCTTGATATAAATTTCTTTCTGACATTGATACATATTCAATATTAAATTGTGTTCTATCTTTATCGTAATTTCCTGTTCCTTTTCTTTCGTCCATTTCTTTACCGATATTAAATAAATCTTTCTTCTTATAGCCATTTGCTACTCTTACAACTTGATTGCCATCATGCATTTAATTCCTCCTTTGCTTGTACTTCTTTAGAGTATAGGTCTTTTTAGACCTATCTCACTAGGGCTAAAATCCCATACGTGAGATTAGGGAGACCCTAATAACCCCTTGCTTGTTTAATCGCAAATGCCTAAACTTACGTAAAGGCAAATGCTTATAAACAAGATTAAATGAGAATTACCTACTAGGTATTTCCCATTTAATTGAATTATCAAAATAGAGTAAATCTATTTTAATAATTGTAAAAATATTCACTATCGCCACTTTCATTTACTAAAGTAAACGGAAACGTGCCACGTTCATTTTTTACTAACTTTTTGAAAAAAGTTATCAAAAACTTTGATGAAAATTATTCATTTTCATCAATCGGTTCTTCATAATGTGCATGATAAAATCTGATTTTTGCATTTCTATCTTTTGTTATGAAGATACCTTCCTTTTCTAATAAAGATTTATTAGAATTTAATAATCTACCAAATTGTTTTGGTGTTAGCATTAAACCTGCTTTATTAACAATTTCACTTGCTGTAAAATCAAAATCATCTTTACCAACTACATACTTTATAAATAAAATTAGATTAGAATTTATTTCCTCATCTTGAATTGGATCAACAACATTAAATATTTGAGTCTGTGATTTTTTTAGTTGAATATCTAACTCTGAAAAATCTCTATTGATAATATTTAATCTTACTAAAGATTTATCGTTTTTATTTTCTATTAGTGTTAATTTACCATCAACAACAGCATCAAAAGCAGTGCTACCTAATATCTTTCCTTGCTTGTTTAAGTGATGAGTAAATAGAATAGTTATATTATATTTTTCACAAATACTTCGTAATTTTGGCAGTAGTTTTTGTCCTACATCTTGATAACTATTTATATCATAATCAATTCCTAAATTAGTATCTTTTAACATATCTATAATTACTAATTTACCATTTTTATATTTTGAAAATTCCATTAAATCAACTTCAAAATCAAAGATACTTACTTCGCCTTTACCATCTCTATCAATGACAAAGAAAGAATCTTTTGGAAAAGTTAAACCTAATGTTTTGATACGATCTTGTATTTGACCAAAGTCCGATTCTGTGCTAATATATAGTACAGGAGAGGGCATTGTATCATGCCCTAGAAATTGCGTACCATTTATTATAGAGTTAGAAAGTTGTAGGGAAAACATTGACTTTCCAACTTTAGCATTTGATACAAGGCAATATAATCCTTTAGACTTCATTATTCCATCAATAATGTTGTCTTTTTTTTCTCTTGTATCAATTTCTTCTATTGCTCTCATATTATTCACGACCTTTCTTTGTTCTTGATTCTAAATAATTGATGTTAATATCTAAATAATCTACAACTTCTTTCATAGGGATTAAATGGTTAGGAATTTTATAACCTTGTTTGGTTAACTTTGATTTAATTTCTCTTTTAATTCTTAAAGCAGAGTTTCTACCCAATTGTCCTAAAGCCATTAAATCTTCTAAATTGCACCATTGTTTAGAGATTAAATTTAATGTTTCTTCTGCGGTCATTTATCCACCTCACTTTCTTTTTTATTTTATAGATACAAATTCTTGCAATCTATCTATGGATGATTTTAGTATTACCAACAACTCCCTTTTAGGATGTATATATAGTTATTAACCATATATGTAACGAGGATTTTAGATTATCCACAACTCCCGTACCAATAGGGATATTTTGCCTTGTATTTATTTAACGAGTCAGCATATTATCGGCGATTTCCAACTCTATTTAGTTTTCAAAGAACAATTTAGTTTAATTTAATTCATATTATCAACCTCCGTTTCATTATTGAACCGATTATAATTTGTTTGGTTCAATTTAACACCATTATAACACCATAAAACAAAAAGTCAACCATTTTTGATACAATTTTATAAAAAATGTTGCAAAATAGATACAAAAGTGTTAAAATGGTACTTGTAAGGAGGAAGAAGTATGAAAACTAAAGTCGGAGAACTTGTTCAAAAAGGTCGTGAAGAACAAAATCTATCAATGCGACAATTAGCCGAACTTGCAAAAGTAAGTCATTCAGACATATCAAGAATTGAATCAGGAGAAAGGGAAGTACCTAATCCAAAAGTATTAAGAAAAATTAGTAAATACATAGGAGTAAATTATAATGACTTAATGTATGCATCAGGTTTAGGAGCACAAGTTAGTCCTTTAAATCCATATTTAATAGAGCATTATAGAAAATTAAAAGGCGAAGATTTAAAGAAAGCATTGGATAGTATTGAAAGTAATATTAGTAATAATGAAGTAGTAATCAGTTCATTAAAAAAATCAGCAGATGAAACTACTGATGAAGAAAAGAAAGAAGTATTATTAGATACGATCGAAGATTTAGAGTATCAAAATGAAACAAATAAAGAAATTTTGAAATTATTAAATAGTTTAGCGATAAAGGAGTTTAGAGATGGTAAATAGTTTAAAACGATTAAATAAACCTCAAATTATTGGTGTAATTATAGAAATAATATCTTTTATTGGTTGTTGTTTCAATATAGATGCCTTTAAAAATTGGTTTTGGATTGGTGCAGGTCTTAATATGATAGGTACAATTTATTTTATTGATGCTTGGGGTAAAGAGGGGAAAACTTGGTTTAAAAAACTAGATAAAAAAAGAGATAAAAATCTTACTCGTAAATCATCTGAATTGATTTTCTTTTTAGCAATAGCACAAACAATGGTAATATGTTTAGTATTTATTGCAGAATTTTGGTGGAAAGATTTCTCTAAACAATTTTCAACGATTATGGGTGTGTTTATAATGACAATGGTATTTTTAGTTATAATTCTAATGATTGTTGAGAGAACTTTTAAAGAAGTAGATATAATTGCTACTCGTAAAGATAAAATAAAAAAATGACATTATGACATTATATTCTAGTATAGGGTACACATAAACTTAATGTCATAATGTCATAAATTATATATTGAATTAAAAGAACATTTTTAAACTAAACCAACAGTCGAGTTCATATATAGTTTTTTATAGTATAATATTTTTGAGGTGAACGATTATGGATAATAATAAAATAGGAAAATTTATCACATCTCGTAGAAAAGAAAAAGGATTAACACAGCAAGAACTTGGAGATAGACTATTTGTAACTGATAAGGCAGTTAGTAAATGGGAACGAGGATTAAGTCTTCCTGATATAACACTTTTAGAAAAATTGGCGATTCAATTAGATGTTGATGTTTCTGAAATACTTTGTGGAGAACAAGGTAAAAAGGAAAAAATAAATATTCAAGAAGAAATAGATAAAGCCATTGCAATTATTGAAGAAAATCAACTTCAAAATAAAAGAAGAATTAAAAAAAAGATAAAAAAGATTAGTATTATATTTTTATCTGTTCTTACGTTCTTTTTTATAGCATTTCTAATTAGATATAATTATTATCACCCATCAATAATTAAAGAAGGTAATAATAATTATGAAATAGGTTTTTTTGGATTATATAATCTTGAGCGAAATGGATTAGATGAATTTATAGAAATTATGGAGAAAACAGAAAAACAAAATAACTTAAATTCTAACATTAATATGTTAAATATTGAATTATCTAAAAAGGGTAATATAAAAGAGATTAGTTTATCAATTAATTATTTTGATAATAAATATAATTATGTAGGAAGAGGAAATTATAGTTATAAAGATAAAAATTTAAATTATTCTTATGAGAGCGTAGATGAATGTAAAACCGTAAGTGATTGTGAAGTTAATAGAAAATTAGTTAATGACTATGCGAAAAGTTTAAATATAAAATATTTAAGTGATAAATTTAAAAAGATTCCTTTTAAAGATCAAATTAAGTTAAGTAATTTAAAATTTTATAAGGTTTCAATGTACCCTAACCAAAAATTTTCTGAATCTACAAGTGTCTTTGATATGAGAGACAATAAAGAAATAAAAGCATTAACTTTAACAGACTATAAAGATGGTAAAGGTGGAATAATAGAAACAGGTATTTATTTGGTTATCACACTTAATGATGGCAGTAGCACTATTGCAGATGAAACATATAAATATATTATTGATAATGTAGATGGTGATATTAAAAAAACAGACTATACTATGGCAACAGATTATTATATAAATGGAAAGAATCAATTATTATTTACAAGAGATTATGGTAATAATTGGATTGAAACAGATTTATCTCCTAATGAAGTAAAAGAAACATTAAATTTTTATAGAGACATTTCACTTCAAAATAGTAGTTGGTTTATTTCAACAAATGAACTAATTCCTATTGCATATTTTTATGGTGAAAAACCAAAGTTAAAAATATCTGTTGATAATGGGGCAACTTGGAATGAAAAAACTTTTGATATTATGGCTAGTGATATGTATAAAGATATAACACGTAGAATTGTAGGATTTACTAATCAAAATTTTGGTTATGTTGCACTAGGTACTGATTGGACTATGGGTAGTGGTGAGATAAAAAAGGCATTTTTAACAACAAATAGTGGTAAAGATTGGGAAAGTATTGACTTGCCTGAAAATTGTACAAGTAAAACCTTAATAGATTTTATAATGTATGATGAGAACAATGGAATTGTTTTACTCAATAATAATCAAGAAAGTGAATTTCCATATATGTATATGACAACAGATAAAGGAAAAAATTGGGAAAAAGTAGAATATGCACATAGAGTAGTTAAAGAAGTTGATTATATAAGTAATATAGATTCTTTAGATAAAAAAGATAATCAATATATTATGGTTTTAAGTCAAGGTGATTCATCAACAAAAAAAATTAGATTAAAATCTGCAAATTTAAAAGATTGGATATATGATTCAACCTTTACTAGTAATATTCATACTGTTGGATAGATTGGAGAAATATATGAAACAAACAATATTTTTAATTGGTTCATTGCTATTAATAGTTTTGTTGGTGGGATGTTCAAATAATGATATTAAGATAGAATATAAGAATGATATAGAACATCAATTCTCTAATAATTATACATATAAATTTGTAGGTGAATCAGAGCATTTTTATTTTGAAACAGGGAAAGTATATTATAATGGCAATGAAAGAGAGTTACTAATTAGCAATTTTAAATTAAAGGACAATATGAGTTCTTCAACAACATATTTAGTTAATTTATATTTTAACGATATATTATTATATGGGAATGATTTTAGTAAAGCAAATTTAACCAAAAAAGAATATATGAACATTGTTATAGGAGAAAATGGGAAGTTAGGGGAAATGGATCAAAATGGAGATGTTATTGGAGAATCTGATTCTTTTTTAGAAACTACAAAAGAAACTTTTAAAGATAGTATTAAGTTAGAAATCAAATATTGTCAAAATAAAAAGTGCTATACAGAGGAAATGAAATTTATCTATATTCAATAATATGGAGGAAAAATGGAGTTTAATGATGAAGAAGAAATTATTAAAACTAAGAGCAAAATGTACATTATAACTATTTTATCGGTTATAGGATTTATAATTCTGTCTATTACTATATTTGTATTTTCTATTGAATCTTTCTTTAATGATGTTTCTAAACATAAATATTATGTTTTAGATATAAATATTGAAAACAGGGATAAAATTATTTCTCTTTTGAAAGAAGAAAATATAAAATATTGTGAATCAATTTATAAAATAGAATATGAACAATTATTTCCAAATGATAAAAGTGCTAAAATATATTGTCAAAATGAGAAAGATGTAGAATTTAGTATTTATGATAATAAAGAAAGTCAACTTGCTAATTATATTTATAAAAATGGAGTTTTAGAAAGGAAATAATATAGTTTATGAGTAAAAAAATAAAGTTTATAATAATATCTTTAATTATTTTATTAATTACTTTATTATCTTTTATCTTATTAAATCAACATAATAAAGCAAATGAAAAGAAACTAAATGAAAATAGGTATAATGAGATAAGAAGAAGTGTGGAAAAAGCAGTTAAATGGAATATAGGTGCTATGTACCCTAATTGTGAAATATCCGATGGTTTTAAAGATTTATCAGGTACACACTATAATTCATCATTTTTAATAAATAATGGTTATATAAAAAAAGAAGAATTATTAGATATAGACAATAAATCATATTGTGATGTATATGTAGATATAAGAACAGAGTATAAAGATAAGTTAGATCATCAAAGAGATTGTAAAATTTACTATAAAATTTATTTAAAATGTAATGAATATGAAGATAAAGGATATATTAATTGGGGATAATTTGTTTATTAAATTGTTAAAAAAATAAACCTAGAAATCAGTTAAGATCTCTAGGTTATTATTTTCTCTTGTAATTATATTTTCAACCACCCATTCAACCACCAAAAAGGTAGATTTTAATTAAATCTTTATAAACTTTTTTAAACTTTATTGTTTGAAAAACGTTGAAAAATAATAGAAAAATTAAATTTATATAATAAGGAGTACGTGATTTGAGTTTGCCCCCTGAAAGGAGCCTTATGGCTCCATTTTTTGTTAGATAGATAGATATATATATTTCTTAAGTACAAATATTTTCGGTTTCAAAGTGCAAATTTTGCGCTTTGAAAGAGCAAGCTATATTGAATGTGATTAGAGAAAATAGAACTATCAAGCAAGAAGAAATTGCTCACATTATCGGTAAATCATTAAGAACTGTAAAAACAAGAATGATTGAAATGCAAGAGAAAGGTTTAATAACTAGAAAGAACGGAAAAAGAAATGGAGAATGGGAAATTTTATAACATATGATATTATTTTAGGGGCTACCATAAATCATTTTGTGTCACGACAGTCTCATTTTGTTTGCATAAATTTAAATTAGTAATATAAATATTTAAATTTTAATAAAATGCATTAAAATGCCACAGAAGAAAAATTATGGATTTTGTAAGTATGATGTATGAATTTGGATCGGTTACAATAAATTAGACAAAAAAGATAAGTGTAATGTATAATAAAAATGGAAAGGAAGTCTTATGAAAGAAAAAATAGTGATCTTTGATTGGGGTGGAGTAATAGAAAGTCATGAAAATGGTTCTAAAGAACTTCAAGATGCTAAAATAAACTTAATTAAGAAATATAGTCCCAACATGAAGGAAGAAGATATCTTAAAAAAATGGTCATATCAACTAGAAAATGGATTATGGATTAGTGAGACAAGTGATTGGCTAGCTATCAAAAAATGGCTCCAGAATTTAGAAGAAAAAATGAATATTTCAGTTCCTTTAAAAGAGTTTGCGTCTTCTTATAAAGAAGCATTTCAAAATATATCCTATTACCCAGATTTAGTAGAATATGCTTATTCCATAAAAGAAAAATGTCAGATAGGATTACTTTCCAATCTTTCTATGTTGGACTATGAAAGATTAAAAGAACAAGTAGATCTAACAAGATTTGATAAAGTTTATTTATCTTTTGAACTAGGGTGTAGAAAGCCAAACAAAGAAATTTATGAATATGTCATGCAAGATTTAAAAGGTGATATCGGTGATATATTGTTTATCGACGATGATACAACAAACATTGCTATGGCAAAGAAATATGGCTGGAATACCTGTCAAGCTTATGGTTATGAGTTAGAAAAAATCAAAACGAAAGTTCAAGCCTTTTTAGAAAACAATAAAAAAAGTAAACTCTTTAATAAGAAAAAAGTTTACAGTGATATTCTTCTAACAACTCATTAACCTCAGTAAGTTTATAAATTTTATGAATAAAACAAAAACGAATAATTAAATCATAATAATTATTTTTAGGAAGAGAATAAGAAGCACTATCCAAAAGGCGAACGATCTCTTCCTCATTTAATTCTAAAGCAAACCCTAATAAAGAATTGTTTCTTTACTAGGATGATAATTCTTATCACTTCGTATCTTAGAAAATAATCTACGGTCAATATGAACTTTATTGTATACATCACTATCTTTTAAATTTCTTTCATCAATAAATTGAAAAAGCATAGTTTGAAAGTCATTATAACGTTCTTTTTGCTCTATATACTCAGAAATATTAGAAGAAAGAACCTGCGCTTGCTTATCACTATCATTTTGAAGCTCCACCTCTTCATCATAAAACATCTTTTTCTTACTTATCACAAAAGATGCTTTTTTCTTTTCTAGAAGTAAATTTTCCTTGATATATTCTTGTAATAAATTTTTCATAATTAATTGTCTCCTTTAAAGCGACCTGTTCTTCGCATAAATATCATATCATGATATCAGAAATTTTGCAGAAAAGAACTACAAAATTTCAAGGAGGGAAAAATTATGAAAAAGAAAACAGAAATGGATCTTGTCTTTTTATTAGATCGCAGTGGGTCAATGAGAGGATTAGAAAGTGATACGATTGATGGATACAATAGTCTTCTAGAAAGTCAAAAAAATAACAATGTCAAAGTGACAACAATTCTTTTTGACCATCAATATGAAATATTAACAAATCGTATCGACATCAAAGAAGCTAAAAAACTAGATGATCAAACATACTTTGTACGAGGTTGTACAGCGCTATTGGATGCAATTGGAAAAACGATTGAAGAACTCGACAAACAAAACCCTAAAAAAGTCTTATTTGTAATCACGACCGATGGCGAAGAAAATGCCTCCCAAAAATATAATAAAAATCAAATAAGAGAACTAATAAAAGGGCATAACAATTGGGAATTTATGTATATCGGAGCAGATATTGACTCATATAAAGAAGGAAGCCTTATTGGCATTCAAACAAAAAATATTGCAAACTATCAAAAAGAAAAAGAAGGAGTCAAGAAATTGTTTAAAACACTAGAAACAACATCGAAAGTATTTTATGACGAAGATACCATTTCAGAGGATTGGAAAAAAGATTTAGAAAAAGAAAAAAGATTATAGGAATTTTTATTTATCCTATAATCTTTTTAATCATTCATCAAGTTCAAATAATTTAGAAGGATCAATATGTAGAGCATTTGCAAGTTGAGCAATATTTTTAAATTGTACTCCATAATGTCCATTTTCTAATCGACTTAAGAAAACAATAGAACAATTAAGCATTTCAGCTAGATTTTGCTGAGTAAGGTTTCTTTTGATGCGATATTTCTGGACATTTCCTCCAAATATTTTCATTAATTCCTCATTGGTTAATTGTTTTTCTTTTACTATCATTTTACATCACAACAAAAGTTTAATAAGAAAAAGCAAGATTGAACAGAAAGTACTACTTTAACAAAAAAATATTTTTATAGTCAGAAATTAAACTGTTTTTAGTGTGTTTTTTATAAAAATATAGAAAAATATAAAAATAATTACATAAATGTGTAAAAAAAATTCAAATAATGCTTGAAAAAAATAATCAATTTTGATATTCTGTTATTGTAGAGAGGAGATAAATGAAATATATGGAAAAAAAGAATATGGTCTTGTTAACTGTTATTGCAGTAGCTACATTATTAGTAGCAGTTGTAGGAGCAACTTTTGCATACTTTACTGCTACATCAGAAACTGGAGGTAATGAAACTACTACAGAAGTTACAACTAGACAAGTAGCTGGATTGTCATGGACAGAAGGAGATGCGAAGGGTGCATCACCAGCAGTATACCCTGGTTATAAGGCATATCAATCATATGAATTAGAAGCTACTGGAAGTGGTACTGCTAACTTCAGCTTAACACTAAATGGAACTGTTCCAAGTACATTAACTGATGCTGTAACTTACACAATCTACAGAACTACAACAGAACCAACTTATGCTGATGCATGGACTGCTGGAGATGAATTGGTAGCAGCTGAAGGTGCTGAAACTCGTTATTCTATTACAGGTGCTCAATTTGACCATGAAGCTGTTGACATGACTCAAGTTGCAACTGGTAAATTAACCCAAGGAGATTCAGTGATCACAACTAACGAACAAATTACTGCAGGTACTAAATATTATTATGTACTTGTTCTAGATTATGCTAATGCAAATGCTAGCCAAAATACTCAACAAGGACAAACATTCGCTGCAAAATTAACTCTTAAAGCACTTCCTACAGCATAATAAAATTAGAGTTTAATTAAAGTTTAATTAAAAAATCATCAGTTTCTGATGGTTTTTTTTGTATTTATGTCTAGTTTGACATAATTGTATAATAAGAAAGTAATATAATATCTTTATAATTCGTTATCAAAACAAATGGTTGCGTTATGCGATTAAGTGAACCATAGAGGGGCATCTTATAAAAACTTGATAATTTTGACTGTACTTACAACGTTTTGTTACACAAGATTGTTATATAAATGTTATATATAAAAAATAATTTGATAGAAAATTTATTTTCATGAATTCCTGTTTGTCCTTGTCTAACTTTTTTTCTTGTGTTATAATCAATCTAGATAAGCATAGAGAGTAGGAGAAAATTATGAAACAAGATCAAACTCAAGAAAACAAAACAAAAGCAGAACAAACGGATTTAGAAGAACAATATCAAGAATTACTAGAAGAAGAAAAGAAAAAAGAAAAAAGAAAAACATTTTTATTACTACTAATCTGTTTCCTATTACTATTAATAGGGGTTTTTGGAGCTACTTTTGCATACGTAAGAATGTATGGCGATAGTATTGACGGTGGTACGAATAGCTGCACCTTAAACTGTGATTTAGATGGTGATGGAAAATGCGATTTAAACTGTGACACCGATAATGATGGAATCGCAGATTTAAATATTGATACCAATAGTGACGGCATTTGTGATGTTAACTGTGATACAAATAAGGATGGAATTCCTGATATCAATATCGACTATGAAGGAGACAATATTCCACGATTTAATATTGATACCGACGGTGATGACAATCCAGAATTTAACTTAGTAGATCAAGATACCAATGGCGATGGCATTTGCGATATCAACTGTGATACAGATAACGATGGACATCCTAATATAAATATTGATATTGATGGAGACGGAAACCCAGATATCAATATTGATACGGATGGAGATGGTGATGCTGACATAAATATCGATATAAACGGTGATACGATTCCAGATATTAATATTGATACCGACGGTGATGGCAATCCTGATGTGAATATTGATACAGATGGTGATGGCAAACCAGATATCAATGTAGATTATTCTGGAAATAAAGAACCAACTTTTAATGAAGATGAAGACGGCGACGGAAACCCAGACAATAATTTAATAGACCAAGATACCAATGGCGATGGCATTTGTGATATTAACTGTGATGTAGATGATGACGGATGGCCTGAAATAAATATTGATATTGATGGTGATGGCAATCCCGATGTGAATATTGATACAGATAACGATGGCAAACCAGACATCGACATTGATGTAAATGGCGACGGAAACCCAGACATTAATATTGATACAGATGATGATGGCAATCCCGATGACAATTTAACGAATCAAGATACTAATGGAGACGGAAAATGTGATTTGAACTGTGACACGAATGGGGATGGATTCCCTGATATCAACATTGATATTGATGGTGATGGAAACCCAGATATCAACATTGATACAGATGGTGATGGCGATCCTGACAAAAATATAGACTTTGACAACAATGGAACATGCGACCAAAATTGTGATACTGTAGATGGCGGAACATTAGATATCACAGCTTCTGAAGATGGGCCAATACTATATATATCAGAGCAACAGTCTATAAATGCAACGGACATTATTCCTGGTTGGAGCGAGACACAAAGACTAGTCATTAATAATACAAGTGATTTTACCACCGCTTATAGTATAAAATTTATTGATGTAAGAAATGAATTTAATCCAACTAGTGAATTTGTGTATTCAGTCACTAGAGATGGAATATCAATAAATGGCGAACAACCTTGTCCTACATCAGAATCCTATATTGTACGAAATGTGATCATTCCTGCACATACTTCGTATACATATGAGATTTCATATCATTTTATAGAAACAAATACAAATCAAAATTATCAACAAGGTAAAACATTTAATGCAGTAATATCAGTAGAAGCAAGCTGAAAAACTGGGCTTGCTTTTTTCTTGAGAAAAATGTCATGTTAACTTGTATTTTTATGCGTTTTTGTTTATAATAAAAAGAGAATAAAATAGAAAGGGTTTTTAATATGGTTCCGAAAAAAGAAAGGCTACATTCCTTTACAAACGTTTTAAAATTTATATCTGGAATAATTTCTTGGACTATATTAGTGATATTAGTAATTGTTGCAGGTTTTTTACTATATTATTTTATATCTGTTAGAGTTTATGCCCAAAAAGGGGAAAACTTTAAGCCGGCATTTTCTCTATATACAATTCTGTCACCTAGTATGGAACCAAACATTAATGTATACGATGTTATCTTTGATATAAATGTGGATTCTCCTGAAGATATTAAAGAAGGAGATGTTATTACATTTATATCAACAGCAACCTTAACGGAAGGGATGACAATTACTCACCGGGTTGTTCAAGTAATACAAGATCAGAATGGATATTCCTATATGACGAAAGGAGATAATAATCTAGCTAATGATGGTGCTGCTGTTCCTTTTGAAAATGTCTTAGGAAAAGTGTTATTCAGAATTCCTCAATTAGGAAGAGTTCAAGAGTTCTTAGCTACAAAGGGTGGATGGTTAATCATAGTAGTAATACCAGCATTATTGGTAATTATCAGTGATGTATTAAAAATATTCCGCCTACAAACATCAAAAAATCAAGTGGAAGACTATGAATTAAAAGAAAAGAAAAGAAAACAAGAAGAACAAGAGAAAAAAGAAAAGATTAAAGAAAAATTACTAGAAAAATACGAAGATAAAAAAGAACCAACTGAATTAGATAAAGAACCTCAAGTGACAGCAACTCCAATACTATTAGAAAACACCGAAGAAAAAGAGGTAAAAGAAAATGATATTTTGCCTATTGAAGAAAACGTTTCAATAAAAAATATTCCGGCCAAAGAACCGATAGAGATCACTAAACAAGAAATGCCGAAAAAGAAAAAGATGGAACCGGAAGAAATTAGAGAGAAAACAGAAGAATCTGATTTACAACAAGACTCAATAATCTCAATAGCAAACGAAAAACAGAAAGAAATTCGAAATTTAGAATTGCCAAAATTAAAAACAGAAGTAAAGAAAAAAACACCTCAAAAAAATTTCAATAAGAAAAAGAAGAAGAGAAAATAAGGTAATAATTTGCATTTTTATGAATTTTGTGGTAGGATATGCCCTAATAAATGCAGATTATTACTTTTTCTATGTTTTGGGGGTTGAAAAGATGAAATATTTGAATAAGTTAATTAGACATAAAATAATTGAAATAACAATTTGTCTACTGATAATTGTTGTTAGTTTTCCTGTATGGGGATTATGGCAAAATGACAATATTGTCTATGCCAAAACTTATGATAATACGAGCTATGCATATGTAAATGTTTCTATGTATCAAAACTATGAAATGTATCCAATGAAAGACATGGAAGCACTAAAATATTTATATCCAATGAAAGTGACATTAGAAAAAAGTGTGGTATCATCAACTCACTATACTTTAGTAATACGAGTTTCTAAAAATTCTAACATAGATTTATCTGAAATAAAGTTATCTATAAATAATCAAGTGTATTTTTTAAATGAACTTTTTTATAAAGAAGATGATAACTATATCTATTACTTAATCGATGAAGGAGTATTAAAAGAACTATCAAAAGAATACTATCTAAATATTTGGTTAGATGAGAACGCGACTCTAACTCAACAAAAGAAAACTTTTTTATATGATATTGTGAATTTAGAATTAAATACAAACTTAACGGTTATTTAATTCTTTTTTAATCATGAAAATAGAAAAATAAAATTTGGACAGGAATTGCGGAATAGTCAGAAAGAAAATGTATTGCGAAAACAAAAATAACATCAATGAAATACTAAGAAAAAGCCATAATAAAATGGGATAGAAGAGAATAAGTTTCTTGTTTTTCTGTATAATAAATGCTAAAATGAATAATGAAAAATTGACTATTTACAACAAAATTACGAGGAGGAAAAAACATGTTTGAATTAGTATTTAATTTTAAACAAAGCGATGATCAACAAAAAGTAATAAATGAGTTAGTTAAAGGAGCAAAATAAATGAGTAATATAACAGTTGGTAACGAAAAAAATATTTTATTTTATAGTGATGAAAATGGACAAAACAAAGTAGAAGTAATTCTACAAGATGAAAATGTTTGGTTAAATGTAAATGCAATAGCTACTCTTTTTGATGTGCAAAGACCCGCCATTATAAAGCATATAAATAATATATATAACGATGAAGAATTAAGTAAAGAATTAACTTGTTCCAAAAAAGAACAAGTTCAAATTGAGGGAAAACGAAGTGTTAAAAGACGAAGGGAATATTATAATCTAGATATGATTATTTCTATTGGGTTTAGAGTAAATTCTAAAAAAGCAATTAAATTTAGAAGTTGGGCAAATAAAATAATAAAAGATTATATGATACAAGGTTTTGCACTTGACGATGATAGATTTATGAAAGCAAGAAAATCTGATCAAGAATATTTTAAAAGATTACTTGAAAGAATAAAATTAATACGTACTAGTGAGAGAATGTTTTATCAAAAAATTACAGATATATTTGCTGAGTGTTCTATTGATTATGATAGAAATAGTGATATAGCAAAAGATTTTTATGCAACTATTCAAAATAAATTTCATTATGCTATTACTGGGAATACTGCTGCAGAAATTATTTACAACAGAGTTGATAGTCAAAAAGCAAACATGGGATTAACAAATTGGGACAAATCTCCTGATGGAAAAATCTTAAAATCAGATGTTTCTATTGCTAAAAATTATTTAGATGAAAAAGAAATAAAAAACTTAAATAATTTGGTGAATTTATTTTTAGACATTGTAGAAAATAATGCAGAAAGAAATATATAGTATGAATGATTGGAAGAAAGAAGTTGAAACATCTTTAAAATTATTTCATTATGATGTATTACAAGGCAAAGGAAAAATTTCTGCTGAAAAAGCAAAACAAAAAGCAGAAAGCGAATATGAAAAATACAAAATTTTACAAGATAAAAAATTTGTTTCTGATTTTGATAAATTACTAATTGAAACACAAAAATTAGAAAATCATTAGAAATAATTATTTGAAAAAAGGAGGATTTGTTAAATGATATTTTTAAGTCATAATTATAAAGATAAGGATGTAGTAGGTCCTATAGCAACAAGATTGGCTAATAAATATGGAAAAGAAAATGTGTTTTATGATTCGTGGTCAATAAAACCAGGAGACGGAATTATAGAACAAATGAATAATGGACTAGAAAAGTGCAAATATTTCTTCTTTTTTATTAGTGAAAATTCATTAAAAAGTGGGATGGTAAGTTTAGAATGGCAATCGGCATTGCATAAGTCAATAGGAGAAAAAATAAAATTTATACCAATTAAAATTGATAATTCAAACCAACCAGTCATATTGATAGACAAGTTGTATATTGATATGTATAACAATGGTATGGAACAAACTTATCAAAATGTTATAGATATTATTGAAAATAATGAATCTAGTATTTATAACGAAAATTATGTTAATGTTTATTGCGATATTGTTAAAATAACTGAAAGCGAAATTGACGTTATAGTAAAAGCAAAGAGATTTGTCGAAAATCAACCTTTGATTGACATATCATTTAAAAATGATATTGAGGAAATTGAATTTAATGTAATGTCTCCACCAGGGCAAACTTCATTTTCTAGTATGACACAAGGATTTTCTGGTAAAATTCAAAATGGGGATAATTGTAAAGGATTAAAAATGATTTCACAAAATTTAACACCTGAAACACCGCTATATTTTAAAATAAAAAATGTCAAAAAAAATAGAATTATAGATTTTAAAGTATGGCATGTTAATGGTCAAAAGGGAATTTTAATTGGTCATATAAATTAGTTATATATTTATCTTGTATTATTTAATATTAACTAATGTTATTTAGTACAGAAAATGAAATTTGTGACTTCTATTCATCCTTAATGTAAAAATTGAAATACTAGCCATAAAAACATGCATAATGTTAATAAAAAAATGATATGAGAGGTGACTAAAACATGTTTGAATTAGTTTCTAAATATAAACCAAGTGGTGATCAACCAAAGGCCATTGAAGAGTTAGTCGCGGGTATCAAAGCCGGAAAAAAAGAACAAGTGTTATTAGGCGCAACGGGAACAGGAAAAACATTCACAATTGCCAATGTCATTCAAAGAACCAATAAGCCCACACTTGTATTAGCCCATAACAAAACATTAGCAGGACAACTTTATTCTGAGTTAAAAGAACTATTTCCTAATAACCATGTGGAATACTTTGTTTCCTACTATGATTACTATCAACCAGAAGCTTATGTTCCATCAAGTGATACTTATATCGAGAAAGACTCATCCATTAATGATGAAATCGATGAACTAAGACACTCTGCGACAAGTGCTTTAATCAATTACACAGATACCATTGTCGTATCCAGTGTTTCTTGTATCTACGGTATAGGTGAAAAAGAAGAATACAAACAAAAAATGCTAATTTTAACAATTGGAGACACGATTAGAAGAAATGATATTATCAACAAACTAATCGACATGACGTATGAAAGAAATGACATTGATTTCCATCGCGGAACCTTTCGAGTACGTGGTGACATCATTGATATTGTTCCGGTAAATGAACATACTAGTGGGATTAGAATTGAATTGTTTGGGGATGAGATTGATTCGATTAGAAGATTTGATCCAGTGACAGGAGCAATTATAAAAAATGTAAAAAGTGTCACGATTTCTCCAGCAAGTCATTTCGTAACAAGCGACGAAAAAATGCAAGAAGCGATAAGAAGGATTGAGGACGAATTAGAAACTCGCTTAGAGGAGTTAAAAAGTCAAAATAAATTAATTGAAGAACAAAGATTACGTGAAAGAACCAAATATGATATTGAAATGTTAAAAGAGACAGGCTTTTGTAGTGGAGTAGAAAATTATTCACGTCATTTAGCCCTTCGTGGCCCTGGTGAAACTCCAACTTGTTTAATCGATTTTTTTCCGAAAGATTTTCTTCTAGTGGTCGACGAATCCCATGTTACTCTTCCTCAAGTAAGAGGTATGTATAATGGGGATAGAATGCGTAAAACAACTTTAGTAGAATATGGCTTTCGTCTTCCAAGTGCTCTAGATAATCGACCATTGACCTTTGAAGAATTCGAGTCTAAAATTAATCAAGCCATCTATGTATCAGCAACCCCAGGAGATTACGAATTAGAAAAAGTGCATGGTCACTATGTGGAACAAATTATCAGACCAACAGGGCTTCTAGACCCGACGATTGAGGTCAAAAAGACAGAAGGACAAATTGACGATATTATTAACGAAATTAGAGAAAGAAAAGCAAAAAATGAACGTGTGCTAATCACAACTTTAACCATTCGTATGAGCGAAGAATTAACGAATTACCTAAAAGAAATGAATATCAAAGTGGCTTACTTACATAATGAAATTAAAACACTCGAAAGATTAAAAATCATTCATGACTTAAGAGCCGGAATTTATGATGTCGTCGTGGGAATTAACTTGCTTCGTGAAGGGATTGATATTCCAGAAGTCAGTTTAATTTGCATATTAGATGCAGACAAACAAGGATTCTTAAGAAGTACCAGAAGTCTTGTGCAAACAATTGGTAGATGTGCGAGAAATGCAAATGGTCATGTCATCATGTATGCGGATACCTATAGTGATGCGATGAATGAGGCAATTACCGAAACAAAAAGACGTCGTACAATTCAAGAGACATATAATAAAGAACATGGTATTATACCAAAAACAATCCAAAAAGACATTACTGAAGTAGTAACAAATGAAATTAAAGAAAAAACAAGCAAGAAAACAATTACGAAAAAAGAAAAAACAGATATTTTACGAAATCTTGAAAAAGAAATGCAAGAAGCCGCTAAAAACTTGGATTTTGAACGGGCTATGGAACTTAGAGATATCATTTTTGAGATGAAAAGTGAGTAAAAAATTGACGAAAAAAATAGGTTTATGATATAGTTAATAAGTTGAGAGGGGAGTTATTTATGAAAAAAATACCAACTTTAGTCTTTGGGCATAGAAATCCTGATACCGATAGTGTATGTGCAGCAATTGCCATGTCTTACTTAAAAAATCAATTAGGAGAAAATACGAGTCCTAGAGTAATAGGTCATATTAATAAAGAAAGCCAGTTTGCTCTAAATTACTTTGGTGTGAAAGAGCCAGAGTATCTAAACAATGTTAAAGTACAACTTCGTAATGTTCATTATAATAAAGGAGTAAAACTAAAAGAAACTGCTTCTATTAAAGAAGTAGTTGACTATATTCAAGAAAAACATTGTACAGCTGTACCTATTGTTGATGATAAAAATCATTTAGTCAGTTTAATCACTTTAAAAGAAATTGCGATGCTTTTCATTGAACAATCGAGAGAACACTTAAATACGAATTATGAACACTTATTACATGCTCTAAACGGTAGAGAAATTTTAAGATTTCATGACGAATTTGACGGTAACATGATAGCAGGAAGTTACAAAAGCGAAACGTTTATCGAAACATCACCGCTTAATAAAGATGATATATTTATTGTTGGTAACCGTGCTAAAGTAATCAAACATGCCTTAAATTCTCAAATTTCATTACTAGTGTTAACCAACAATTTTGATTTACCAGAAGATCTTTTAGAACTAGCCAAACAAAATCATGTCAGTGTAATATCAAGTTCTATGGATACATATAACACTTGCAATGCAATTAACTTAAGCAATTATGTCAAAACAATTTTAATAAACAAAAGTCCGGCTGTGGTCCAAGAATTAGATTATTTAACCGACTTTGTAGCTGAAGCAACTCGACTAGGATTTACAAACTATCCAATTTTGAATAGAAAAAACGAATGTTTAGGTTTAATCAGAATTACAGATATTGGAAAATATGACAAAAAAGATGTGATTTTAGTAGATCATAATAACTTAGAACAAAGTGTTCCGGGCATTGATGAAGCGAATATCGTTGAAATTATTGATCATCATAACTTAGGGGCAATCGGAACTTCTGTTCCAATTAATTTCCGTAGTATGCCAGTAGGCTGTACCTGTACCATTTTATACAATTTATATAAAGAACATAAAGTAGAAATTCCGAAAGAAATTGCTGGATTAATGTTATCTGCAATTATTTCAGATACTTTAATTTTAAAAAGCCCAACAACTACAGAAAGAGATAAGGAAGCAGTAACAAATCTAGCAGACATCGCCGGTGTGAATTATAAAAAGTATGGATATTCTATGTTGAAGAAAGGAAGTTCCATTGAGGGCTTAACAGTAGAAGATTTAATTTATCAAGATTTTAAATCATATAAAGTTGGCAATACGTCATTAGGAATTAGTCAGGTTATTACTATGGATTTTGATTCATTAAAAGAAAACATTGATGAATATGTCGAAAAATTAAATGACATAGCAAAAAGAGACTATTCTACCGTTACATTATTTATTACTGATATTGTGGAAAACGGTTCTTATGTACTATACAATCAAGATGCAAAACATATTATCGAAGATAGTTTTGACCTTGCTGAAGTAGAAGAAGGAACCTTCATTCCAAATTTAGTTTCTAGAAAAAAACAAATGCTACCACAAATTATGGAAACTTTGGAAAAAATTAGTTAAAATAAATGTAGAAAGAGTGTAGAGAAGTATGAAGTTTAATTTAAATGATCTTGCAACAGTAAAGTTAAGCAAAAAAGGAATGTTAATTTATTATAAAAAGGCATTAGAAAGTAAAGAAAATTATTTAAAACATTTAAAAGAATGGAATAACTGGGATGATTTGTCACAAGCCAAAGCAGAAGAAATTGCTAATATCGAAAATTATCTGCAGAAAAGAAGCCAACAATATTTCCAACAAATCACTTGCCGTTTACAAAAAAAAGGAACGTTAACCATTCCACTAGATGAAATGATTGAAATATTTGGGCCAGAATTGGCTAGGGACAGCAGAATGCGATTATTTAAAGAATCATCTGTTATAATTGATATAAATTCTGGAACGAGAAAATTATTTCCGCCGGAAGAGAACCCGGAGTTCGAATCAATTTCGCTGCGAGATCAATTGCTTCTGGAATTAACAGAGTTTGGTGTATTTCTTTTAAGAAAAAACGGTTATCAAGGTCCAATTTATGAAACCAAAGAGGCTTTAATATCAATTTTTGATATGATGCGTTTTATGAATCACAATATTAAACAATACGGAAGTGATTATGATATTTTAGCCAGTCAAAAAGTATCTTGGGAAACAAAACAATGTCAGCCATCTTCTCTAATTCGTAATAAGAAAAAAGTTGTCTAATAGACAGCTTTTTTTTGGATGATTTTATAAACTTTTAATTTTTCTTTTTCTTATTTAATAAAACAAATGCTACAATAGCACATACAACTAAGATTCCAATAATAATATACATTACAGTATTATTACTAAATGCAAATTCATAAGAAATGGTGCCGATGTCTTGGGTTAAATCCCATGTAAGAGTTTTACCGTTTTCACTTACTTCTGTAGCATTATTACTAATAGCTTTAGTAGGTAAATTAACAATATATTTTACATCATAATCGATATCATAACCTTCAGTATCACTAGTATCAAATGGTTCACCAGCATCAAATTCTGTAAAATAATTATTTCCGCGTTTTTGAAACATCACATAACTTTCATCAGACGTACCATCATTTAAAGTAAAATTTATCACATCCCCAGTAAGAGCATCAATATTTCCTAATTCTCTAGTATATTGATATCCTTTTAATCCCTCAGCTGTTTCATAACGCTCCTTAATAAATCCTTCATAATCAAAATTGCCTTCTTCTTCAAACATAGAATCAACCATGTTCCATTTTTCTTCTTCAGTATAACTAGTATTATCTTCATCCATGTTTTCCATCGAAAGCATACCCTCGATCATTTCATTATCCACTGCGATAATAATTCTTTGCGTAACATTTTTGTTACTAGAAATTGTAGTTTCATAATGAGCAACCATCTCACAACCACTTGCTAAAAGTACTACCAAACTTAAAGCAAGAAAATATTTTAACTTCTTCATATAAACTCCTTTTCTTTTAATCATCCTAATCTCATTATAGGAAATAGAGAAGAAAAAGGCAACTAATTTTTAATGAAAGAAATTGTTTCTTCTTGAAATCAAAACACATGTGTTGTAAAATATAATAAACAATAGAAGTGTTGTCAAAAGCAAATATAGAGTTTAATACATCTAGAAACAACCATATTAAAGATAAGTAGGATAGGTGAAGAAAATGAAAAATAAAAAAGTACTAATAACACTAGGAATTTGTAATATCAATATTTATAGGAATAAGTTATGCCGTATGGCGATTAACACTATCACAAACAGGAACCAATAGAATAGCTACCGGATGTTTAAATTTAGAACTAACCAAAGAAGAAAATGTAATCAATTTACAAAACACATATCCTATGTATGATGAAGAAGGAAAGACTCTAACACCTTATTCTTTTACGATTACCAATACATGTGATATGTTTGCAAGTTACATTGTACAATTAGAAATGACAGAAAATTCCACATTACCAACAGAATATGTAAGAGCCATGATAAATAATGAAGCAATACAAAATCTAAATGAATATGAACCAAGTACAGACTATGTAAATACAGATACAACAGAAGCAAGAATACTAGCAAAAGGATCTTTAGGCAACGGAGACTCAGAAGACTACACCTTAAGACTCTGGATTGATAGTGATGTAGATCAAACTACAACAGAAGCAATAGGCAAAACATTAAGCGCTAAAATTACCGTGACAGCAACTCCAAGTACCTATAATCCAGTAGCAAACGGAATCACAACCTTACATGATGCGATTCTTGCCAATGAATACCAAGTCACCGATGTACAAACAGCCATCGATAAAATCAATAATAAACAAGAGCCAGATTTTAATGAATCTGCACCAATTATAAAATGGCAAGAAAATCATAATTCTGACACTGTAATTATCAGAAGTACATTACCAGACCCAGCCGATGTTGGAAGCGGTAAAGACTACACAGCGAAATTAACGAATGAAAATGTTTATCCAGCAATTGGAACAAGTTATACATTCGATACAAATACTGGGAAGTATACTTTAAATAACGTAAAACATGTAGATCCAACTACATTAGACTACAGTAATAATGACTACTATTATTGCGACGTAAATATTGCTATAGATAATAGTGGAATAATAAGTCCTGAACATTCTATACAAAATTGTTCTCAAATCTATAAGATTTTATCTTCTTCTAAAGAAACTTCAAGCATATATGTAGATAATGATATTTCATACCCAGGAATTTGCTACACATACACAGGATATCGATATACTCAAAATGAATTAGAAAGTGATAAAAGCGATAAAGGTTTATATATGGCAATGGATGATTATGGAACAAGTTATTATTACCGTGGAAGCGTTAATAATAACTATGTATCTTTTGCAGGATACAGCTGGAGAATTATTAGAATTAATGGAGATGGAAGTGTTCGCTTAATATTTGATAAAGATTCAGAAGGAAACTTAAGCATTGGTACTTCTTCATTTAATGACTTGGAAGATAAACCATTATATGTAGGATATATGTATGGAAATTCAGAAGGAACAACGCTAGAAGAAGTAAATAAAAATTTAAACGATTCTACTATTAAATTATTTATAGATAATTGGTATCAAGAAAAATTAAGTAACTATTCGGAGTATATTGCAGATTCAGGATTTTGCAATGATCGAAATATATCTGAAGGGGATGGATTAAGTAGTTCCGTTGCAACACAGTATAGTGGAAATTTTAGATACCAAACAAGGACACCAACTTTTTCATGTCAAAATTCCGCTGACTTTTTTACGGTATCTAACGAAAAAGGAAATCAGAATTTAGATTATCCAATAGGAATGATAACAATCGATGAAATTATGTATGCAGGATCAATATATAATAATTTAAATAGATTATGTTATTTATATAATGGACAAGCATACTGGACCATGACACCAATGAGTTTTTCAAGTGTTTATAATTCAACTTTTCCACATACAATGTCACCAGATGGAAGGGTAATGGGATATGCCAGAGGTTCAAACACAACAATCAATGTTCGTCCAGTAATAAATCTTAATGCTAATGTGGAAATTACAGAAGGAATAGGAACACAAAATGAACCATTTGTAGTGAAGACAACTTAAAAGTCTTCACTTTTTTGTATGGGGGTGTAAAAAATTTTTGTAGATAAAATAGTAGTTATGATAATAATTTATCAACTACTATTTTTTCTATTTCATTCCACCTACCACTTTCAACATAACATCTTAGAGTTAGTATTTTATTTGCTCCATCAACACTCCATCTCATACCAGCTTGTTTTAATCTAAGTTGTACTATAGTTTTATTAGAGCTTTCTATAGCACCACTCCCTACAAACCAACTATTATGTTCATACTTAGAATAATCTATTTTATCTTTATTATGTTCTAAGTAAATAGGTAAATTACATATTCCAGTTGGTAATGTAATATCTTTGTATTTCTTTAATTCTTTAAAAATCAAATTGTATTCATTTGAATAACAATACCCAATAATTTTATCTTTAAATTTTTCCACTTTCTTTTTATCTTCATTAAAGACAAAATTTGCATATTGATAAATATTTTCTATCAAGTGAAATTTATCTAGTATTTGGATGGCCTCAGGAAATAATTCATTTATCATATTTCTTAACCAAGTAGCACCATCAGAAATAAATACAATATTTTCATATTCCCAATATTTCAGTTCTACGGCTTTTGCAAACACTAATGCTCTAAATATCTCTACATTCCCAAGATAAGAAACAAATTCTTTATGAATAATCATGTTTGCCTTATCTTTTCTCCTGTATATATTTTTATCGCTAAAGAAAATAGCTAATTTATTTTCTTTCCATGTAGAACCATTTTCATCTTCTACTCTTGTATTAACAGCAGCACCATCACTTTCTATATACAAAATTAATTTATCTTTTTTATTATTGATTTCAATATTTGCTCGATTACTCCAAATATTATTCGCGTTGTCTAATAATTCTTGAAATAACAAATTACCTATATACTCGGTAACATTCTTGACTGTTATGTATGATATTTCTATATTATGTATTCTTTTTATAATGTCACTAGCCTTTTTAAAAGAGGGCTGATTTTGGCCCCAAAAGGCGATTTCTATCATTGCTTTTACAGATATTTTAAATGGTAATTTATCTATACATAAATATTCATCTAACGGAACCATTAATTTACTTTTTAAGTTATAGTCCTCCAAATTTATATCATTAATTATTTGTAACACCGTTCTATAAATAGTTATTTTTCCAGTGATTAACGTAAATTCAATTTTTCTTTTTCCAATATTTTTAAGTCTAATTCCTTTATTATTCCAGAAATCTTTTTTTTACTAATTAAATCTGCTTCATTGATATTTTTTAATAATAATTCTTCCGTATGTGCTAGTAATTCATTTTTATAGTTTTCGATATTTTTAAGCATTAAATCTTCTATCGAAGAAATTGGCAGTTTATCTTGTTTTGCTAATTTTTCAAATTCGTTATCAAATTCATTTTTATCGTTCATACTTCTATACTCCTATGCTAACTAAGTATAGCATAAAATGTCATTTTACCTACAAAAATTTTTTACACCCTTTTGTATGAAACAAGTGTGACTTACAAGTAAAAATGTTACATAAAAAATAATGAATTCTAAGCAAAAATGTTACATGAGAAAAGATAGAAAT
>CALVOL010000009.1 GCA_944350285.1 uncultured Bacilli bacterium | reverse complement strand
TTTAGATTTAAAAAAGACACCAAAAATTGATAGACATCTCGTTTTGTTTTCCACTTCTCATTTTCCATTTTTTGTCGAACCATAAGCATAACTTTGTCATACGAAAAACCAAGTGGCACAATCTTTTCTAAAACCAACTCCTGAATAAAATTCATAAAATCCACTTCTCAATCAGGGATATATTATAGAAAAGAATAAACGAAAAATCAAGAAAAGCGATATTATCAGGGATCCCCGATAATATTCCTTATCGGGGAATTAAGATTATCAGGGAAATTTTTAATCAAGCCTTTATTTAAGGCTTTTCTTTTGCTATTTTCCCTGATAACGTCTATAGATTTAGAAGCTGGTTTAGTAAATCTTTGTCATCATTCCAATCCGGTAATTGTTCTGTTTCCCCTAAATTCGGGCTTGCTTTTTTAATAGCTTCTAGTTTGTTTTTTTCTATTACCTTGGCATATTCTTGTGTGGTAGAGATATCTTCGTGTCCTAAAAGTTCTTGAATATATAAAAATAAAATGTTTACTCCAGCTTCTAATAAATGGGTAGCTCTACTTCTTCTAAAAATGTGTGGTGATAATTTTTTGCTTTTTGACCTTACAATATCCCGAACAAAAGTTTCGCTCATGTGTTGTTTCGTTTTATTTTGAAAAAGATAACCATGTTCTATCTTATTTTCTTTTAGATACTGTATAATTAACTTCTTTGTATTTTCCATAATCGGTACGATTCTTTGTTTGTTTCCTTTTCCTGTTAAGATCACTAGTTGTTCTTCTAAGCGAATATCTTCTAACTTTAAATGAATGATTTCTTCTGCTCTTGCTGCTGTATCATAAAGTAAAGATAAAACAAGAAGATTTCTTCTTCCAATTTTAGTAGATGTATCTATACTGGCAAGAAGAGTTTGTATTTCTTCTTTGGTTAAATATTCTTGTATCTTTTTTTCAGGCTTTTTCGTTTTAATAGAAAGAATTTTTTGAATATTTTCTATATTTTCTATTTCATCTACAGAACAATATTGATAAAAAGAATGAATGACAGCTAATCTCTGATTTCTTGTTCGAATAGAATTCTTTTTTTCTTCCTCTAGATAGTTTAAAAAATCTAATACCATTTCTTTTGTAACATTCTCAAAAGTGATATCTATTAGTTTCATGTTCTTTTCCTCTACAAAATAGGTAATCAGCATTTGAAATGTTGTTTTATAAGAACGAATTGTCTTAGAAGACACATTTCTCTCTACTACTAAATATTCTTTTAAGAAATGGCTTAAATAATAACTAAAATTCTTCATGATTCACCTCTGGAATGATGCCGTGAAATTTTTCTTCGCTTATTTGCCTGATGTCTGTTAAGATATCTTTCGTCAAATGAAAATAATAAGACAAAGCTTCTAGAGATTGATGCCCTAAATGCTTTTGTAAAATAGGAAGTATCACATTGACATCTTTTCCAGCATTGACATATTCTTCTATTTTATGAACGACAAAGGTTTGTCTTAAATTATGGACTCTAGGACTGTTTTCTCTTCTTGGGATATGAGATAGTTTTAATACTTTATAGAAATATTGTTCTATGGTGGAAGAAGAAATGGAAAAGATAAGAGATTCTTTTTCCCATTGATGTTGGAATTTATGAAGGAAGAAATTCATTTCTTGTTTTAAAGTATCAGATAAGAATACCAATCTTTCTTGATTATTTTTTGTATTTTTTAAATGAAAACAACAATCTTCTATCAAATAATCTTGTTTTTGAATGGATAATACTTCTCCTAATCTCATTCCTGTTTGATATAGAGTTTTGATAATAAGAGGATAAGCGAGTTTCTGATAATAAGAATAATGATATCCTTTTAATGAATCTTCTAGATTTTGATAAATCGTTTTTATTTCTTGATGACTAAAAATATAAGGAGTATAATTCTTATGATTTTGAGGATAAATTTTTTTAGGAATTTGATAACAAGGAACTCCTTGAGTTTTTAGATACTTACAAAATTCTCTTAGAACTCCCATATTTCTTGCTATGGTATTAGAATGTCTATTTCGATTCATCCTTGCATATTCTTCTGTAACTTCTTTGGTAATGTCTCGTTCATTTAAAAATGTTACAATTTCTTTTAAAATGATTTCTTCTGTTTTGTAACGATATCCTAAGAATTGTTTTTGTTGCAAAAAAGACTGACTTAAGGTATGATAATCTTGCATTATTCTTCTACCTCCAAACTACAGCCTTTTAGGTGTTTTGCATCAATACTTAAATAAGTATTGGAGGTTGTTTCTAGAGATTTATGACCTAGAACGGAAGAAATAGTATGTAAAGGAATATCATTATCTAGCATGTTTTTTGCTAAGCTGTGTCGTAGATTATGAATTCCTTTTTTTGTGTTTTCTATTTCTTCTGTTATAAAGTATTTATTAAAGTTCTGAAATTGTTCCATTTTCTCAAAGGGTATCTCATTTTTACAAATAAATATTCATTCTTGCAAGTAGGCCTTGCATTTTTAATATAATCAATGATTGCCCATCCCACTTCTTTAGATAAAGGTAAGATATTGAAATGTTTTGTTTTTGGTTGGATAATATGCAATTGATGATGTTCCCAATCAATCTCTTTTAGTTTTATATTTAAGATATCACTCACCCGTAATCCTAATCTTGCTGCAATTAAGATGATAGCATAATCTCTTTTTTCTATTTTTCGTTCTCTAGGAATTTCCTTTAATTTTTCTTCCATTTCTTCTTGCTTAAAATACACAGGAAGTTTTTTTCTTTTCGTACTTTTTATTTTTGGAACATAAATGGATAAATCTTCTAATGAAATTCCTTCAATAAATAGATATTGTAGAAAATCTTTTAATACATAAAAATTTCTTCTTTTGGATACATTTCCTTTAGTTACAGCAAGATTTATGAAAGTAACAATATCTGCCTTGTTTATTTTCTCTAATTCTGAAATGTTATTTTGAGAAAAATAAGATAAGATTCGAGTTAAATAGTCGTGTTTTATCTTGATAGAACTAGCTGCATTATATTTTTCTTCTTTACAATAAGTGAAATACTTTTCAACGACTGGATTCCATTCTTTAGGATATTCACAATAGAAGTTATTCGGCAAACATCTTCTTTGAATCCAAACTTTATAAGTATCAAAATCATCTAGTATTCTTTTTGATCTCATCAGTTCTTGATGTCTAGACTTCGATTTGAAAGTATAAGTTGAAACATCAAATTGATAATATTCTAATAAAAACTGATTATAATCTTCTTCTTGATATACAAAATGTTCTTCTTGTTTCCATTCTATAAACTTTTTCCATATTCCTTCATAGTTATCCATAGTTGAAATGGCATAGCCTAATTTGATTGCCTCCTCTCTTATTTCTTTGATTTGCGTTTTAAAATCTGGGTAACTCAAAATACCACATCCTTTCCTACTGACACCTTTGCCAGTGGAATTTATTATAGACGTTATCGGTCGTAAAATCAAAAAAAGCCTAACAATTAAGCTAAACTTTTATTATTCGATAGATAATATTATTCGATAGATAAATAATATGGATTTGACATTGTACCGTCTCCAGTAACTGTCACATCAGCCTTCAGATTGAGAACTGGGCGCAGACCAAGGGCGTTGTACGGGCCGTAGTCATCAATGCCACCAGAGGCGTTCACGCCGAACACATTCGCATACCAGCCCGCGTCGCCGAACGGGTAATAGCCACCGGCTGGTGTCATGGTCCAGAAAGTATTCCCTGTTCTGAGATAGCTACTTGGCGTTGTCTTTTGGTAATTATAAGAACCATCAAAGATGCCTCCACTAGAACCAGATAACATTACTTCATCAGCTGTGATTAGCCCGATTGGGTACGTTAATGCTTTATTTCCTTTATTTGATGAGGATACGGTATATAGATCACTGGTATTTTCACACAAAAGTGATGGAGTACTTGTTGAAACTCTTAAATATCCTTTATTATATGTAGTTACGGTTTCTGTACCTACTCCACTTTGTAAATTTAAGGTACTTCTGTCCCCACAGAATCCTGCATTGGTATCGATATATGATGCATAACTTACTAAGTTTGTTGTGTAAAAATTATCATTTGCCGTTTTTATTATTGATGAGGTTCCAAGTCCATGAGACTCACCACTTGTATACATATATCCAACATACATATTATCTGTATATGTAGAATTAAATTGGCTTGTTCCCACTTGGCGATCAGTGCTTGATTCGCCATTAGGATGGGCTACCGTTCCATCATAGATCATTCTGATTGTCCCGTCTCCATTAATTCTTATGATTCGCCAATAATATCCTGCAAAAGAAACATAGTTGTTATCAACACTACCACGATAATAATACGTTGGTCCATCGTCATCAGTTGTTTCAAAGACACCTTTCTCATGGGATTCGCAAGCCGCATCATCACAAGCAGACTTTGTAAAGTCGGGGATATAGGTATATACTTCTAAATTTCCTAACACTGTATTTACCGTCTTTGTTTTTGTAAAATATAAATTACATTTGGTTCTTGTATAATCCGTTGCATCATAGCCAGAATAATCTGCCGTAAACCTCCATGTCGAATGGTCGAATATTGGAACAACTCCATTCGTACAACTAGACTTTTCTTCATCAAAGATATATCCTGTATTCTGCTTAGGAAGTTCCCTGGTAATTTGTCCATCTACATAATAAGCAAAATAGATGTCTCCGGGATCTTGATAGGTTCCATTTATCACATTAAATTTCTTTTCTTCCGTAAATACCGCATAACTAGTATACAAAAATACTCCAGCTAACAATAAAATACAACATACTGTAAATACTACAATAAATCTTTTTTTATTATTCTTTTCTTTAAATTTTTCTAGTTTCATAGTACACACCCATTCTAAGAATATTGTAAGTCAAGGAACCCCCCCCCCGTCAAGAAAAATTGAAAAAAAATAAAACTTGTGCTATTATGTATATGAATGAAGGAAACTTCATAAAATAAAAAAGGATACATCTGAAGTGATGATCAGATGCTTTCCCGTTTTTGTAAGGGGCATCCGATTCAACGTAAGTTGAGTAGATGCCTTTTTATATTATCGAAAGATAATAATTAATAGTAATAAAAATATTACCATTAATAATAGATAAATTATGCAAAAGAAATTTTTTTCTATTTTACGCATAAGTATCACGCCCTTTCTATTTTAATTAGTATTAAAAAAGCGAAAGGGAAAGGCACCTGAATTTCAGATATATCCGAATATTATTATAGCAAACACATGATTGATGCACAACGAAAAAATTTCATATTTATAAAATAAAATAACGGAGGAATATACATAAAAATTCTTCTTTTTTATACAATAGATTAGAAAAGAGGAATTTATGCCGAATACATCAATCATTATTTTGACATATAATAATTTAGAATTTACTAAGGCTTGTATAGAAAGCATCAAAAAATATACTGAGCCAGACACTTATGAAATTATTGTAGTGGATAACAAAAGTGGAGATGACACCGTGTCATATTTAAAAGAATTAAAAGACATTACTCTCATTTGTAATGAAAAAAATGAAGGATTTCCAAAAGGCTGTAACATCGGTATCTCACATGCCCAAAAAGAAAATGATATTCTCTTATTAAACAACGATACAATTGTCACAACAAACTGGTTAAAAAACTTAAAAATCGCATTGTATAGCAGTGACAATATCGGTGCAGTAGGAGCGATCTCTAATCATCAAGAAAACTTACAAGGCTGTGACTTTACCTATGAAGACTTTGAAAGTATGCAAGAAAAAGCCAAAGAGAATAATCAAAGTAACAAAGAAAAATGGGAAGAAAAAGTTTGCTTAATCGGCTATTGTATGCTCATCAAAAGAACTGTGTTCGACCTAATCGGAGCATTAAACGAAGGTTATTCACCAGGATACATAGAAGATAACGACCTATCTCTAAACATCATAGAAAAAGGATACAAACTCCTTCTCTGCCACGATGCTTTTATCCACCATTACTTAGGAACAGAATTCAGGCGAGATATGGAAAAATTCAATCAATTAATCTTGAAAAACAGAGCCTACTTTGAAAGCATTTGGCACTTCAATGTCTTTACCTTTGATGAAACCAGAAACACTTCCATATTTTTAGCAGAAAACCCTCACACAATCTTAAACTATCAATGTGGAATAGGTGCTTCTTCTCTTCGAATAAAATACTTATTTCCCAAAACAACTGTCATCGGCTTAGAACAAGATAATGCCCAAAAACAAATGGCCGAACACTTTCACCCCGTATATTCTAAAATAGAAGAACTCCCTCAAATATTTGATACCATATTCATTGGCCAAGAATTAGAGAGAGAAGAGGCTCCTCTCCTATTTCTAAACGATCTCAAAAAGATTTTAAAACCACATGGCTATATTATTGGCGAAACCTCAAACATCGCGAGCATCAATAATCTAAAATTATTATTAAAAGATGAATGGTACTATACAAACTTTACGAAAAAAAATCACTTTACCAAAAGTGACCTTATCCGAATTTTTTCATCATTAAACTTTCAAAACATATATATTTACTCTTACCAAAAAGACTTAAATGAAGAAGAAAAATCTATCCTAAAAGCATTAGACATCCAAGAGTCAAATCTAAAAAATACTTATTATGCTTTCCGTATTCAAATATAACTTATTTTCTCAAAGATTCCTCATGTTGCGTTTTTAATTTTTTCATTTTAATAAAATGATGATTTACTCCCGATTTGCCAATATGATAACCCGTTTCCATAGTAATAATAGAAGCAAGCTCTTGATAAGAACTTTCCGGATACTTTTCACGATATTTAAGCACTATCTGTGTTTTTTCATCTAACAAATCCACCAAGTCATGTTCTTTTAAATATCGAATCAGTTCCAATTGATCCATTCCAGTTTTTGTAGTCTTTTCTTGATTAGCGATCTCACAATTATTGAGACGATTGACCATATTTTTATGATCGCGATATATACGAACATCTTCAAAATAAAATAAAGAATTAGAAGCACCAAACATTCGAATCATATCACTGATCTCTTCAGAACTCTTCATATAGACCAAATAACGATTTCCTCGTTCCGTTATTTTACTATCAAACCTCATTTCATGCAAAAGCGCACTCATAAATTCAGCATCAACTAACTCATTAAAAACATATTCTAAATGATACCCAGCCGTCGCCGGATCACTTATCGAACCAGTAACTAAAAAAGTCCCGCGAACATAAGCAACCATTTCTTCTGGATCAGCCAAATACTCTCGTTTCATAACAAGTTTTTGTTGGTCTTTAAAAATATTTAATCTTTCCAATATTTCTTTCGTTTTATCATGAATTTCCAAAATATAAATTTGCTTTGCTCTCAGCCTCTTTTGATTACGAACAATAATATGAGAAGAATAATTAAAACAACTTTTTATATCTTTAAACACTCTTCTTGCAACACTGGCATTTTCAAAAACTAATATGATAGTATTTTCCTTAATCGTAGCATCATAACGGATAATAGCAGAAAGCTCGCTAAACATGGAAACTCGTTCAATATCTTCTAAACAAATCTCTTCTTTTAATCTTGTAGAAAATGTCATAAACACCACCTAATTTATTATAAAATAAGAACGCAAGAAAAAAAAGAAAAAACGCAAATTAATACATCTGCGTTCTAGAATAGAAACTCCATCCCGATTGATTTGGGAATCCTGGTGGTGTAATAACATTTCTTCGTAAAATTCCTACAGAAGGGTTATAGTAGCCATTAGCAACACCAAAATGTAAGTGAGCGCCAGTTGTACAATTGTCATATCCACCATGATCACTTGATGTTGAATAACCACCTACCCAACCAATAATCGTATTCGTATCAACTTCTTGTCCCATAGAAACATTAAATCGAAGCAAATGATAGTAATACGTTGTATATTCCTTGCCATCTACATTAACATCAATGTAAAGCATATTACCACCACAACTATACTCATAAACCATCCCAGATACTACTCCAGCTGCTGCTGCATAAACAGGGGTTCCTTCAAACGGACTAGCTCCACCAATATCTAAAGCGTTATGATAACTTCCCCAACGATTACCAATCGTACTTGTAATAGTTCCATAATTTAAAGGTTTTAACCAACCAGAACTAACAGGTACTTTAGAACAATCAGATAACTTAACATCATCGGTAGTCTTACCCAAATTTTCAGAACAAATTTTCACATTACTATCCAATTGATTTTTAGCAGTTTCTACCTGAGTATCAATATCCAAAGCATATTTATCATATTCTTCTAGTTTTCCATAATTTTCCTCAATAATTCTTTTATATTCTACAGATTGTTCTTCCAACCGTTTCTTTTTCGCTTCTAATTCCACCTTAAGTTCTTCATTCTTCTTAATTTCTTCTTCCAAATCTTCCATCGTATTTTGAATACTATCGGAAATTTGTTCAATCGCCGCAATTCGCATAACCATCTCCGTCATGGTACTAGAACCTGTAACGTATTCTACATAAGAATTACCACCTTGAACCTGCTGTAAATACAACAACACTTGATTAGCTTCTTTTGTTAACTCATCAATTTTCTCATTAGAAACACGAATATCTTCCTCTGCTTGTTCCATATCTGCTTCTGCTTGATGAATATCAGCCTCTGCTTGTTTTACTGCTGCTTCCTTCTCAGCAATTTCTTTCTTAGCGGCTTCACTCAATGCCTCATTTTCTTGTTGCTTCTGTAATAACTCATTATAATTAGCACGCAAATCACCTAACGTTTTAGGATTTTCTATCAAAGCCGAAACTTGAGGCATAAACACAATTACTATAATTAAAAAACAACCTATTATTTTTCTCATTGATATCCTCCATATATATCTTATCATAAAAATTATTTTTTTGCATCTAGGGTATCAAGCGCTACAAAAATATTGCCATATAAAGAGGATAATTGATCACACCATCCCTCTCACCTATATTTTTAGTAGACAACTTGATACCTTGCTTTACACCCCAATTTTGCATTACCGAACGAAGAGATTTTGCTCTCGTATTCTCTGCAGACTTTACCTCTACAGCAGTCACCTTATCTAAATAGCGAATAAAAAAGTCAATTTCAAGTTGAGAATTATACTCAAAATAATACAATTTCTTTCCAGATTTCGTAAAAATATCAGCAATAATATTTTCATAAATGGCACCTTTATAAATTCCTAAATTTCCATTTAATATATCTTTGGCAACGCCATCTTCTAACATTGCCACAAATAGCCCGGTATCTCTCATATATACTTTAAACACATCATTTTTCACATTTCCTTCTAAAGGAAGTTCTGGAGTTGAAAGATTATAACAAAAATTAACAATGCCGGCATCAAAAAGCCACATTAAACTTCCAGCATATTTTCTTGCACTGCCCCCCTTCTCTACCAAGCTGTATTGAAATTTCTTATTCGCTTTAGCAAGTTGCTGCGGAATTGAAAAGAAACAAGCGCGCGCCTTATTTTTCTCTATTCCTTCTGCATACTTTTGAATATCACTACTATAACCATTTAAAATATCTCTTTGAATTTTCAACACATTTTGATAATTATGACTAGAAACATACTCTAGTACTGCCTGAGGCATTCCACCAACAACAATATAATGTTTAAATAAATCCAACATTTTCTCATGCATTGCAGTTGGAACTTGTTTTTTAGTATCAAAATACTTTTTTAAGTCTTTGATAGATTCATCAGATACTCCATTCGCCCAACAGAACTCTTCAAAGTCTAAAGAAGACATTTCTAAATGTTCGACATAACCAACTGGATAAGAAGGTACCTCCTTATAATTAATTCCTAATAAAGACCCTGAGGCAATAACATCAAATCGCTTATCAATAGAAAAAAACTTCAAAGCAGTAATTGCTCTAGGGCAATTTTGAATCTCATCCAAAAAAATCAAAGTTTTTCCGGGTACTAGCTTGACATTAGGAACGCTAAAACTAATATTACTAATTAATACATCCACTTCCAAACTATCTTCAAAAATACTTTTATACCCCTCATTTTCATCAAAGTTGATTAACACATAATTTTCATAATTTTCTCTAGCAAAATTATCAATAATATATGTTTTTCCAACTTGTCTTGCACCCCCAACAAGAAGACAATTCTTATTTTCTTTTTCTTTCCACATCAACAAGTCTTGCTCCACTTTTCTTTTCAACATATCTATCACCACCTAAATAATAAACGATTTTGCCTAATTCCGCAAGAATTTCTATGAAATTTTACATATTTTTCGTACGAATAAATTGCATAAATTACATATTTTTCGTACGAATAAATTGCATAAATTACATATTTTTCGTACGAATCAAAAATATATCTTGAAAAAAATATTGATTTAAATCGAGAAAATGACATTTTATACAAATAAAACATCAGAAAAAAAGACAACTTTAATCATTGTCTTAATACATATCATAACGAGAGTAGAAACTCCAACCATAAGTATTTGGAAATCCTGGTGGTGTAATAACATTACTTCTTGATACAGAATAACCATTATAATATCCTCGGGCTACCCCAAAATGTAAATGAGCTCCCGTAGTACAGTTATCATATCCACCATACGCACTAGAAGTACTAGGACCACCACCGACCCAGCCTATCACCGTATTTTGGTCTACCACATCACCAATTTCTACATTAAAATTTAAAAGATGATAATAGTAAGTAGTATAAGCTTGTCCACCTACATTCACATCGATATAAAGCATATTTCCACCGCAACTATAACGATAGATTTTACCGGATACCACACCAGCCGCAGCTGCATACACAGGAGTACCTTCACTATTTCCACCAATGTCTAATGCATTGTGATAACTTCCCCAACGATATCCTACTTCACTTGTAATTCTACCATGCGTTAAAGGTTTTAACCAAGAATCATTTGTAATAACAATTCCACTGTTAGAACCACCAGAATTACTAGGAGGAGTCACAGGTTTCGGTTTAACACAATCTTTACTAATAATCGCGTCATCCCCTTTACTAGCTGCATACAACGCACAATTTGTTTCTGCAGCATCAAGCTTAGACTTCAAAGACTCAATCTGCGTATCAATATCTAAAGCATATTTATCATAATTAGCTAAATCATTCGTTCTAGAAGCAATCGTTGACTGATAGCTTTGACGTTGCTTTTCCAAATTTGCTTTCTTCTCTTCTAACTCAGCCTTAAGTTCTTCATTTTTCTTAATCTCAGCATCTAAATCATCCATCATTCTATGAATTTCATCAGATAATTGTTCTACAACAGCAACCCTCATAACAAAATCTGTCATCGTACTTGCTCCGGAAACATATTCTACATAGGCATTATTACCTTGCATTTCCTGTAAATAACGAAGAACATAATCGGCTTGTTCGGTAAGTTCACTAATCTTAGTATTTGACTCATCAATTGCCGTCTGAGCCACTTCCATCTCTCCTTCAGCAACATGAATTTCCTTTTCAGCCTCAGCAATAGCAGCTTGATTTTCTGCTATCTCTTCCTTCGCCGCAGCACTCTTATTATCATTCTCTTCTTTCTCTTTCAACTTTTCTTGATACAAAGCTTTCAATTCTCCGAGCGTCTGCTCTTCTTCACTAGCTTGCACTACTAGAACACTAGAAAACAAAAAGAGAAAAGCAAAAAGTCCGCCAACAAACTTTCTCATCATATCTTCAAATACTTTCTAACTGCTCTCCAAGAACCGAACATACCTACAAGAGATCCGATAAGCAGTAAAATAAGAGCAAGAATAATCACAAATGGGAATGGCTCTACTAACGTAATAATCTTAGTAAATACATAACCACCGGTCTTATTATATAATAATACATAGCCATAAATACTAATTAAAATTGGAATAATACTACCAAAAACACCTAAAATAAATCCTTCAAAAATAAATGGTAACTTAATTGCAGAATTACTAGCTCCTACAAGTCGCATAATTTCAATTTCTGTTTTTCTAGAGAAAATAGTAAGCTTAATCGTATTACTAATTAAGAATGCTGTAACAAGGACTAAAGCAATGACCATTCCAAATGTTCCCCAACTAATCGCATCAAAAATACCGATAACATTTTCGACCATTCCTTCACCATATTCCGCACTACTAACAAAATCGAATTCCCGAATTCTATTCGCGGTTTCACTTAAATCAGAAACATTTTTAACTGTAACAATCACAGAATCCAAAAGAGGATTTTCTTCTAAATAATCTAAAGTAGTTTTTAAAGTATCACTTTCCTTTTGCATCTCTGCTTTCCACTCATCTTTACTTTTCGTTTCGTAACTATCTACATTATCCATCGTTTTTAAAGCATTTTCTAATTCTATTTTTTGTTCATCCGTTACATCTTGCTTATAATAAACTACAATCGTAAGCTCATGCTCTAAAGTAGTAGTAACTTCATGAACATTATAAGATAAGAAGATTGCCACAGCCACTAAAATCAAAGTAATTGTTGTACATAAAATAGAGGCTATAGACAAAGAAAAATTACGGAATACACTTTTAAATGAATCTCTGATACTTCTACTTAGAATCCTTAACGCTTTCATGAACTTTATAACTTCCTTTCTTCACATCACTAGCAAGCACACCATCTTCAATCACTAAAACTCTTTTTTTCATACGATTGACAAGATCTTTATCATGTGTTGCCATAATAATGGTTGTTCCCATCGTACGATTAATACTATCCAATATCTTCATAATTTCCTTTGACGTATCTGGATCCAAATTTCCAGTTGGCTCATCACAAATTAACAACTTAGGATCATTCGCTAAAGCTCTGGCAATCGCGACACGTTGTTGCTCACCACCAGACAACTCACTTGGTAAATTTCTAGTTTTCTCTTTTAACCCAACCGCTTCTATAGCCCTTAAAACCTTTGGACGAATCTCATTATTTGGAAGTCCAAGTGTTTCCAAAGCAAAAGCAACATTTTCATAAACATTTAACTTAGGTAACAATTTGAAATCTTGGAATACTACCCCTAATTTTCTTCTTAACTTATACACCTTAGAATTACGAAGTTTTGCAACATCAATTCCTCCAACAATAACTTTTCCGCGCGTCGGTTTTTCCTCTCTATATAACATCTTAATAAACGTTGATTTCCCAGAACCAGTAGAACCAATCACGAAAACAAATTCTCCTTTATCAATCGTAACACTTAAATCAGCAATCGCTGTCGTACCATTTTTATATATTTTATAAGCATGTTCTACTTTAATTAACTTCATTACTTCCACCTCGCATTATAATCATATCATAAAAAAACCATTATATAAATGGTAAATTCCTCCTCTTAACACCGCCTTGCACTTCATAGCAATCATTAATAATGAAAAATGCATCCGGGTCAATCTGCAAAATCATCTCTTTAAACAGATAATAATCTTTATTTGGAACCACACACATCAAAATAGATGTCTTTTCTTTCGTATATCCTCCTTGTGTTTCTAAAATCGTCACCCCCGCATGAAGGTCTTCTAAAATAAAATGTTGAACTTCCTCTCTATGCTTCGTATGAACAAAAAACAACTTAGAGTCTGAAATACCAATAATAATCTTATCCATCAAACTTGTATAAATCACCAGAATAAGAATTGCATAAATCATTTGATTAATACCAAAAACAAGTCCACCAATCAAAATAATCGTTCCCTGAACATACATCGAACACTTTCCTTCAGACATATGCAAATATTTATTAACAATTCGTATCATAATATCAGAGCCACCAGTATCAAATCCCATACGATAAATAATACCATAGGCAAACCCATACAAACTTCCAGCAACAATAATCAATAAAACAACATTATCAAAAGCTACATACGGCTTTAACATTTCCGCCAAAGGCTGTGTCAAAGTAATAAAAAACGGATACATAATACTACCTACAATAGAAATAGATGTTTTTTTGACACCTAAAAACAAAAAACTAACAAAAATCAAAAGAGCCGTCGTAATATAAAGAAACACCTGAGGGTTCCACCCAAATAAATCTTCTACCACAATCGATAATCCTGTTGTTCCACCAATTACAAAATGATTAGGAAGCAAAAACAAATTATAATCAATAGCTAACAAAAAAACTCCAAATAAAACAACAGCAAATCTCTTATAAAAATCTCTTTTAAAAATAATCTCTTTAATTTTATTTATATCCATAGTATCACTCTCTTATATTTATTATAACGAAAAAAAAAGAAAGAAACAACAAAAAGAATGAGACAGTTTCGTCGAACATATAATTTAGAGAGGTGATAAAATGAACGGAAGTTTTTTTAGTAATCCAACATTTCCTAGTACAACGAATACACCAATGACCCCTCCAGGAAACATAAGCAGTCAAGCATCTCTTCCACTAGAGCAAAGTTTAATCGAAAACATTTTAAGGTTAAACAAAGGAAAACTCGTAAAAGTTTATGCTTCTTATCCAGACTCTAATGAATGGCGAGATAAAATCTATACGGGAATTATTGAAGAATCCGGTAGAGACCACCTAATTCTCTCCGACCCAACAACCGGAAATTGGTACTTAATAAGAATGCTTTATGTAAACTTTGTAGAATTTGATGAAAAAATCAATTACAATGTGGATTACTCAGATACGTTCGATTAGCAATTAGATTTCTAATTGCTTTTTATATATTCTAAAAATCTTCGTTCTGCTCCTAAAGTAGTCGCTAAACCATGACCGGGATACAACACTGTATCACCCGAAAAACGATTTAAAAACATTTGAATACTTTCCTTCATTTCAAAATCATTTCCACCTAAATCAGTACGACCAATACCATCTTTAAAGATAAAATCTCCAACAAAAACACAACCAAGCTCTGGAAAATAAAAAGAAATAGAGTCACTAGTATGCCCTGGCGTTTTTATCACTTCATAATCAAAGACACGAGACTTAACATTAGCCTTTAAAGAATAAAATGTTTCTAACTCTTCTAAAGCACCAATATGGTCAAAATGATAATGCGTTACCAAAATACCAACCACATGATAAGGCTTTAAAAAAGATAAAATCTTATCCGCTTCATCTCCTGGATCAATTACTAAAGCTTCTTTCTTTTCATTTACAACAACATAACAATTTTCTTCTAAATTCCCAACAACAATTCTCTCTACTTTCATATTCATCACAAATAAATTATAGCAAAAAACTAACATTTCTAAAATTTTTTTACAATTTATTTCAATCTTTTATCATTATTATAATTCCAAACTTTTTTGATTTACCAAAAATTCCTGTACTCCTATAACTTTAACAACAAAATTATCATTAATGCTCATGAAATGTCTTTCCTCACTCACTGGATGCATCTATTCCATCTTTTTCTTTTATTGATGATGTCTTATCAAAAACTTTTCTTAGGTCAGGAAAAAATGTAAGGACTTGCCATGGTTCCATCACCTGATACCCTAACATCACTCCGAATATTTATGACAGGTCGCAAACCATAGGGGGCACTCGCACCGTCGTCATCAATACTACCAGATACACCCACAAAGAACATATATGCACCCCAGAGTGTACCACCAAACGGATAATAACCACCTGCCGGTGTCATGGTCCAGAAATTATTCCCTGTTGTTATGTAACTATTTGATGTTGGTTTTTGATAATTATAAGAACCATCAAAGACCCCTCCGTTAGAACCAGATAACATCACTTCATCTGCTGTAATTAACCCTATTGGATACGTTAATGCTTTGTTTCCTTTACTTGAGGAGGATACGGTATATAGATCACTTGCATTTTCACATATGAGTGAAGGTGCACTTGTTGAGACTCTTAAATATCCTTTATTGTATGTGGTTACTGTTCCTGTTCCTACTCCATTTTGTAAATTTAAGACGCTTCTATCTCCACAAAATCCAGCATCAGTATCAATATAATTAGTATAACTTGCTAAGTTTGAAGTATAAAAATTGTCATTCGCTTGTTTTATAATAGAGGATGTGCTAAGCCCATGGGCATCCCCACTTGTGTACATATACCCTACATACATATTATCCGTATAAGTTTGATTAAATTGACTTGTTCCTGCTTGTCGATCGGTGCTTGATTCGCCATTTGGATGGGCTACCGTTCCATCATAAATCATACGAATACTACCATCACCATTGATTCTGATGATTCTCCAATAATATCCTGCAAAAGATACATAGTTATTTTCTACACTTCCTCGGTAATAATAAGAGACACCATCCTCATCAGTTGTTTCAAATATTCCTTTTTCATGGGATTCGCATGCCGCATCATCACAAGCGGACTTTGTAAAATCAGGAGTATACGTATACACTTCTAAATCTCCTAACACTGTATTTACTGTCTTTATCTTCACAAAATATAAATTACATTTTGTTCGTGTATAATCTAAGGCATTATAATTAGAATAATTTCCAACAAAAGACCATGTAGTATAATCCCACGTTGGAACAACACCATTCGTACAGTTTGATTGTTCTTCGTCTAATTGATATCCCGATCCTTGTGCTGGCATATCTCTAGTGATTTCTCCGTCAACATAATAGGCAAAATAGATGTCTCCAGGATCTTGATATTGCCCATTAATCACATTAAACTCTTTTTCTTCTGTAAATACTGCAAAACTGTTATAAAGTAATACTCCAGCAAGCAACAAAATACAACATACTGTAAATATCACAATAAATCTTTTTTTATTATCTTTCTCTTTAAATTTTTCTAATTTCATAATCCACCTCGCAACGTATCGTCAATACGTCTACTATATAAATTTTAACAACAAACAAAACGTATTGTCAATACGCATTAAAAAGTTTTAAAACAATACTTTGATATTGTAATATAGAGGTGCTCATATGAAATTTAAAGCTAACGACTATAAACCGAACGAAATATTATTTTTCATAAGACAAAACACTGGAAAAACACAAGCTGAGTTTGCCAAAACCATTCATAAATCAAAAGATTGGCAACAATCCAACGAACTAGGAAGAACAAACTATTTATTTAAAGACCTACTAGAACTTGCCAATAAATATAACATTGAAATCATTATCCAAGAAAAGAAAAAAAATAGTAATGGAACAAAAGAACAATAATATTTAATACAAGAAGCTTTTTTATCTCTCAAATAATGACCTTGATTTTTCAACTATTTTCATTTATTATATAACCCAATTTAGGGGTGATAGTTATAAAAAATTATAGTAGTATGAAAAAGACAGTTATTTTTAATAATGGTAATATTTACATAGATAATATTTTTGAATTAGAAAAAATCGGTTCTGGACATGATGGTATTGTTTTTAGACTTAATAATTTAGCTTTAAAACTTTTAAAATATGATATTGCTTCGCGCAAAGATAAATCTTTAATGACTTATGATAAAGCGATTGCTTTTATGAACCAATTAAACGTAAAAAGAACTGCGAAACCTTTAGAGTGTATGTTTGATGAAGATGGAATTTTTTGTGGAATTGTAATGAATTATATTTTTGATGTTACTAAAAGTACGGATTTATCTATAAGAAAAGATAGTGGTGATTTCACTTGTAGTGAATTAATGGAATGTGTATATGATTTGTATGATGATTTTTCCAGTTTTACAGAAAATAGAATATTAGTCGAAGATTTAAATAGAGGGAGTTATATTTATTCTTATAATTATGTTCATCTATGTGATATGGATAAATTTAAAATTTTAAATACATCTAGCTCTAATATTCATGATAACAATCTCAATAAGTTTAATTTTTATATAGCAAAGTTGTTATATTTTGAAATGATTAAAGACAAGAGTTTAAGTAAAGTTGATTTAAGACAGTTATCCAAATGGGTAAGAAAAGTATCTAATGGAAGAAATTTTATTTTAGAATTGGAGAAGTCCATAGTAACGTCATATGATACCAAAATAGGTAATTTTTCTGAATCTATTTGTAAAAAGATATTGAAATAGTAGTTTGCAAAAGGTAACAACTACATCCCCATTAATTTCAAGTAACATTTTAGAAAAAGTAAGGAAATGTATAAAAATAAATTTTTAATAAAAGGAATGTTTGAAACTTTTTAAAAATATGATACAATTCTTATAGAATTGAGGGAAAAATTATGGGAGCATTCGAATTTTTATTAATTATATTAGCCGTAATAGGAATACTAGCAATTTGTTACATTATGATTTATAACAAATTACAAATAGAAAAAACAAAAATAGAACATGCAGAAAACTTAATCGATGAAAATTTAAGAACAAAATATGACATCATGGTAAGAGCAAACGATGTCATAAAAAAAGAAGGAAAAGAAAAAAAAGAATACCTAAAAGAATTTATTGATTTAAAAGAAAAAAAGATAAGTAATTTCGATTTAGATAGAGAACTAAAACAAGCAGAAAACATCATCGCAAATCTATGTAATGACAATCCAGAATTAGAAAAAAATGAAAACATGATTGAAATCACTTACAATTTTAAAATGATCAACGAAAAACTAACCGCATGTATTTCTTATTATAATAAACAAATGAATTTATTAAACGGCTATATCAGAAAATTTCCAAACAACATCATCGCCAAACTAAACAATGTAAAAAGCAAACCATTCTTTGATGGCAAAGATATGACAGACAACGATATAGATGATTTTAAACTTTAAAAAACTTCGCACAATGACGAAGTTTTTTATTCTTCAGGAAATAATTTATTTAAGATAGGTTTAAATGCTTCAATAATAAGAAGACTTATCAAATTAACAGCAAACACCAAAATAAATACCCCTATGTTAACTACTTCTAACGAGAAAATACTTCCAATTGGTGTCAAGAATACCAAAAGTTGAACACCAATTAATATTAAAATTCCTAAATTAAGTCGCTTATTAGAAAACAATCCTTTTTCAAAAATTCCTTCCCTTAAAGAACGACAATTGTAAGCAAATACGAACTCATTCAAAACAACACTTAATAATGCTAATGTCTGAGCCATCGTCACGCCGAGTGGTTCAATACTAACAAAATAAACAATCAAAGATACTCCGGCCTCAACAATCACAGAAAGAATTAAGAATGCAAAAAAATATGGTGTAAAAATCGGTTTGTCCAAACCATTCGGCTTCTTTTTCATATTCTTCTTACTAGCGCTTTCAAATGCTAAACAAATTGATGGAACTGTATCAGCCACTAGATCTATATACAAAACATGAAGTGCCAAAATAATTTGATTATTTAAAAACATTCCCAATATAATCAACACGATTTCTGTAAAATTAGAAGATAAGTTATATAAAACATTTGCTATAACATTAGCGTAAATTCTTCGCCCTTCAGAGACTGCCGTAACAATCGTTGAAAAACTATCGTTTAACAAAAGAATATCTGACACACTCTTTGTAACATCGGTACCACTTTCTCCCATACCAATACCAACATTAGCCATTTGAAGTGCTGGTGCATCATTCACACCATCTCCAGTCATTGCAACAACTTTTCCTTGACGTTGTAACGCATCTACTAAAATGTATTTATGATCTGGTGAAACACGAGCAAAAACATTATACTTGCTCACACATTTCTTAAGTTCCTTCGGAGTCATCTTATCAAGTTCATTTCCCAAAATTCCTTCTTCACCAGGCTCAATAATTCCAACTTCCTCCGCAATTGCAAGAGCAGTGTCCAAACTATCTCCAGTAATCATAATTGGTCTAATATGTGCACTTTTACATTTTAAAATAGCGTTTTTAACATCACTTCTAGCCGGATCCTTCATTGCAACCAAACCAACAAAAGTAAGATGAGACTCTTCGTTCATATAATCTTCTTCCTCAGAATGATTAGAAACATTGTCCTTAAAAGCTAAGGCAATCACCTTTAATGCTTTCCGTGATAAAGACTCCTCTTTTTCTAAAATCATATCTTTATTCAACTTAGTTAATTTTTGTACTTTCCCATTTTTCAAAACAAACGAACAATTTTTTAACACGGATTGAGTACTACCTTTGGTAAAGATAGTCTTTTCTCCATCTTTCTGATATACAAAACTCATCATCTTTCGTTCTGAATCAAAAGGAATTTCCACAACTTTCATATATTGTTTCTTTACAGATTCGCTAGAAACTTTCTTACTTTCTAAATAATTTAACAAAGCTACATCAACAGCATCACCAATATATTCTCCCTTTTTATTTTTAGTAGATGTATTACATAATGCTAAAATAGCTGATACAACATCATTTTTATGAAAAGAATATTCGTCTAAATTAATATCCAAAAGATTAAAATAGCACTCTACAACTTCCATTTGATTCATCGTAAGGGTACCTGTTTTATCCGTACAAATAACCTCAGTAGCTCCTAATGTTTCAATCGCAGCCATATTACGAACAACTGTCTTTTTCTTAGCCATTGCTTTGACACCAATCATTAAAGTAGAAGTAATCGCAATTGGTAAACACTCGGGCACAGAAGCGACAATCATTGAAATACAAAGCATCACAATCATTAACATATCATAATCTTTAATCACACTAACAATTAAAACAAAAACAACCAAAACAATAGCAACCATTGTAATAAAAGTACTAACCTTTTTTACCTTTACCTGTAAAGAAGTAATAGGCTCTTCACTTGTATTAATTGCTTTAGCAATCTTACCAATCTCTGTTTGCATGGAAGTAGCACAAACAACAGCTTTTACTTTTCCAGACACCAAATTTGTTCCAGCATACACCATGTTACTTCTCTCATGTAAAGAAACATTACCAGTTAAAGTATCAGCATTTTTCGTAACAGAATTACTTTCACCAGTTAGAACAGACTCATCTGCTTTTGCAAAATAACTTTCTATAATCCTTGCATCCGCAGGAATAGAATCTCCTGCTTCAATTTCAATAACATCACCCACAACTAACTCTGTAGAAGGAACTTCTTCCATTACCCCATCACGAGTAACATTAACTTTAGTAATATTATATTGTTTTAACTTTTCTACAGCATCCTCTGCTTTATCTTCTTGTAAATATCCCATAAAGACATTAATCAAAGTCGTTCCTAAAATCACAAAAGAATCTAGATAATCATGAGTCTCAAATAAAGCATAGAAAAAAGAAAGAACACCAACAATCAATAGTAAAATAACCATAAAATTTTTAAACTGTGCTAAAAAAATTTGCCCTTTACTTCTCCTCTTTTTTCCTTGAATAATATTTTCACCATTTTGTTCTAATTTTCTTTTTACCTCTTTTTTACTTAGTCCCTTTTCACTGCTTTTTACTTCTTTTAAAACATCTTTCACACTTTCAAGATAATATTTCAACTAGCATCACCACATTCAGTATATCACAATCACCAAAAGATACAATGAAAAAATCAAAAAGAGACAAAACCTTCGAATTAATAGTTGTGTAATTGTGCGAGCCATGATACAATTTATATAGATAGTATATGGGGTATATATGATAAATGATTAACCATATTAATAGAAGTAGAATAGGTGGTACCAATGAAAAAGAAAACAATATTAATAGGAATAGGTTTGTTAATGGTAATTTGTATTACCATAGGTGTCAGTTATGCTTATTGGAGATTAACATTATCTCAAACGGGAACGAATAGAATCACAAGTAGTTGCCTAGAGCTTCAATTAACCAAAGAAGAAAATGCAATTAATTTAGACGATGCCTATCCCCTAACAGATGAAGAAGGAAGACAAACAACTCCATATTCCTTTACAGTAGAAAATACATGTGACTTATTTGCAAGTTACACGATAACTTTAGAAGTAACCAAAGAAAGTACTTTGAATAGTTCCTATGTGGCAAGTATGTTAAACACCAATGCCATTCAAACACTAAATGAATTAGAACAAACAACAGTATCAGACTCTAATCTTTATAAAGAAGCATATATCTTAGGAACAGGATCACTAGGAAATGGAGACTCAGAAGATTATACTTTAAGAATATGGCTTGATGAGGATGTTACAGTTGATGATGACGCGATGAACAAATTATTTCAAGCCAAGATAGTCATTACTGCTACTCCAAGTACGTATAGTCCAATCGATTATGGATTCACAACACTTCATGATGCTATCCTTGCTAACGAATATCAAGTAACAGAACTACAAACAGCAATAGATAAAATCAATAGTAAACAAGAACCTGATTTTACCCAAACAGCTCCAATCATAGAATGGCAAGAAAATAATGCCACAAGTTCAGGAACACTAAGTTACACCATGCCAAGAGTAGAAGATGTAGGAAGTGAAGAAGATTGGGCATCTAATTTAACAGAAACAAATGTCTATGTAGGATTCGCTACAAGTTATACATTTAATGAATCAGAAGGAAGATATTATTTATCTAATTTTGTATATAAAGATCCTACGAGTATTAATTTTTTGGAAGGTAGTTATTATACTTGTGGTTCTGGAACCAACGTAACTTCAGCCAATCAATTATCACCATATAATGGTACAAATTGTACAACGATGTATCAAATAAGTGGTTACACATCAAGCACTTCCGCTACTGTATCAGGATCAGATGGCACAAGCTATCCAGCCACGAGATATTCATTTACAAGAAGTAGAACCTATAACCAAACAGAATTAGAAAGTGACAAATCAGATAAAGGATTATATGCGATGAATGATGCAGATGGCACAAGTTATTACTACCGAGGTAGTGTTAGAAATAATTATGTGCAATTTGCAGGTTTCTACTGGAGAATCATCAGAATCAATGGAGATGGAAGTATCCGACTACTATATGCTGGAACCACGAAAGATGCAGCAGGCACGAATGCTCAGATAGGAACAAGACAATTCAATAGTCAGAGAAATCTTCCATTGTATGTGGGATATATGTACGGAAATACCAGTGGTTCAACGACAGAAGAAGTGAATGCAAATACGAATAATTCCACGATTAAATCATATTTAGATAGTTGGTATAGTACAAATCTAGGTGAATATGCAAGTTACATCGCAGATTCAGGATTTTGTAATGATAGGACATTGTCAACGAGAAGTAATAATGGAAATGGAGTACAGACAAATGTAACGACAGATTATGCAGCTCATGACAGATATTACACAAATTATAGCCCAAGTCTAGTTTGCCCAAATGCAAAAAACGATTTATTTACGGTATCAGAGACAGATGGAAATCAAGCATTAACATATCCAATAGGGTTAATTACTATTGATGAACTAATGTTAGCAGGAGCAAGAAATGGATATGTAAACAAATTGTATTATCCTTTTTCTGGGTACACATACTGGACTGTGTCTCCGAACTATTTCAACTCCGACTACACGGCGGCGTATGAGTTCCTTCTCGGCAGTGATGGCCTAGCGGGCGACAGCTGGGTGGCGAGCACCATTGGTGTGCGGCCAGTGATCAATCTGAGATCTGACGTTCAGATTTCTGGAGGAATTGGAACACAGAATAATCCGTTTGTAATAAAAACTGCTTAAAAATTTGAAAAAAGATGAAACCAAATTAAAATGATTTCATCTTTTTATTTACTCTTTTCTACCCCAATCAATTTCCTTAAGTCCTGCTTGCTTCAAATATTCATTTGTACGCGAAAATGGTTTACTTCCAAAAAAACCATAACGAGCAGAAAAAGGACTAGGATGCGGTGACATAATAATATGATGAATAGGGTTAGTAATATATTTTGCTTTTTCTTTGGCAAAATTTCCCCACAAAATAAATACCACTGGTGTATCTTTCTGATTTACAAGCTTAATAATATAATCCGTAAACAACTCCCATCCAAGTTTTCTATGACTTGCCGGAGTATCTTTGACAACTGTTAACACTGCATTCAAAAGAAGAACACCTTCTTTAGCCCAACCAGTTAAATCTCCATAATCACGCGGAGGTATTCCTAAATCATCATACAGTTCTTTATATATATTTTGTAGGGATGGTGGAACTTTCACACCTTTCTGTACCGAAAAAGAAAGTCCATGAGCCTCTCCTTCTCCATGATATGGATCTTGTCCCATAATTACTACCTTTACATTCTCATAAGGTGTTAACTTTAATGCTTCAAAAATATGGTCATGTGGTGGAAAAATTGTCTTAGTAGCATACTCATGATCTACTAATTTCATAAACTTATGAAATCCTTCACTTTCCCAAATAATCTTTAATTTCTCATCCCAATCATTACCTATCATAATCCTGACCTCACTTACTTCTAAAATATCTTATCACAGAAAAAAGAAGTTTTGGAAAAAAAATCCCAAAACTTATAAAATTAAAAGATTTTCGAAACATCAAACTTAGAATACTCTTTCATTTCTAAACTAGGATAATTAGCTTGATATTCCTGTTCATCAATCTCTAAATACTCTAAAGAATCACAATCTATCACTTCTTCCATATTATCAAAAGTATACTGTGGATATTTACTTTTTAACTCTTCAATGTGATTCGTTATAAAATAAGTAAAAGTTTGATTTTGTCTAGCATATTCCGCAAACTCTTCTATAAATGGTATAGTTGGCACTTTATTTAAATTATCAAAAACAAAAACAAATGGCACATGATTTTTCTTGATATACATAAGGAGTTGTTCCAATAATAGATTTTCCATCTTTTTCTTTTCTCCATGACTCATAAAGAAAATTGCCACTTTACCCTCTAACTTAGAAATATCTAAATCGTTAGAAGATAGTACATTCATTACACCTGGAAATCCTAAATAAGAACTAAGCAAAGTTTTTAAAGTAGATAAAATACCACTTCTTGTTTCTATTGGTGAAAAAACAGTACTAGAGGCTAAACGATAAATCGGGTCATTCACATCCAACTTCTGAAGATATTCTCGCATTTTTAAAATATGCTCTTCTGTATCAACATCTAAAAAACTAAGTAGTTGAGCAAGACTATAAAAATGAATCTCGCTTTCCTGTCCTTCTTTAAATAAAATAAGTATTAAGGCCATGAAAAAATCTGCAGCCGTATTCTCCCAAAAACTATCTAGTTCACTATTATTTTTACATAAAGTCATGGCAATTCCTCGTAAAACCCAAAGTGCTACATCTATATTTTTGCTTTGATATAACTCATACGGATATCTTAGAAGATTCCAACCATTAGACATACTTGTATCTAAAAAGTTAATAACTTTTACTTGATACCCGCGTTCCGCTAATTCTTTTTGAAACCTCGGATAATATTCCTCCTTATTATCAATAATAAATAAATTCTTATCATTTTGAATTAATGTTTCAAGAGTATCAAACATCACTCCTCTTGTTTTTCCACTCCCAACACTTCCTAAAATTAAATTTGTATTTTTCATAATGATTTCCTCCTTCTTAGAACTTCATTGACAGGTGTACTAGTAATCATTCCACCTTGTAATCTAGTTCGTAACTCATCTATTTTTTTTATTTTCAAATTCAAATTTTCTTGTTCTTCATAAAGTTTAGTTTTTTGTTTTAAGAGAATTTCATCATTCCAAGAATTCCAATGACTTTTAATCTCTTCTAACAAAAATCCTGCTTCTTTTAATTCCAAAATAATCTTTAAACTTTCTATTTGTTCTTCTTTATAATATCGATATCCACTAAAAAGATCTATCTCACTTGGTTTAAATAAATCTATTTCATCATAATATCTTAAGGTCTTAACAGGGATGCCTGTAATTTTTGAAAATTCGCCAATTTTATATTTCATGCCATCCCTCGCTCCAATATCCATTAAGTTTTCCTACAATATACAAAATACTTAATATAATTAATATTACCACATAAGAAGCGGTTGGTGTAGTATTTGTATTAACATTTTACCTTCATCGTAAAGTTGACTCTTACCATACCAATTAAGACTATAATTTTCAGAAAACTTATCACATGCTGCATAAGTAAATTCACATATTTCTTACATTGCTTACACTTATAAATACCATCCATTTTCTTATCTTTTTGATTTAAAAAAACACAATCCGAACAATATTTACTCATAACTCTCTCTCCTTCAAGATTTATTAAATCATTACAGTAAACCGGAGAGTCAATAGCAAAAATTGCAAAAAAAATCTTAGCATAAAAGCTAAGACTTTGAAAAAACTTATTTAATCGTATCATCTGTTTGTAAAGACTCTACGCTATCTCCGGAAGTAGTTGCTGGGTTATTCGTTGAAGAACTCGCCTCTGGATTTACAAATTGAAAAACATCAACAACAGGTTTTGACATATCCACTGCTGGAGTATCTGGTATAACTGCTGGCGAAGGATTTACATTTTGAATTCCAACACCACCAGCTGGCAAAGAACCATCAGAACCCGATGCGATTCCTTGTTGTGAAACCAAATTTATATTTTGAGAATCTACCGTAGGTACAGATGTAACTGGATTACTTATAAAGTTAGTTTCAGAAGAAACAGTATTTGAATTTTGCAATAAATTCTCTGACGAACTACCAGTCTGACTTTGTACCGGACTCGTCTCATTCACCGAAGTCTCTGCATTCAAATTCGTAGAGAAAAAAGTATTAGTAGAAGACATCCCGGCTGAAAAAGTATTCATGTCTTGCATATTCATATTAGTTTGAGATCCACCAATGTTAGAAGAATTTACGTTACCCATGAAAGAACTATTATTGTTTAAAGAATCCCCACCACTTGACTGCATATTTGAATTTTGATTTTGTCCAGCATTATATTTTGTTTTCTTTAATTTAACATATTTAACAATAGCAAAAATAAATAAACCAAGAACTACTAGGGAATAAATATTTGTAAATATAGAACGAATACTCTCTGGCAAAATAGAATAAGTAGACTTAGAATCCCCAACAGTAATTGTAAGAGAACCTGTCAGTAACCAAGCTCCAACTAAAATCCATCCAACCAACTTATTAACGGCCATCTTCCCTACTATATAAAGATTACAAACAGGTATCCATCCTAATATCGTTCCCTTACCATAAACAAGTTTATGAAATTTACTCAAAAAAATAGCCTGAGCAATATAAACAATTATAACTATAACAAGTCCTAACAAAGCAAAAACAATATATTCTGGACGTACAAACTCTGGCATAAACTTCAACTCCTTTTTCTAAAAAAAGCATATCATAAAAAAATTCCAAAAAAAAGAATATAGTCAATTAACATTGCTAACTTGACACTAAAAATTATTGTTTATTTTTCTGTAGCTTTTTCAATTTTCGATATTTAAAAATTGCATAAAAATAAAAAACAAAAATAACTATAGAATATAGAGAAATATAATTAAAAGAAATCACACTAAGTATTACATTATAAAGAAAAACATTTACATTAATAGAAAAAATAAACAAACAATAAAAAACTCCACCAATTGCTAAAATCCGTCCAAATAATTGATTGACTGCTAATTTTCCTAACAAATAAATTTGATAAAACGGTAACCAACCAAAATAATTTTTCTTTCCATAAAGAAGAGAAGAAAAACAATTAACAAGTATTCCTATTCCAAAATAAAACGAAATCATCCATAATAATCCAATGATTGCTATCATAAAAAACACCTTAATAAACATAAACATCATACTCCCTTATTCTTGAATAGTTTAACATAATCCTCAAAAAAAGAAACCTTAATCTTCCTCTAAGGCTTCTATACATGCTTTGATAACATCCTCCAAAGTATTTGCTGAAATTAAAAATCGACTCGTATGACAAAACGTCAAATAATCCGGTAATTTTTCGACCCAATCTTTCGGAAAATCTTTCTTTAATTCGATGGTATCTGCATTTTTTGTCACTCCTTGTGCAGAATAGCCACCTCGCCTAGAAGGATAAATAACATAGACAGCTTCTGTATCAGGTAATACATCATGAAAAGATGCATACTTCGGTAAAATCACAATTCGTTTATCTTCCATCGATTGATAAACGTCCATAACATACGTTTCTTCTTCAAGATTTCGTATTTGTTTTTGAATCTTTTGATCTAAAATTTTCTGAGCAAATTCCACTGCTTCAAGAAATTCTTTATCACCCGTCGCGTCTCGATCAATAGGATTTAAAGATTCAATTGCCGAACAAAGACTATCGTACTTCCCTGTATTATCCGACAAATCAAGTCCTTTAATAAAAGATTTATCAATTCTTTGATAAATACTTTCACAATAAAGTTCTGGTGCAAAAGCTCGCCAAAGCTTACCAAAAGAAGCATACGGAACACCATCACTTCGTTTTTCATTATCATTCATATGATGATCAAATTCTCCAAAACCAATATCAAAAACAATTCCTGAAAAGTCTTCTGGCACCTCCTGGACTCTCTTAATTTGAATATCTGGAACGATAAGGTGCAAAAAAGCTGCCGAAAAAACATCGTCTGCATGAAAAGAACCAGAATGAGTAAGTCCAATTTTACATGTTTTTAACTCTTCTAACGTCATAGTTCACCTCACTTATGATATGTCTCATGATGAATAATTTTGAATGCACGATAAATCTGTTCTAATAAAATTCCTCGAAATAACCCATGTGGAAACGTAAATTTAGAAAACGATAAAGCTAGATTAGCCCGTTTTTTAATATCCTCATGAAGTCCCAAAGAACTACCAATAACAAAGGTAATATTAGGATAATGATTAAAAATATCACTAATCTTTGTAGCAAACTCTTCACTAGAATATTCCTTACCAAAGATTTCTAAAGTAATAATATAATCTTTAGAATTCAAATACTTTTCAATCAAAGATTTTTCACTCTCCAAAGTTCCTACGTCTTTGACTTCAACAATTTCTATCCTTTGATATTTAGAAATTCTTTTTTGATAATCTTCTATCATCTCCGTTAAATAACGTTTTTTAATTTTACCGACACACACTATCTTGATCATTGCACACCTTCGTAATCTCATTTTGTTTCGCACACACTATATTTGCAAAAGAAATATCATACTCTGTTAAAGTCTCTTCAAAAGTTTGTAAAGCCTTCTCTTCTGTATTATTATGTTTGGATAAATGCATTAAAATAACTTTTTCCGTTTTATCTCCTATCAACTTTGATAAATAAAAACTACTATCTTTATTAGAAAGATGTCCAAGTGTTCCAAGTACTCGTTGTTTAAGCCACTTTGGATAAGGACCATTCATAAGCATTTCAATATCATGATTGCTTTCCATCAAATAATAGGTTCTATTTTCTAAAGCCGGAAAATATTTTCGATTTAAATAACCTGTATCTGTCAAATAAACCAAAGACTCTTCTCCAGCAGTTAAAATAAAGTTTCTAGAGTCACTCGCATCATGACTAGTACGAATAGTATTTACTTTAATCGATCCCAAGTAAAAATCATCATCATAAATCACAACGTTAGGATAGTCTTTCAAGCATTCTAAATCATAAAACATTTTTTCTGTCACATAAACTTTTGGATGAAAACTTTTCAAAAAAACTCTTAAAGCACTAACATGGTCATCATGCGTATGACTGATTAAAATAGCAGTAATATCTTGTGGATTCTCTTCAATTTCTAGTAATTTTTCTTTAATATACTTTGCATTCTTTCCAATATCTAACAAGATTTTCTCGTTTTGATAAGAAAAGAAAGTGGAATTCCCTTCGCTTCCACTTGCTAAAACAACTGCTTTCATCTAAACAGACTCCATGGACTATACCATCTTCCACCATGGTTTGGCATTCCAACAGAGAAACCAAAGTGTAAATGAGCACCGGTAGAAGAACCACTAGAACCCATATGACCAATCAGTTGTCCTTGAGAAACACGACTACCAACACTAACCTCTAAATTCGATGTCAAATGCGCATACAATGTATAATAGTTATTTTCATGTTGAATTACAACATAATTACCATAACTTCCACCACACATACTTCCATACCAACCATAGTTAGCACAACCACTATATACTTCTACAACAGTTCCGCCACGAGAAGCATAGATTGGTGAATTAAATCCTGGACCTGAAATATCAAGTGCATCATGAAATGAACCCCAACGCCATTCATAATCCGTAGTAATAATATACGGAGTATTTGTTGGCCAAGACCAAGAAAGTCCTGTATTAATTGTTCCACCAGTTCCACCATTACCAGTCCAACCATCCATTGGTTTATAACTCGGGCCGACAGCCGTAATCTCTTCTACAGAAGCTCGAATTGTCTCTGAATCAATCAAAGTAGTCTCTTGAGAACGTTCACCATTAATAACCCGTAACTCTTGAGTAACCCGCTCAAGGCCTGTTACCCCTTCTTGCGTGATAACACTTTCTCCAGTCTTCAATGAATTATCAACAACACTCTTCTTCGTATAAGCTTGTTCCACATCTTCTACAGCACGAACTTCCTGAACCAAAGTTAAAATTGGATCAATAATACTATTAGAAATCGTATCCCCAATTGCAAGTACTGCATTCTCGTTACGATACTTCGGGTTAGCAATTAAAAGTTCTCGTACATTTAACTTACTAGCTTCTGCAATAGACGCTAAAGTATCTCCTTGCTTTACTGTATAATTTTCCTGAGTATCGGTAGTTCCATAAAGCAGATACTGAGTAAGTTCATCTGCATCTGTAAATATTTTTTCCTTTACAGAAATATAAGCTTGTTTTACAGTAATAGACTCTTCAAATTCCATATGTTTAATATAAGTACCCACTGTAGTAATTTCTTCTTGAGTATTAGTAATATAAGCATTATAATCTGCTTCATCAACGAATGTAGTAATAAAATTATACTCTGCATCATAGAAAACTTGGTCATCTAATACAGAAATTTTAGTTACTTTTTCTTCTTCTCCTTCCGTTGCCGGAGAAGTAATCGTGATTTCATATCCTTCTACCGTAAAATCACTTTGCTCTTGAATCTCTTCATAAATTTCCTCAGCAGAAGAAATATTTTCATCATAAGTAACATATTCTAAAATATCAAATCCATTTGGTGGATAGACTTGATCAACAGCATAAGTATCTTTTATTTCCTGTTGTTGTTCGTTAATTAAATTTAATAGTTCATTTTTATCTTCTACTAATCCTATTTTTTGTCCATCTAAATATACTTGATAAACACTTTTAGGAGTAGAAGGCTCTTTATGAATTCCAATCAATACAACTACCATAACCATACAAACAGTTACAATAGCTACGATTATTTTATCTTTCTTCTTCATAATGCATCCTTTCGACTAATTCATTATAGCAAAAAAGCATTCGTAAATCAACGAACACGCAAACCCCACTTAAACAAGTAACCTTTCTTCATTGAAAACTATAATCTCCACAGCTTCATCATACAAAGTGAATACTTTTTTGTAACTTCACCAACATCTTCTAAAGAAATATGACAGATAATTCACATCATCCACATAACCAAGTCACTGTTTCTTTCAACGCTAAAAATTTAACATCTTTATCAAATCACATTTGCCTCAAAAATCCTAAAACAACAGCAAAATCCTTTTTCTCCATCTTTGAAGAAAACGATTCTAAGTTAAAAATCATTTTCATTCAAAGGAGAATACGGTTTAAAACAACTTTTATTTAACTCAAACAAAATTTGAAATA